>DATKLF010000130.1:0-61818 GCA_035542555.1 Solirubrobacteraceae bacterium | reverse complement strand
ATGTCCAACAAGGCCCAGAAGTCGCTCTTGGCCCTCGCCGGGATCGCTGCGCTGGCGCTCGGCGGCTCGGCGCTCGCCGGCGCGGCGACCTCGAACTCCTCGTCGAGCTCGTCGGCCGGGAGTTCCGGGTCCTCGAGCCCGCAGCCGCAGATCAACGGCCGGCAGCTCCCGAACATCCCCGCGCACGGCACCGCCGCGCACGAGGACGCCGAGAAGCCCGTCACGGGCGACGCCGCGACCAAGGCCAAGGCGGCGGCACGCAAGAGCGTCGGCAGCGGTACCGCCGGCGAGGTGACGACCGACTTCACGCAGACCGGGTACGAGGTGACCGTCACGAAGTCCGACGGCACGAAGGTCGAGGTCCACCTCGACAGCTCGTTCAACGTGATGCAGGGTCCGGGCGGGCACGGCGGTCCGCCGCCGTCCAGCGGGGCGCAGAACGGCTCCGCCCCCTACGGGCCTCCCGGCGCCGGCGCTCCCTCCGGCGCCACGCCGTACGGCTACGCCGGGTAACCCTCCTCGCAGCGCGCCCCCAAGGACGGCCCGCGGATCCCGCGGGCCGTCCGCGCGGCGCGCTCACGACCCGGCGGGGACCTCGCGCGCCGAGCTGAGCGCCGCGCTGATGCGCTGGGCGATCGCCTTCCCGGTGAAGCCGACCTCGGCGTGCAGGAGCGGCGGCTTGCCGTGGGTGACGTAGCGGTCGGGCAGGCCGACGCGGAGCATCCGTGGGGCGGGGACTCCGTGCTCGTTGAAGTGCTCCCAGACCGCCGATCCGAAGCCGCCCTGCAGGACGCCCTCCTCGACCGTGACGAGCAGCTCGTGCTCGGCGGCCAGCTGGGCGAGCAGCGCACCGTCCAGCGGCTTGGCGAAGCGCGCATCGGCGACTGTCGCATCGATGCCGCCGGCCGCCAGCAGGTCGGCGGCCTCGAGCGCCTTCACGACGCCGGTGCCGTACCCGAGCAGGGCGACGCGGCTGCCCTCGCGCAGGATCTCGCCGGTGCCGAGCTTCAGCGGCTGGGGCGTCTCCGGCAGGGGGACGCCGACACCCTCCCCGCGCGGGTAGCGCAGCGCCACCGGCCCGTCGTGCAGCAGCGCCGTGTGCAGCATGTCGACCAGGAGCGCCTCGTCGCGCGGGGCCATCAGCACCATGTTCGGCAGCGGCCGCAGGTAGGCGATGTCGAACGCGCCATGGTGCGTCGGCCCGTCGTCGCCGACGAGCCCCGCGCGGTCCATTGCGAAGACGACGTCCAGGCGCTGCAGCGCGACGTCGTGGACGATCTGGTCGAAGGCGCGCTGCAGGAAGGTCGAGTAGATCGCGCACACCGGCTTGGCGCCCTCGAGCGCCAGGCCGGCGGCGAACAGGACCGCCTGCTGCTCGGCGATCCCGACGTCGAAGTAGTGCTCGGGCTCGGCCTTCTGCACGATGTCCAGGCCGGTGCCGGAGTTCATCGCCGCCGTGATCCCGACGACGCGCCGGTCGCGCTCGATCTCGCGCACGAGCGCGTTGCCGAAAACCTCGGTGTAGGTCGGCGGCTTCGGCTCTGCCGGCACCGCCGCGGCGCTCGCGGTCACGGGCTCGCCGCCGGAGATCGACTTGGGCTTCGCCGCGTGCCAGCGCTCCATGCCCTCCAGTCCGCCCTCCTCGGCGGGCGCGAAGCCCTTGCCCTTGACCGTCGCGATGTGGACGACGACGGGGCGCTGGGCCGCAAAGGCCTCCGACAGCGCGCGGCGCAGCTGATGGACGTCGTGGCCGTCGACGACGCCGACGTAGGCCCAGTCGAGCTCCTCCCAGAACAGGCCGGGGGCCCAGAAGGCCTTGATCGACTCCTTCAGCTGCGGGCCGAGGCGCTCGAAGCGGCTGCCGATGCCGCCGGGCAGCTGCGAGAGCCGCCCCTCGACGCCCTCGCGCGCGTGCCAGAACTTGGGGTTCAGGCGCACGCGGTTGAAGTAGCGCGAGAGCGCGCCGACGTTCGGCGCGATCGACATGCCGTTGTCGTTGAGGACGACGACGATCGGCGTGCCCAGGCCGCCCGCCTGATGGATCGCCTCGAAGGCGACCCCGCCGGTCATGGCGCCGTCGCCGATGACGGCGACGACCCTGCCCTCGTCGGGGTGCCCGAGCAGGCGCATGCCCTCCTTGAGCCCGACGGCGTAGCCGATCGAGGTCGAGGCGTGGCCGGCTCCCATGATGTCGTGCTCGGACTCGGCGATCGAGCAGAACGGCGCGAGCCCCTCGTACTGGCGGATCGTCGCGAGCTGCTCGCGCCGGCCGGTGAGGACCTTGTGCGGGTACGCCTGGTGGCCGACGTCCCACAGGATCTTGTCGCGCGGGGAGTCGAGCAGCGAGTGGAGCGCCACGGCGAGCTCGCAGGTGCCGAGGTTCGCGCCGAAGTGGCCGCCGATCTCCCCGACCGTGTCGATGATGTGCTCGCGTACCTCCTGGGCGACCTGCTGGAGCTGCTCGTCGGTGAGCCCGTGAAGGTCCTGCGGGCGGTCGATGCGTTCCAGGAGGGTCATGATTCGCGGTCGGCGATGAAGTCCGTGATCTGTTCGAGTTCGGCGGCGCCTCCGGGCGCGGCCAGCGCGAGGGCCTCACGGGCGTTCCGATGGGAGGCTAGCGCCAGCTCCCGCGCGCCGGCCAGCCCGAACTCCGTGGCGTAGGTGCGCTTCCCGTGGCGCTCGTCGCTGCCGGAGGGCTTGCCCAGCGCGGCATCGGTGCCGGTGACGTCCAGGATGTCGTCGACGATCTGGAACAGGACGCCGAGCTCCTCGGCGAACGCGCGAAAGCGGCTGAGTCCGGGATCCTGCATGCCGTCGAGGAGGCATACGCACTCCACCGACGCGCCGATCAGCCGCCCGGTCTTCAGCGCGTGCAGGCGGCGCAGGCCCTCGGGCCCGAGCGGCGCGGCCCCCTCGACGTCGAGGTACTGGCCGCCGACCATGCCGTTGACGCCCGTCGCGGCGGCCAGCTCGGCCACCGCCGCGAGAAGCCCTGCGGGCTCACCGTCCTGGCGCGTCAGGACGAGCCGGAAGGCCTCGGCGTAGAGGCCGTCGCCGGCGAGGATCGCCACGTCCTCGCCGAAGGCGACGTGGCAGGTCGGCCGCCCGCGGCGCAGGTCGTCGTCATCCATCGCCGGGAGGTCGTCGTGGATGAGCGAGTAGGTGTGGATGAGCTCGACGGCGGCCGCGAGCGGCAGCACGCTGCGCGCCTCGCGGCCGAGCGCCCTGGCGGTGGCGAGTGCAAGCACGGGGCGGATCCGCTTGCCGCCGGCCAGCAGCGAGTAGCGCATCGCCTCGTCGAGCCCGGCGGTCACGGGGTCCTCGGAGAAGCGCAGCTCCTGCAGGTACGCCTCGACCTGCTCGCGCAGCTCGTCGGGGTAGCGCGCGCTCACCGCCCGCCCCCCGCCCGTCTCACAGCAGCGTGTCCTGCCCGGGCAGCGGCTCGGCCGCCGAGGCGCGGGCCATCCGCTCGAGCTCGGCCGAGGCCTGCCCGGCCAGCGCGGCGCAGTCCTCGACGAGACCCGCGGCCGCGTCGGTGGAGAGGTCCCCGCTGCGCAGCTGCTCGGCCGCGCGCTCAAGCCGCGCGACCAGCGTGTCCAGGGTGCTCGTGTCCAGGTCGCTCATCAGGCCGCCCCATTCTCCTGCATCTCGCGCAGCGCGGCAGCCAGGATGCCGTTGACGAACCCGGGCGCGTCGGCGCCGCAGAAGAGCTTGGCGGTCTCGACGGCCTCGTCGATCGCCCCCTCCGGCGGGATCGGCGTGTCGGACGGCGCCGCGTCGGGATGGCGCATCTCCAGCAGGGCGATCCGCATGATCGCACGCTCCAGCGGCGCGATCCGCTCGATCCGCCACCCCTGCGCGTGGGCGGCGATGATCGCGTCCAGCTCCTCCTGGCGGTCCTGCGCGCCGTACGCGAGCGCACGCGAGAACATCGACGCGTCACGCTCGAACACGTCGCCGAGGTCCCTGCCGGTGACGTCGCTCTGGTACAGCGCGAAGACGGCCGCGCGCCGCTGATCGGTCCGCCGCGACACGCCCGCGGGCGCCTAGGCGCGCGACATGTAGTCGCCGGTCTCGGTCTGCACCTTGACGCGGTCCCCGATGTTCACGAACAGCGGGACCTGCACGACGGCGCCGGTCTCGAGCGTCGCGGGCTTGTTGCCCCCGCCGGAGGCCGTGTCGCCGCGTACGCCGGGCTCGGTCTCGGTGACCTCGAGCTCGACGGAGGCGGGCAGCTGCAGCGTCGAAGGCTGGCCGTCGATGAAGAGCAGGTCGACGGTGTCGTTGGGCTTCGTCCAGCGCAGCTCGTCGGCGACCGCCGCCTCGGGCACAGACAGCTGCTCGTAGCTCTCGCTGTCCATGAAGTGCGCGTCGGTGCCGTCGGCGTACATGAAGGTCATCTTGCGCGCCTCGGTGCGCACCGAGCGGAACTTCTCGCCGGCACGGAAGGTCTTGTCGATGACGTTGCCGTCGGAGGCCCGGCGCAGCTTCGTGCGCACGAACGCGCCGCCCTTGCCCGGCTTGACGTGCTGGAACTCCAGCACCTTGTAGATGACGCCGTCGACTTCGATGTGGTTGCCGTTCTTGAGCTGGTTGGTGCTGATCATGCGAGGGACAAGGCTAGCCCGCGGCCGGCGCTTGACGTGCCGCGGCCGCGGAAGGCGAGGAGGCGGCTACTGCAGCAGCAGCTGCACGTGCATCCAGGTCGGCTGCCCGGACGATGGGCTCGGGGCGCTCTGCGCGGCGCCGACCAGGGCGCCGACGGTGATGCTCGACGGCGTGCACGCGGCGCTCGAGACGACGACGCCGCCCTGCACATGCACGCAGGTGAGGTCGGTCAGCTCGCCGAGCGCGGCCGTGGTCGCTCCTCCCCCGCCCTGGGGCTCGATCGACAGGGTGCCCCCGTAACCGGACCCGGGCGTCCATGCGGTCACATGGCCGACCGCTGCCGCGGCTGGCTGAGGGGCGGGGGTGGTCGCGGGCTGCGGCGGGGGCGTGGGTGCTGCTGCCGCAGCCGGCGCGGGCGCAGGCGCCGGCGTGCTCGGCGCGGTTGGCGCGGCGGCCGGCGTCGTCGCGACCTGCGGGGTGTCGCCCGGCGTGGGAGCACCGGAGGGCGTCGTGGCAGGGCTCGGGGTCGCCGCCGTCGTGTGCCGGCTTGTGGGGGTGGCCGCCGGCACCTGCCGCGTGACCGGCGCGGGCGAGCCGGACGCCGCGGGCGCCACCGGATGCAACGGCGACATCGCGACCGGCGCGCGCGCGGCGACATGCCGGTGAGCCCGGCGGGCAGTCGCCGCAGAGGACCGCACAGCGGCGCCGAGGCTCGGCGCGGCCGCCGTGCGCGGCAGAGCAGTCGTCGCCGGGTGGGCAACAGACGCGATCGCCCGCGCCGCGTGGCGCCCGGCGCCCGCGTGCAGCGCGACGGCGCCCGCAACGATCACCGCAACGGCACCGCCGGCGACCTTCGCGCCGCCGGCGCCGCCGAGCAGCCCTGCCGCGCGCGCCGGTGCCGAGTGCCGCAGCGCCCACAGCGGCGCGACGACCGCCGCCCCTGCCGTCCGCATCCGCGTGCGGGCCCGGTGCAGGAGCTGGCGAACCGCCGGCTCGCCGATCTCGAGCTCGTCCCCGATCTGCGCCCACGAGCGGCCCTCGAACACGCTGGCGACGAGCACGCGCCGCTGGCGCTCAGGGAGCTTCTGCAGCCCCTCGACGGCGCGGCGAAACTCCTCGCGACGGGCGGCGACCTCCGGCGGGCGTGCGACGCCGTCGATGCGCTCGTCCAGCTGCGCCCACGGCGGCATCCCGCGGCGCAGCACGTCGATCGAGGCGTTGTGTGCGAGCCTGCTCAGCCAGCGGTCAAGGTCGATCGGTCGCTCGTCGTCCGCGCGGCGGAGCGCGATGAGCGCGCTCGTGAGCGCCTGCTGCACCGCATCGTCGGCCCGGTCGGGGCCGACGATGCGGGCGCATTGGCGGCGCAGGCGCGGGGCGTGCCGGCGCGCGATCTCCCCGACGGCCTCGTCCGCGCCGCTGCGCGCTGCGCGGACGAGGGCCTCATCGGAAAGCAGGCGAACCGGCGGCCTCATCAGCCCCCCGGGACGAGGAGGGAGAGCTTCACCCAGCGGAACGCGCCCTCGACGGTGGCGCCCTGCGCGATGGCGACCTGCATCCCGGCGAGGATGCTGTCGGCCGAGCAGGTCGCCGTGGCGCTGACGACACCGCCCGCGACGTGGATGCAGGTGATCGTGGCGCTCGCCGCCAGCGGAGCCGACGGCAGCTCGCCGCTCGGCCGCTGAATCGTCAGCACACCGCCCGTGAAGCTCTGGACGGTCCCGGTCGCCGCCGGTGCCGGCGCTGGAGCGGGCTTCGGCTCGGGGCTGGGCGCGGGCTCGGGCGAAGGCGCGGGCGCGGGCGCCGGCACCCCGGCGAGCAGGAGGACCGTGGTCCAGACGTCGACGCCGCCGTCGATCGTCTCGTGCCTCGCGATCGCGACCTTGGCGCCGGCGACGAGCACGCTCGTCGGGCACGCCTGGAAGGGCCCGGGCAGGCCCGCGCCGCAGGCCAGCAGGGTGTGCTCGCCGACGCGGGCCGTGACGGTCGAGCCGTCCGGCGCGCCGAGCGTGAGGATGCCCCCCGAGCCGTCAGCGGGCACGTAGGAGACCACATGGTCGGGCATCGGGGGCGTGCCGGGCACGCGGTCGCCGCCGCCGGTGCCCTCGTTCGAGCCGGTCCCCGGCGTCGGCGTCGTCGGGTGCTCCTGCTGGTCGACGATGTTCGGAACGCCGTCGTGGTTCGTGTCCTCGAGCGCGTCCGGCGTGCCGTCGCCGTCGCTGTCGCTGCGGCGCGGATTCGTGTGGTCGGCGTACTCGTGCCGGTTGTCCAGGCCGTCGTGGTCCTGGTCGAGCGGCGCTTGGTTGACCTTCAGGCTCAGGTGATGCAGGCGCTCCCAGCGGTCCGGGAGCCCGTCGTGATTGCGATCGGCGGGGCGCCCCGCGGCGGCGGCCGCCGGCAGGACGAGGGCACACGCGAGGAGCAGGGTGAGCGCACGGGCGATGCGGGGCATGATTCGGTCCTTCTCCGCCGGGGGAGGCGGGTCGTGTGGGTATCGGCGTCGTTCGCCACCCGCTCAACGCCCGTTCGACGAGGAGATCACGCCGCTCGGCTGCCGCCTGGACGAACGGCCGACCCATGAACGTCCCGCGCTGCCGCCCAGGGAGCACAGCGAGGGACGCTCGCCGGGCGCCCCGCCACGAAGCCGCCGTTCGCGCTCCCGGGCGGTCCCTCGAAGCGCGAGGCGACGACCACCGGGCTCACTCGAGGACCTGCAGGTCCTTCGGCAGCGTGTTCAGGACGTCGGAGCCCATCGCCGTGACCACGGCGAGGTCCTCGATCCGCAGCCCGAACCGGCCGGGCAGGTAGACCCCGGGCTCGATGGTCACGACCATCCCCTCGGCGAGCGGCTCCTCGGGCGCCAGCCGCGAAAGCCGCGGGCCCTCGTGGATCTCCAGCCCGACGCCGTGGCCGAGCCCGTGCCCGAACGCGTCGCCGAGCCCGCCGGCCGCGATGACGTCGCGCGCGACCGCGTCGAGCTCGCGCCCGGTGGGGCCCGGGCGCACCGCCGCCAGCGCGGCCACCTGCGCCTCGAGCACGAGCGCGTACGCCGCGCGCTGCTCCTCGCCGACCTCGCCGGTTGCGAACGTGCGGGTGCAGTCCGAGCAGTAGCCCTCGAGCTGTGCGCCCCAGTCGAAGGTGACGAGCACGTCGCGCTCGATCGGCACGGGACGCGGCTCGGCGTGCGGAAGCGCGCCGTGGGCGCCCGAGGCCACGATCGGAGGGAAGCTGATCGCCTCCGCGCCGTGGCGGCGCATCGCCACCTCGAGGTCGAGCGCGACCTGCGCCTCGGTACGCCCCACAACGCCGCGAGCGAGGACCTCCGTGAGCGCCGCGTCCGCCAGCCGCGCCGCCTCGCGGATCCGGCTCACCTCCCCGGCGTCCTTGATCTCGCGCAGGCGCTCGACGAGCCCGCCGGCCGGGACGAGCTCCGCGCGCTCCCCGATCGCCTCGCCGATGCGCTCGAGCTGATGCACGGTGACGGTGCGATCGTCGAAGCCGACACGCGGGCGGTCGGACCCGTCGAGCGCGGGGAGGTGCTCGGCCAGCGCGGGGCCGATCAGCTCCTGGGCGGCCTCGCGCCGGTCCCACGTCGGCGGCACCTGCTCCTGCACCTGCGCCGTGTAGCGGAAGTCGGAGAGGAAGATCCGCGCCGGGGCATCGCCAGAGGCGCCGAGGATCGCCAGCGCGTTGGACCCGGTGAATCCGGTGAGCCAGCGGACGTTGACGAGGCTCGTCACGAGCAGCAGGTCGACGCCGTGCTCGCGCGCGGCGGCGGCGAGGCGCTCAGCGCGCGCGTCGGCGGCGCTCACGCCGCGAGCTCCTGGAGCAGGCGCTCCAGCGCCACGCGGTAGCCGTCCGGCCCCTGCCCGCTGACCGTGGCCAGGCACAGGTCGGAGATGACCGAGATCCGGCGGAACGGCTCGCGGTTCTGCACGTCGGAGAGGTGGACCTCGACCGCCGGCAGCGCGGCGATCTCGAGCGCGTCGCGGATCGCGTAGGAGTAGTGCGTCCACGCGCCGGGGTTCAGGATCAGGGCGTCGGCGATGTCCTCCAGGCGGTGCAGCCGCTCGACGTACTCCCCCTCCGCGTTCGTCTGGAAGAACTGCGCCTCGAAGCCCAGCTCGCGCGCATGCTCGGCGATCCGCTGCTCGAGGCGGTCGAGGGTGATCCCGCCGTAGATCTCCGGATCGCGGCGGCCGAGCTGGTCGAGGTTCACGCCATGCAGCACGGCGACTCGGTTGTGGGCGAGCACGCCGCGAGTCTGCCACGTCGCGCCGCTGCGGTGGCGCTCAACCCTGTCGCCACGGCCGCCGATGAGTCCGGTGTGCCACGGATCCTGGACCGCCTCGCGCTGCCCGTCGCGCTGCTGGCCGGCGCGGTCCTGCTGACCTGGTCCAGCACGGCGACCGGCGACGCGACCGTGGAGCTGCGCCCATCGGTCGATCTGCTGCTCGCCGGCCACGTCGGCGCGTTCCTCGCGGCTGCGCCCGTCTACGGACCCTCCATCCTCCCCCGCGTGCCGTTCCTGCTCGCCGCGCACGCGCTCGGCGGCGGCTGGGTTCAGGTGTTCCTCGCAGGGGCGCTGGCCTGCATGCTGGCGCCGCTCGCGCTGGCGCTCGCGCTCGATGGGCGCACGCGCCAGATCGCACGCCCGGCAGCGACGCGCGCGACCGTCGCCGTGGTCTGCCTGCTCGCCCCGTGGCTCCTGCGCGCGACGCCGATGGGCCACCCGGAGGAGACGCTTGCCGGCGCGCTGTGCGCGATCGCGGTGCTCATCGCCCTGCGGGGCCGCAGCGGCTGGGCTGGGCTCGTGCTCGGCGCGGCGATCGCCTGCAAGCCGTGGGCGCTGCTGGCCGTCGGGCCCGTCCTGCTCGCCGCGCCCGAGCGCCGCGTGCGCCTGCTGCTGGTCTGCGGTGCCGGGGCCGCGGCGGCGCTGGCCCCGTTCTACATCGGGCTCGGCACCGCGCACGTTCGGGGGGCCGTGGACGGACTTCGCGTCGCGCCGAGCTACTTCCACCCCGAGCAGCTCTGGTGGCCGCTGCGCGAGCGGGTCTTCGCCCCCGGCTCGCACGTCGCCGGCTACCGCGGGCCGGCGCTGATCGAGCACCTCGCCCACCCGGGGATCGTGGCGCTCGCCGTGCCCCTCAGCGCGCTGTTCGCCTGGCGCCTGCGCGCCGGCGCGGTCGAGCGCCGCGACGCGCTCGCGCTGCTCGCCCTGCTGCTCATGCTGCGCTGCCTGCTGGACCCGTGGAACACGATCTACTACCTCGTGCCCGCGGTGCTCGCGCTCGTCGCCTGGGAGGCGCTCGCCCGCGAGGGCCTACCCACGGGGGCACTGGCGCTGACAGCGCTCGGGCACGTGACGTTCGTCACGCTGCAGCCGCGCGTCGGTCCCGACGCGCTGGCCGCGTGCTACCTGGCGTGGGCGCTGCCCGCGACGGGCCTGCTGGCCCGCGCGGCGCTCACCGGCGCCCCGGCGCCGGCCGCACGCCCGGCTCAGTCGGTGAGCTCGGCGATCGCGGCCAGCAGCTCGCCAGGCGCGACCTGAGCGCCGTGGCGCACCGCCCCCGGGGCGTCGCAAAGGACGAACGGGACGTGCTCGCCTGTGCGCTTCTTGTCGCGCCAGGTCGCCTCGACGACGTCGGCCGCATCGACGCCGTCGACGCTCACCGGCAGGCCCGCGCCCGCGAGCAGCCCCGCGACCTGGCCGCGCAGGTCGTCGCGGCCGGACAGGCGCAGCGCCGCCAGCAGGCCCAGGCCGACCGCCTCGCCGTGGCGCAGGCGTGCATAGCCCGTGACCGTCTCGATCGCGTGGGCGATCGTGTGCCCGAGGTTCAGCACCTGCCGCCGGCCGCCGTCACGCTCGTCGGCAGCGACGACCGCGAGCTTGGTGCGCGCGCACGCCGCGATCATCGCCTCGTCGACGGCCTCCCCGGCGCCGACGCGGTCCCACAGCGCGCCGCCGGCGATCAGCGCCGTCTTGAGGACCTCGGCGTACCCGGCGGCGAGCTCCTCGGCGGGCAGGGTCTCCAGCGTCGCGGTGTCGGCGATCACCCCCGCGGGCTGGTGGTAGGCACCGACGTAGTTCTTCGCTTCCGGGAGGTCCACGCCGGTCTTGCCCCCGTAGGCCGAGTCGACCTGCGCGACGAGCGTCGTAGGCACCTGGACGACGGGGATGCCGCGCTGGTAGGTCGCCGCGCAGAAGCCGGCGAGGTCACCGACGACGCCGCCGCCGACCGCGACGACGTGGTCCTCGCGCGTGGCCTGCTGCGCGACGAGCGCGTGCCAGACGAGCTCGGCGGTCGCGAGCGTCTTGTGCTGCTCGCCGGCCGGGATCTCGATGAGGCCCGCCAGGCGCGGCACGCGCCCGGCCCAGAGGTCCGCGACATGCTCGTCGCTGACGACGATGCGCCGTGAGCGCTCCTCCAGCGGCCACGGCGCACGCGCCAGCGCGCCCTCGCCGATCCACACCGGATAGTCGCCGGACGCGCTCGTCGCCCACAGGAGCCGGGGCATCGGACCGTCGGCGGCGGCGAGCGCCTGCAGCGACCCGAGCGCGCGGCGCAGCACCCGCACGTCCGAGCACGGCAGCGTCGCGTCGGCGACCGCGCGGTAGACCGGCTCGCGCGCCGCGTAGAGCGCGTCGAAGGCGCCGCGATCGCGCGCGAGCGGCCGCCCGCGGCCGGCGACGCGGCTCCAGGCGACGTCCGGATCGATGTCGATCAGCACGGTCACCTGCGCGTGCAGCGCGTCGCGCACGCGCGCGGACCCCAGCGCGCCGCCGCCGAGCGAGACGACCGCGTCGGGCCCGCCGAGCAGCTCGAGGACGACCTCCTCCTCGCGCGCGCGCAACGCGGCCTCCCCCTCGCGGTCGAACAGCGCCTCGATGCGCTCTCCGGCGCGCGTCTCGAGCTCCGCGTCGCTGTCGCGCGCGCTCCCGCCGACCAGGCGCGCGAGCTCGCGGGCGGCCGTGGACTTGCCGGCCCCCATGAAGCCGACGAGGACCAGCTGGCGCGTCAGCGCGGCAGCCACCCGATGCGCTCAGTGCGGCAGCGCGCCGCAACTCGACCGACGCTCATCGCCGCCTCCAACCGATCCGCTCGCAGCGGCA
Organism: Solirubrobacteraceae bacterium; assembly: GCA_035542555.1. GTDB lineage: Bacteria > Actinomycetota > Thermoleophilia > Solirubrobacterales > Solirubrobacteraceae > F1-60-MAGs163. Next base: position 50,099 of record DATKLF010000130.1, on the reverse strand, counting down.
GCGCGCCGCAACTCGACCGGCGCTCATCGCCGCCTCCAACCGATCCGCTCGCAGCGGCAGCGCGCCGCAACTCGACCGACGCTCATCGCCGCCTCCAACCGATCCGCTCGCAGTACGCGGCGAGGGCGCCACGCACGTCGTCGATGTGGTCGCCTCCGAACTTCTCGCGGTATGCGTCCGCGAGCACGTAGGCCAGCATCGCCTCGGCGACGACGCCGGCTGCCGGCACCGTGCTCGAGTCGGTCCGCTCGCGCAGCGCCTGCGCCGGCTCGCGCGTGGCGATGTCGACGGAGCGCAGCGGCTGGGTGAGCGTCGGCAGGGGCTTCATCGCGCCGCGCACGATGAGCGGCTCGCCGGTCGTCATGCCGCCCTCCAGCCCGCCGGCGCGGTTCGTCTCGCGGTAGTAGCCCCGCTCCTCGGAGTGGAAGATCTCGTCGTGCGCCTCCGAGCCGGGCTTCGCGGCGATCTCGAACGCCTCCCCGAGCGTCACGCCCTTGACCGCCTGGATCGAGCAGATCGCCCCGGCGATCCGCCCGTCGAGACGCTCCTCCCACGAGACGTGCGAGCCCAGGCCGGGCGCCGCGCCGAAGGCGATGACCTCGAACACGCCGCCGATCGACTCGTTGGCCTTGCGCTGAACGTTGATGTGCTCGACCATCGCGCGGCTCGCGCCGGCGTCCAGGCAGCGCACCGGGTCATCGTCGACGCCCTCGAAGTCGGTGAGCCCGAGCGGGCGCCCGTGATCGGGCGCCGTCACGGTGCCGATCTGGACGACGTGCGAGCGAATCTCGACGCCGAGCGCCCCGAGGAAGGCCCGGCAGACGGCGCCCCCCGCGACGCGCGCGGCGGTCTCGCGGGCACTCGCGCGCTCGAGCACGTTGCGCACATCGGTGAAGCCGTACTTCCAGACGCCGACGAGGTCCGCGTGGCCCGGGCGCGGCAGGTGCACCTCCGCCACCTCGGCCTCGACGGGCCACGGGCTCATCCGCTCCTCCCAGTTGGTGTAGTCGCGGTTGGCGACCTGGAGGGCGATCGGGCCGCCGAGCGTGCGCCCGTGGCGCACCCCGGCGGTGACGTGCGCGCGGTCGGTCTCGATCTTCATGCGCCCGCCGCGGCCGTGGCCGAGCTGGCGGCGCGCCAAGTCGCGGTCGATCGCCTCGCGATCGAGCTCGAGACCCGCCGGGAGGCCCTCCACGATGCAGGTAAGGCCGGGCCCGTGGGACTCCCCGGCGGTGATCAGGCGAAGGTGCACGCGCCCGGGGAGGCTACCTCCCGCCCGCCCGCACGGGCCGCCCGCCCGGCACGCGCGGGGTCAGCCCGAGAACGCGTTCGCCGTGATCGGGTGCAGCACGCCGGCCGACGCGTCCCAGCGGTACCAGCCGAGCTGCACGGGCAGGTCGCCCGCCTTGCGCGCTTCGCGAAGCATGCCGGTGCCGATCTGCGAGGCCCGGTTGTGCGAGGCCATCGCCGCGGCCGCTGAGACGACGGTCTTGCTCTTGACCGACAGGACGTCCATCTCGTACTGCTGCACGCCGTCGTCGGTCGTCAGGTCGAAGAACTCGGTGTCGCCGGCCTTCAGCTCGATCGTCTCGCAGTCGGAGGCGCTGGGCTTGCAGGTCCCGTCGCCGGTGGCCTTCGCGTCCGAGGAGACGAGGAAGACCGCGGTCTTGCCATCGTCCTTGACCCCGAGGAAGACGAAGAACGGGTTCTGCGCGGAGGGCAGCGGGGTGAGCCGCGCGACGTCGTGCAGCGTGTGCATCGAGCCGGCCTGGCCGAAGTTCAGCGAGACCGTGTAGGTCTTCTTCGTCACGACCTTCTTCGGCGGCGTCGTGGTGCCGCCGGTCGAGCCACCAGTGCCCGTGCCGGTGGGCGCCCCGCCCGTGCCCGTACCGGTCGCCGCACCACCCGTGGTCGTCACGACCGCCGTCTTGGTGCTCTTGGCCTTGGGCGCGAACAGCTGCACGAACGGGTTGCGCTGGCGGCCGAGGTGGTCGCGGCGCGCCGTCGCCGAAACGGCGGTGTCGAGCGCGAGCGTCTTGTCGGCCTGCGTCGCCTCGCCGTGGGCCACGGCGGCGGTCGCCAGAACCTGCTGCTGATCGTGCTGCGCGCTCTTCTTCGTGAGCACCGTCGGTACCGCGACGATGCCGAGCGCGAGCACGAGGGCCACAGGCCACAGGCGCTTCTCGACCATGTCGGCCCAGACGTTGCGCAGGAAGGTCATCGCGAGCCTCCGGAGGTCAGCGCCGCGGTGGCGGGCGCGGTCGGCGTGGCGGAGCCTGCGCCCGTCGACGCGGGGGTGGTGGACGACGCGGGCGCGGTGGCCGTCGCGCCGGCCGTCAGGCCTTCGTCGGCGGGGAGCACGTAGGCGGTGGCGTTGACGTTCGCCGAGACGTACGGGAAGCCCTTGCGCCCGGCGGTCAGCTGGAAGCTGTCGACCGTGAGCAGGCGGCCGTGGACCTTGACGTTCCCGCCCTTGACCTCGGTGAAGCCTGCGATGCGGCGCAGGAAGGCCTCCATCGAGAAGAAGCTCCCGTCGAAGACGAACGTGAAGGGCATCGTCGGGAAGCCGGCGGCGCCGACGGTCGCGCCCGGCGGCAGCGTCGCCGCCGCCGTCTGCGTGGCGGGGGCCGGCGTGCCGGTCGCAGCGGTCGGCGATGCTCCCGTCGAGGAACTGCCGGAGCTCGAGCCCCCGGCGGACCCGGAGGAGCCCGACGAGCCCGACGAGCCGGACGAGCCGGACGGCGTCGCGGGCGTCGCCGCGGCCGTCGAGGCCTGCGCGGCCGCCGGCGGCGCCGAGGACGCCGTCTGCGAGAGCTCCAGCGAGCGGAAGTCGATCTTCTCGCGGTTCGCCGCGTGATTGATCTGGTAGACGAGCGAGGGCACGTCGTCGTCGGCCGGCACGGCCTGGCCGAGGCGGGCCACCGCCGCGTAGTCGGCGTCGTAGCGCGCCTTGGCCGCCTGAGCCTGCGTCATCGACGCCTGCGCCTGCGTCAGGCGCTGCTGCTGGACCGCGATGGCGGCGTTGAGGTCGGACGCCGTCTTGCGCTTCGGCGCGATCACCAGAAACCAGAAGCCGGCCAGGATCGCGGCGGTCACGAGCACGCCGATGACGATGCGGTCGCGACTGGTCATTACTGGGCCCCTCCACCGCTCGTATTGGACGTCCCGCCCGCCGGGGCCGTGCCGCCCGCGGGCGCGGCGCCCGTCGCGGGGGCCGCGCCGGAGGCCGGAGCGGCGCCGGTCGCCGCCGTCGTGGCGGCGGTCGACGCCGTGCTCGGGGAGCTCGCGGGGACGGGCTCGAAGAACAGGGTCATCGTGAAGCTCGGGTGCTGGTCGCCGTTGCAGCCGCCGCCGCCGCTCTCACCGGTGCCGGTGGCCCCCTTCTTGGAGGACTCCAGGCTGACGCGCACGACGCCGTCGACGCGGCGCATCGCGCTCATCATGCGCGCGACGTTCGCCTGGCTGGTGGTGCAGCCGACGAGATCGATCGCCGGGTTCGGCAGCGCGGAGCGCAGGCTGCTGGAGGTCGAGCCCGACTGGGTCGTCACGGACGCGTCGAGCGAGCTGAGCCAGACGTTCTTGGGCATCGTGCGGGCGATCTCGCCGAGCGCGTGCGCCCAGTCGAAGCGGTTCTCGACGAGGCTGCGGACGGTGTCGACGCGGTTCTGGCGCATCGCCGCGAAGGTCGTGTACGACTGCAGCGCTGCGGCATTGCGCTCGACCTGGTCGGCCTGCGCGGTCAGCGCCGCCAGCTGGGCGCGCTTGGTCGAGACGCCGTTGCCGGAGAGCACGAGCGCCGCGGAGAGCAGCAGGATCAGCCCCATCCCGGCGAGGACCGCGTACACCGCGCCGCCGCTGCGCCCGCCGGTGCCCGCGGCGCGGCGCTCGTCGGCCGGCAGCAGGTTGACGCCGGGCATCCCGGCGGCGGCCAAGCCGGCGGCGATCGTCAGCTCGCCGGGCGTGGCGCCCTCGGGCTCGCCGGCGACCGCTCCGCGGCCCACCGGCAGGCCGAGCTCGCCGCCGATGGCCTCCGCGAAGCCGGGGATGGCGATCGCGCCCCCGGTGAGCACGGCGCGCGTGACGGCCGCCCCGCCGGAGGTCTGCATGTGGTGGAAGTCCAGGGACTGGCGGATCTCGGCCGAGATGCGCCGCACGCCCTCCTCGAGGACGTGGCGAGCCTCCTCGACGATCTCGCGGTCGCCCTCGATGTGCTGGACGGGCCGGTCGAGCCCGACATGCGCGAGCCATCCGCGGGCATGCTCGAGCGTCAGGCCCCGGCGTTCGGCGAGCTCGGTCGCAAGGCCCTCGAGGCCGCTCCCGGACGCACGCGTGAACAGGCACTGGCCGGCCTTCGCGACCGCAAGGTTCGTGAGGCCGCCGACCTCGGCGTAGAGGACCGCCTCGTCGGAGTAGACGACACCCTCGCCGGTTCCCTCGAGCGCGCGGATCATCGCGAAGGCGCCAAGGTCGACGCCATCGAGGCGCAGGCCGGCGCCCTTCACCGCGGCGACGACGCGCTCGATCATGTCGCGGCGCGCGGCCACGAGCAGGACGCGCTGGCGTGGTCCGCCCTCGGTCTCGACGACCTCCAGCGGCTGCCAGTCCAGCACCGCCTGGTCCAGCGGCATCGGGATCTCGTCCTGCGCCTGGAAGCGCACGGCCGCGTCGAGCTCCTTGCGGTCCTCGATCACGGGAAGGTCGATCGTGCGCACGACGATCTTCTGGTTGGCGACACCCACGCGCACGCGCTTGTCGAGGCCCTTGTTGTCGCGGTAGAGCGCCTTCAGGGTCTCGGTGAGCGCCTCGACGTCGGCGATCTCGCCGTCGCGCACCACGCCCGGCTCGAGCGGCGCGTGCGCGGCCAGGGTGACCGCCAGCCTGCCGTCGGCGGTGGTCACCTGGGCGGCACGGATGCCGACCGGGTCGATATCGAGGCCGACGAGCGGCTTCTGACGCTGAGCCATGGAGTGAAGGGGAACGGCGGTCGGGGTCGGAGCCGCTCGCGGTGCTCATCGGCGGCGCGGCGCCCCCGCTGAAGCGCTGCAAGAACGCGTGTCGGACATCCGTCCAGGCGCACGTGATGTCGTGCTTTCGCGGGTGTTCGCGCGGGTGCGGCGAACGGTTCCCGTCGCGCGCTGAGCGGCGTCAGGTCGTCGAGTGGTCGGTTGTGCACCTCAGCGGTGGCGAATCGACCATTCGATGCGCCGCGGCGTCAGAGGTGGTGCAGGTAGGCGTTCATGATCGGGTCGCCGACGAAGAACGCGACGATCCCGCCGAGCGCCAGGAACGGGCCGAACGGCACGGCGGTCTTGCGGCCTGCGGCCTGGCCGACGCGGGCGATGATCACGGCGCCGACGAGCACGCCGGTGATGAGCGCGATGAAGATCGCGGGCGCGACCGCCCGGCCGAGGTAGAGCCCGAGCATCCCGGCGAGCTTCACATCCCCCATGCCCATGCCGCGCGGGTACAGCCACGCTGCAAGGAAGAAGAACGCGAACGCCCCAGCCGCGGCGATCAGCTGCTCGGGCACGAAGTGGATGTCGAGCAGCAGGCCCGCGGCGAGCGCCGCGACCGACGCCGGCAGCGTGATCTTGTTGGGGATCAGCCGGTGGTCGAGGTCGATGAGCGTGATCGGCACGAGCGCCGTCACGAGCAGCAGGCCGAGCACGATTCGGATCGTCTCGTCCTGGGTGGCGACAACGAGCGCGAACAGGATGCCCGTCGCTGCCTCGACGACGGGGTAGCGCCACGAGATGCGCGCTCCGCACGCCCGGCAGCGCCCGCGCAGCGACAGCCAGCCGACGACCGGGAGGTTGTCGTACCAGCGGATCGGCGTGTCGCACGACGGGCAGTGCGATGGCGGGTGCAGCAGCGACTCGCCCCGGGGCAGGCGATAGGCCACGACGTTGAGGAACGAGCCGATCGCGAGCCCCAGGACGAGCGCGAGGATGACGTCTGCCGGTGCCACGCGGCCCGGACGCTAGAGAACCGTCAGGACGCCGCTACCAGTAGTTGCCGTTGCTGTCCGGGGTCGCCTTGCAGCCGCCGTTGCCGCCCGTCGTGCAGGTGCGCTGGTAGCCACCGGCCGCGATGCGGCTGATGACGAACGTGTTGCCGCTCTTGGAGTAGGCGGTCACCGAGAACGTGTTGGTCGCGGACGCCGTGACCTGCACCTGGCCCTGGCCGCCGCCGATGCTCAGGCCCGTCGTGCCCAGCGCCGAGGCGGTGTTGCACAGCGTGTAGTCCTGGTTGTCGGCGAAGCACGACTCCACCTGGGAGACCAGGTTGCGCGCGTTGGACTTCGCGGAGGCGTCCTGGCCCTTCTTCTGCTGACCGAGGAAGGTCGGCAGGGCGATCGCGGCAAGGATGCCGATGATCAGAATGACGACGAGGAGCTCGATGAGCGTGAAGCCGTGCTCATCGCGGGTGATGGACCGGTGCATCGGGCGGCTCTCCTAAAGATCGTGTTGGCAGCGTGTTGGCAGCGTTCGGTGGTCCGATCGGCGCAGGGGCGCCGGACCTTGAGCGGGAGATCGCGCGCTGGCCGGATCGCGTCCCGGGCCGCGCGCCTGCCCGGACAGCGACGAGGCGGGCCCGGAGGCCCGCCTCGATGTGTCGCTGGTGTGTGCCGATCGAGTGCGGACTACCAGTAGTTGCCGTTGCTGTCCGGGGTCGCCTTGCAGCCGCCGTTGCCGCCGGTGGTGCAGGTGCGCTGGTAGCCACCGGCCGCGATGCGGCTGATGACGAACGTGTTGCCGCTCTTGGAGTAGGCGGTCACCGAGAACGTGTTGGTCGCGGACGCCGTGACCACCACCTGGCCCTGGCCGCCGCCGATGCTCAGGCCCGTCGTGCCCAGCGCCGAGGGGGTGTTGCACAGCGTGTAGTCCTGGTTGTCGGCGAAGCACGACTCCACCTGGGAGACCAGGTTGCGCGCATCCGACTTGGCGGAGGCGTCCTGGCCCTTCTTCTGCTGACCGAGGAAGGTCGGCAGGGCGATCGCGGCAAGGATGCCGATGATCAGAATGACGACGAGGAGCTCGATGAGGGTGAAGCCCTCTTCGCTCCTGCGCACCTTGCGCAGCATGTGATCCTCCTGGATCTCGTGTTGGCCTCTTCGCCAGCTCCTCATCTGCCTCCGTCCGGCAGCTCGGCTGCCTCGTCACCGAGACCCGTGGCTTTGCGGCCCGCCCTCGCGAGCGGTGTGCCTTTGGCGTCCGAAGGACTGGCCTTCTTCTACGGCGAGGTATCGGACGCCCGCGATGCCCACTTGAGCGGCTGGACGGCCGTTCTAGGGCCACGCCCCCATCCCCACACGACGACGGACCCGCCGGGGAGCGGGTCCGTGTCCCTGAGAAGCTGTGAGCGGTGCGGGGGCGCTACCAGCTGCCGTCCGCGCGGCAGCCCCCCACCCCGGGGTTCGTGCACGTGCGCGTGATGCCCGACGAGCTCTTGACGATCTTGAAGTCGGTCGTGCTGCGCGAGTGCCCGACGACCGTGTAGCCGTTCGTCGTCGAGGCGGTGACCTCCACCTGCTCGGCGCCGCTGCCGTAGTTGAGGTTCATCTGCCCGAGCTGCGCCTGCGTGCTGCACTTCGTGTAGTCCTCGGTGTCCACGTAGCAGGACTCGACGTGGGTGACGAGGCTGCGCGCGGCGGACTTCGCGTCGGCGTCCTGCGCCTTGTTCTGCTGCCCGAGGAAGGTCGGCAGGGCGATCGCCGCGAGGATCCCGATGATCAGGATCACGACGAGCAGCTCCACGAGCGTGAAGCCCTCTTCATACCGCGTCCATGGGCAGCGCGCGGACATCGTTCCCCGCTCGTCGGCACCTGACCGCCGCTCGGCGAGCGCCGGGCCCCGCCGATGGACGGATGGTCGGCCGCGATGCGCCAGAATCCGTGCAGCGTGCGCTACCGCCGGCTCCTGCTCGTCCTCGCCGTCCTGGCCCTCACGATCGCCGTGGGGAGCGCGCTGCACCGCGGCTCGACGAGCCCGGGCGGCACGACGCCTGCGCCCGCGAGCGTCGGCTCCGCCGCGGGCCCGGGCGCGACGGTCGTGTCGGCCACGCTGCCGGCCGAGCGGGTCGTGCGCGCGCGCGTCGGCGACCTCGTCCAGCTCTCGGTGCGCAGCTCGAGCCCGGACATCGCCAACATGACGGCGATCGGCGTCTCCACGCCCGTCGGGCCGCGGCTGCCGGGCACGCTGCAGTTCACCGCCGACGTACCCGGCCGCTTCCCGGTGACGCTGAGCCTCGCGGCCCGCGTCGCCGGGGAGGTCGATGTCTCGCGCTGAGCCGGGCGGCTACTTGCGCAGCATGATCGCGCGCTTGAGCGCGACCTTCTTGCCCGTGGCCGGGTCCGTGGCGGTGCCCTGGACGATGACGGTGAGGCGCTTGGTCTTGCTCAGCTTCTTCAGCGCGCGCTTGGCGGCCTTGGAGAGCTTGAGCTTCATGCTCTTGGAGCCCTTGCCGGCGGTCACGGCCTTCGCGCTCGCGATCTTCAGCGGCTTCTTGGCCTTCTTGCCCTTGGCGAGCTTGAGGCGCTTGACGTCCTTGGGCAGGACGACGATCTGGACCGCGCAGGTCGCCTTGCGATCGACCTGGCAGATGACGCCGACGCCGCTCTTCAGGGCCGCCTTGATCTTCTGGATGGGCTTGCCCAGGAGGCTGGCCACGAACGTCGCCGACGTCGAGGCGTTCGGGCCGGAGCCCGAGCCGCCGCCCTGGCCGCCGCCGCTGCCGCTCGTCGGGTCCACGACCAGCGCGGCGGTGCCCACGCCGGTCGCGCCGTCGTTGTCGGTCACGCGCACGCGCACCGTGGCGTGGATGCGGTTCGGGTAGGTGCGCGAGACGCGCGGCGTCGCGCCGGTATCGGTCTCGAACGTGCCGTTGCCGTCGAGGTCCCACTCGTAGCGGACGACCGTGCCGTCCGGGTCGTAGGAGCCCGAGGCGTCGAACTGCACCGGCTGACCGGTCTTGGCCGCGGTCGGGTTCACCGTGATCACGCCGACGGGCGCCTTGTTGATGACGCTGATCGGGATCACCTTGACGCTCTTGGCGCCCTGGTTGTCGGTGATGATGAGCGTCGCGTTGTAGACGCCGACCGTCGCGTAGCTGTGGCTCACCGGGGTCGGCGAGGTGGTCGTCTGGTCGACGGTGCCGTCACCGTCGAAGTCCCACTCGTACAGGACGACCGAGCCGTCTGCGTCGGACGAGCCGGTCGGGTCGAAGGTCACCGGGGTGTTCGGGCGCACCTCGGTGGCCGAGACGTTGGCGACGACGGTGGGCGCGTCCGTCGCGATGAAGGTCTTCGTGAAGGTGCTGGTCGCGCCGAGGTTGTCGGTCACGCGCAGGCCCACCGTGTAGCTGCCCGACGACGGGAAGGTGTACTGGATGGTCTTCTGCGTGCCGCCGTCGGTCTCGTAGGTCCCGTTGTTGTCGAGGTCCCACTCGTAGTGCGCGACCTGGCCGTCGGGGTCGCTCGAGGCGGACGCGTCGAGCGTCGTCGGGGCGCCGACGATCGCCGGCGGGTTCTTCACCGCGAACGAGGCGACCGGCGGCTGGTTCTGGACGTCGATCGGCATCGAGTAGATCGCGGTCGCGCCCATGTCGTTCGTGACGCGCAGGTGCACGACGCGCGAGCCCGAGGTCGTGAACTGCGTGTTCAGGACCGGGTTCGAGCCGTTGTCGGTCTCATAGGTGCCGTTGCCGTCGAGGTCCCACTCGTAGCGGACGATCGAGCCCCCCGCGTCAGGGTCGGTCGACGCGCTCGCGTCGAGCGTGACGGGCGTCAGCGAGAGCGGCGTGGTCGTCGGCGCGATCGTGAACGAGGCCGTTGGCGCGAGCGTCACCGGCAGCGAGACGACGGTCTGGTCGGTGGCGCCGGTCGAGTCGGTGACGAGCAGCCCGACGGCGACGACGCTGCGCGTGTTGTACGTGTGCGTCACGGTCGGGTTGGCGCCGGTGTCGGTCTCGAAGGTGCCGTCGCCGTCGAGGTCCCACTGGTAGTCGGTGATCGTCGCGTTGCTCGCGCCGGTCGAGGCGCTCGCATCGAAGGTCGCGGTGCCGCCCGGCGCGACGGGGTTCGGGCTCGCGGTGAACGACGCGGTGGCGTGCGTGCCGCACTGCTCGCGCGTGACGTTCAGGGACCAGGCGCTGAGGGTGCCGGTCGCGCCCCCCGGGGCGTCGGTGACCTCCAGGCGCCAGGCGCCGGACATCTCCTTGTCGAACAGGCGGGTGAAGTCGCCCTGCGGTGCGTAGATGCCGGTGAACGGCGCGCTGCCGGTGACGATGTTCGGCGCAGCGAAGTTGAAGGAGGTGCCGGTGTAGTTCGCGCCGTTGCCGCCGAGGGCGTTGGCGAGCACGACGCGCGTGCCGTCCGGGGCGAGCAGCGACAGGCTCAGCTCGTGGTCGGCGGGATGGGTCAGCTGGCCGATGCTGACGGTGATGTTGCGCAGCTTGCCCGTCGCGGTGACGTTGATCACCGACGAGACGGTCGACCCGTTGACGGTCGACTTGGGCACGTCCGTCGAGGTGTAGGCGAACGTGTTCGAGCCGGACGTCCGCGTGAACGCGGACCCTCCGGCGCTGAGCGGGCGGACCACGGTGTTCCCGCAGCCGGTCCCGTCCGCGGCCGCGGCGGAGGGGAGGATGGCTGCGGCGCCGAGGACGGCGAGGACGGCAAGGCAGCGGGTGGCGGGACGTGCAAGAGAGCGCATGACACTCGCGCCCTCGGCCGCGGCACGGCGGACATGAAGCCCCCCGCCGGTTCGCTACGCCGTTCGTCCAGCGGCGGTCCGACGTTCGTCCAGCGCGCTCGGTGCGCTCACGCGGAGGCGCCCTGGCGGCGCGCGGCCTGCGCGTCGTGCTCGGGCAGGAACACGCCGGACCCTTCGCACCACGGGCAGGTGACCTCGTGGGGGGCCCCGCCGGCGCCGGAGATCACCCGGCCGGTCCCACGGCAGGGCGGGCACGGCCGCGGCTCGGGCTGCGGCTGCTCGTCGGTCGCCATCGCGCGGGCACGATAGCGGGGCCCCGCGGTCCGGCCGCAGGCCCGCCCGACCACTACCGTCAGGGCCATGTCGGAACGCTTGGTGCTGCGCGCTCCGCCGCCCGCGCGCGCGGACGGCCGCTTCGCGCCGAGCCCGACCGGCCCGCTGCACCTGGGCAACCTGCGCACGGCCCTGCTCGCGTGGCTGCTTGCCAGAGCCGCCGGCGGCCGCTTCCTCGTGCGCATCGAGGACCTCGACGTCGGGCGGGTGCGCGCGGAGCACTGCGACGGCCAGCTGGCCGACCTCGCGGCCCTCGGAATCGACTGGGACGAACGCCCCGAGCGCCAATCCGGGCGCTTCGAGCTCTACGCGACCGCGCTTTCCGAGCTCGAGCGCCAGGGGCTCCTGTACGAGTGCTGGTGCACGCGGGCGGAGATCCGCGATGCCGCCTCGGCCCCGCACGGCGACGCGCCCGAAGGCGCCTACCCGGGCACGTGCCTGCGCCTGACGGCGGCCGAGCGCCGGGCGCGGCACGCCGCGGGGCGCCCCGCCGCGCTGCGGGCGCGCGCCGATGGCGCCGTCGTCCGCTTCAACGACCGCGTCCACGGCCCGTCTGGCGGCACGGTGGACGACTTCGTCGTGCGGCGCAACGACGGGGCGTTCGCCTACAACCTCGCGACCGCGCTCGACGACGCGGCGCAGGGCATCGGCGAGGTGGTCCGCGGCGATGATCTGCTGGGCTCCACGCCCCGGCAGCTATGGCTGCTCCAGCGGCTCGGGCTTGCCGCGCCCGCCTACGCGCACGTGCCCCTGATGCTCGGCCCGGACGGGGCGCGCCTCGCCAAACGCCACGGCGCCGTCATACTGGCGGAGCGCATGGCGCTCGGCGAGACCGCCGAGGAGGTGCGCTCGGAGCTGGCGGCCTCGGTCGATCTGGCACGACCCGGCGAGCTGCCGTCGGTCGCCACGCTCATCGAGCGCGTCCGCGCCCTCGCGCACCTGGGAGCGCCGGCATGAGCACGCACGAGACGAACACCCGCCCCGACGAAGAACGCGGGTTCCTCCTGCGCTTCGTGCGCCTGTGGCTGCCGATCATCATCATCGTCGGCGGCCTGCTCGTCGGGATCATCGGCGGGACGGTCGAGGCCTGGGAGGGCGCGGGCCTCATCATCAGCGCCGGCCTGTCCGTCTGGCTGCTGAACATCCTCTTCCGCGTCGGCGTGCGTGGTGACAGCGACCGCAGCCGCGAGGAGGCCGCCCGCGAGCACTACGAGCGCACCGGACACTGGCCCGAGGACGACGCGTAGTTCCGGTGGCGGTCTCGGGCGCCAGCGACGTCGCCGCGCTCGCCGAGCGTGCCCGCGAGACGGGCCGCCTGGCGATCGACACCGAGTTCATGGGCGAGGGCCGCTACCGCCCGCTCCTGTGTCTCGTGCAGGTCGGCGTGACGAACCCCGACGACCCGCAGGGCCCCGCGCTCGTCGAGGTCCTTGACCCGCTCGAAGGCCCCCTGGACCCCGCGCCGCTGGCGGCGGTGCTCGCCGATCCGGCCGTGGAGGTCGTCCTGCACGCCGGGCGCCAGGACGTCCCCCTGCTGCGCCGCGAATGGCGCACCGAGCTGCGCAACGTCTTCGACACGCAGATCGCGGCCGGCTTTGCGGGCATGCGCGCCCAGCTCGGCTACGAGGCGCTGCTGAGCGACCTGCTCGGGGTGCGCCTGCGCAAGACGGCGAGCTTCACGCGCTGGGACACCCGTCCGCTGAGCGCCGAGCAGCTCGACTACGCCCGCGAGGACGTGCTCCACCTGCTCCAGGCCTCCGACGCGCTGCAGCGCCGCCTGCGAGCGGGCGGGCGGCTGGAATGGGCGCGCGAGGAGTGTCGCGGCCTCGAGGACGTCAGCGACGAGCGCCAGGTCGAGGCGATCTTCAACCGCCTGCCGCGGATCAACTCGCTGGATCCCTCGCAGCGCGCGGTCGCCTATGCACTGACGCAGTGGCGCGAGGACGCCGCCCGCCAGGAGGATCGCCCCGTGCAGTCGGTGCTCCCCGACGCCGCGCTCGTCGAGATCGCCAAGCGCCGTCCGCGCGACATCGACCGCCTGCGCCAGATCCGTGGCCTGCACGAGGGCACCGTGCGCCGCCGCGGAAGGGCGCTCATCGACGAGGTCGCGCGCGGCCGCGAGCTGCCCCCGATCCCCGTCGAGGGCGAGCGCCCGCCGCCGAGCGACGCGCGCGACGCGGCGCTGATCGTGCTCGCCGAGGGCCTCGTGCGCACGCGCGCGGCCGAGGCGCGTCTGGCCTACGAGCTGCTCGCCGCGCGCGCCGACCTGCAGCGCGTCGTGACCGCCGTGCGGCTCGGGCTCGAGGAGCCCGACGTGCGGACGCTGCAGGGCTGGCGGCGCCGGCTCATCGGCGAGGAGCTGCTCGAGCTGCTCGCCGGCAGGCGCATGCTGCGCGTCGGCGACGCCCTCGACGTCATCGTCGACGAGTACCCCGGCTAGCGCTTGGGGGCGCGCTCGCCCAGCGCCTCGATCACGACGCGGGCGCCGGCCTCGATCGCCGCGGCAACCCTCGCGCGGTCCGTCTGCAGACGGCCGACGAGCGGCGTCCCGGCAGCCGGCGCAAGCTGCACGGCGCGGCCGGCGAGCGGCCCCCGCCCCTGCGCGGCGCCCGCGAGCGCGTCGGCCTCGGCGTCATAGCGCGCGGGCCGGGCACGGATCAGCTCGGGCAGTCGGCCGGGCAGGCGGCCGATCACGAGGTCCTCAGCGACGCCGTAGAGTCGGCCGCGTCGGCCCTTGCGGTACGCCGGGTCGCGTGAGCGCAGCGCGATCACGTGCGTGGCTCCCTCGGCCAGCGGCGTGGCCACCGGGATCGACTCGAGCAGGCCCCCGTCGGAGACCAGCGTCCCCCGGTAGCGTGCAGCCGCGCCGGCGAAGAACGGGATCGTCATGCCCGCGCGGACCGCTTCCAGCACCTCGCCCAGGTCGCCGAAGCCACGCAGGGTGCGCAGCCCGCCGTCATCGACGCCGGCGACGAGCACGCGCAGGTCCGGCCCCGGCCCGGCGCGGGGCATCGGCGGCCGCGCGCGCACCAGGCCCATAAGGTGATCCAGCGACACCACCGGCCTGCCGCGCAGCGGGCGTACCGGGTCGATGAACGCGCGCGTGCAGGCCTGGGACAGCACCGTGGCGGCGTCGCCCATCCGGCCCGCCGCCGCGTAGGCGGCGGCGAGGGCTCCGGCGGAGGTGCCGTAGACGCTGTCGGCCTGCGCCATCAGCTCCAGGCGCTCGAGCGCGAGCGCCATGCCGGTCGCCATCGAGACCGCCATGCCGCCGCCCTCGATCCCGATCGCCAGGTGCGCTCCGTCTGCGCGGCGTCCGTCGATCGCCCGGCGCACGAGCAGGCGCAGGCCGGGGTCGGCGATCGTCTCGGGGGCGCGCAGGCGCACAGTGTCGGGGATCACCGTGGTCACAGCAGCCGCAGCCGCCCGTCGATCCAGGGCTCGCGCCCGTGCAGCGCCAGGTGCACCGCGCGCACGCCGGCGATCGCGCCGGCCAGCAGCGGCGCGCGCCGCTGCTCGAGGTGGCCGACCGGCGGCGTGCCGGCGCGCGCGCGGATCGTCGCCAGGTACGGCGGGCCGGCGCCGTCGGCGGTGCGCGCAGCGAGCTCGGCGACGGCGCTGGCGTAGCGTCGCGGGCGGCTGTCGTAGCAGGCGACGAGCGCGGGGTTCACGCGCCGCAGCGCGCGGCCGACGAGCATCCGCTCCGGCGGCGAGGGCGCCCGCAGCTCCACCCCGAACGGGCGCGTCTGCAGGACCAGCACGTGTGTCGCGCCCGCCCGCAGGGCGGCACGGAACGGGATCGACTCGCTGACCGCCCCGTCGACGTAGTCGCGCCCGTCGACGCGCGCGCAGGTCCCGGCGATCCCCGGGACCATCGAGGTCGCGCGCAGCGCCGCGCGCAGCTCCGCGCGTGTGCGCATCCCCTCGAGCATGGTCGCGCTGGTGGTCTGCGCATCGGTTGCGACCGCCGCGAAGCGCACGCCCGTGGCGAGCACCCGCTCGCTGCGCTCGTCGCCGCGTCCGAGCGTCACCTCGTCGAGCAGGAAGTCGAGGTCCATCACCGGCCCGCGGCGCGCCAGCCCGCGGCGCAGGTCGATGAAGCGCCCGTCGGTGCACCCGTCGACGTACGCCAGCGCCGTGGTGGCGCCGAGCCCCGCGAGCATCCCGAAGCCGTTCGAGGCCCCCGCCGAGACGCCGACGACGAGGTCGAAGGCCCGCGCGAGGCCCAGCGCGTCCAGCGCGGTCGCCATGCCCGCCGAGACGACGCCGCGCATGCCGCCCCCCTCGATCGCGAGCGCCAGCACGTGAGGGTCCGTGCGCGCCCCGGGGCGGCTCGCGGTCGCCGCGCGCTCGGCGAGCAGCCGCACGACCGGGTGCCCGCGCAGATCGCCCGGGCCGTGGCGAACGGCCGCCTCCCCGCCCGGGTGGGCGCTCGGTTGTGGGCTCGGAACGGACATCTCAGATGCGACGGCCAGCGAGCGTACCCGCCCTGCAGCGACGCCGGGCGCAGGGCGCTGCTCTAGGCTCGGGGTGCGTCATGGCTTCGCCCGAGCACCCCCCTGCGCGCGCCGACGACGAGCGCCCCCTGCGCATCGCGCTCTCGCGCGCCGAGCACCACCGCCGGCGCCGGCGCGTTGCGCTGGTCGGCGCCCTGACGGCACTCGTGGCCCTCGTCGCCGTCGCCGCCACGAGCGCGGGCGGCTCCGGATCCTGGGACCCGGTCCGCCTGCGCGACGGCGCGATCGCCGAGCTTCCCAAGCTGCGTCTGGAGGCGCAGGTGCAGGCCGCCGCCGCGACGATCGCTCGCCGGCGGCGCGAGCGCCTGCGCGAGGACGCGGCGCTCACGAGCACCATGGCGCGTATGCCGTATGTGCGCCTGGCGGGCTCGCAGCACCGCGAGGTCGCGCTCACCTTCGACGACGGACCGGGGCCGTACACCGAGCGCGTCCTCGATGTCCTGCGGCGCGAGCACGTGCGCGCGACGTTCTTCACCGTCGGCATCCAGCTCGCGAACTTCCCGCTGGCGCTGCAGCGCGAGGTCGCCGAGGGCCACGAGATCGGCGACCACACGTGGAACCACCCCAATCTGACGCGCCTGTCGCCGCACGACGTCGCCACAGAGATCGGCAACGAGGCCGCGGCGCTCGAGCAGGCCGGCGTTCCCCGTCCGCGGCTGTTCCGCCCGCCCTACGGCGCCTTCGACGATGCCGTGCTCGCCTCGATCCGCCGCCAGCGCATGCTGACGGTGCTGTGGACGATCGACACGAGCGACTACGCGTCGGGCAGCCCCGTCGCGCTCGCGAAGTACGTCCTCGACAACGCCCGCCCCGGGGCGATCATCCTCCTGCACGACGCCGGCGGGAACCGCACCGCGACGGCCGACGCGCTGCCGCTGATCATCCGCGGGCTGCACCGGGCGCGCTACAAGATGGTCACGGTCCCGCGCCTGCTCCTGGACAACCCTCCCCCGATGGACCAGAGCTGGGTGCCGCGGGCGTCCGGCGCCTGAGCGTCCGCCGGCCTGCGGACGCTCACTGCCCCTCAGCGGATGATGTTCACCGCGCGCGCAGCGGCCAGCAGCACGGTCACCGCTGAGACGAGCGACTCGGCGAGCATCAGCGCCTTCATGCGGCGCGTCAGCGGCATGGAGTCGGTCGGGCTGAAGGCCAGCGCGTTGGTGAACGACACGTAGACGTAGTCGAACAGCCGAGGGTGCCAGCCGGCCTCGGCGAGCGTCGGGTTCTCGTCCTGCGGGAACTGCAGGTCGCGCGGAGGCGGCTCGGGCTGGCGCCGGCGTGCGGGCCCCCCGCGGTCGAGCTCCCAGAACAGGATCCCGAAGATGATGACGTTCGTGCTCCAGATCGTCGCGGCCTTCAGGAGCAGCTCGCCGCCGCTGCGCTCGTGCGTCGTGAGCAGGCCGGCGATGAGCAGGCCCAGGGCCGCGGCGTTCACGGCCGAGATGACGATCGTCAGGCCGAGCGCGAACCGCCGGCGCTCCCCCAGCTGCTCAAGGCGCCGCCGCGGCGCCGCGAGCGCGAGCGGCAGCAGCAGGGCAAGCTCGATCGCGACGGGGATGAGCCAGATCCATCCCGGCAGCCCGACCAGCGTCCAGCCCTCACCGAGGCTGACGGCCGCCAGAACGAGTTGCAGGAGGATGACGAGCGCGAGGGCGAGCGTCGCCTCGAAGCGCGACTCGACCTCTTCCTCGTGCTCCGCGGTCGCCTGCTCTGCGCCGTCCACGCGGTGATTGTCACCGACCGGTCGGCGGCTGGCCGCAGCTCGCTGCGGGCGCGTGCGGCGCCGGTCGTCGCAGGGCGCGGCAGGCCCTGGGATGCGCGCGGTCAGGACCCGATGACCTCGGCGACCTTCTCGCCACCCTCGTTCAGCGCATCGACGACGTCGTCGTAGTCACCCTTGTCGATCGCCTTCTGCACCTTCTTCGAGGCCTTACCGACGGCAGCGTCGACCCGGTCGAGATAGCGATCATCCACGACGGCCACGATCGCGCAAGAGCGCGGGGGAAGCCAGTCGTCGGCCGCGACGCTCGAGGCGATCCGCTTCTCCTCGTGGCGCTTGGCGATCTTGCCAGCAGCCGCGCCGATCCCCGCGCCGACGGCGGTGGCCGCCAGCAGGGGCGGCGCGAACAGACCCACGACCAGCCCCGCGACGCCGCCGACGGTGGCGCCGCCGCCCACCTGCCCGCCGCCGTGCTCGTCGACGCTCACCTTCCCCTGGGCGTCGCGGGACATCACGACCGACGCCACCACCGCGACATCGTCGAGGCGCTTGAGCGCCTTGTAGTCCTCCTTCGCCGCGGACGTGTCGTCACCGTAGGCGGCGACGTAGAGGTCGAGGTTCAGGTCGCTGTACTTGGCCATGCCACACGCTCCTCTCGGTCCTGTTGGCGCTGCGGGGGGCGCGCGAACCGCTGTGTCGCGTCCGCCGCTGTCGGCGCCCGGCGTGAACTGCCACGCACGCTATCGCGCCTCGTCCACCCGGTCCACCGGAACGGAGGCCGCCGGCCGGGAAGGTTGCGCGCCGCGCCGGCGTCCTTGCAGGAGACACCGAATCCAGGAGGCGCCTCATGCCCCGCACCGCAGCATTCCCGCTCGCCGCCGTTCCCGTCGTGCTCGCCGCGCTGCTCGTGAGCGCGTGCGGCAGCTCGAGCTCCGGCTCGGGCACGAGCGCGGGGGCCGCCGCGGCCGGCTACGGCGCTCCCGCGGCGACCACGCAGGAGGCGGCTGCCGCGACGACCGCCGCTGCGGCGCCGGCCGCGGCGGCCCGCGGGAGCTCGATGCTGCACCTGGCCGCCGACGCGAGTGGCGCGCTGAAGTTCAACACTCAGGCGCTCAGCGCGAAGGCCGGCAAGGTGTCGATCGTCATGCGAAACCCGTCGGGCAGCGGCCTGCCGCACGGGATCGCGATCGAGGGCAACGGCGTCGACAAGGACGGCCCGACCGTCCAGCCGGGCGGGACGTCGACCGACACGGTCACGCTGAAGCCCGGGACCTACACGTTCTACTGCCCCGTGCCCGGCCACAAGGCCGCCGGCATGAAGGGGACGCTGACCGTCACCTGATCCTCCCGCCGCGGTCGCGCCGGCACACGAGGCGCTCTCACGCCGGCGCGGCCTGCGCCACCCCGACGACCAGCGGGCTGATGAACGACGGCACATGCGTCAGCGTGTCGCGCTCGACGCGCGTGACCTGGAAGCCCGCGCCGCGGATGCCGTCGAGCGTCGGGCGGTTGCAGTGGCACCCATGTGCCACGCGCCGGTTGATGGGCAGCATCCGGTCCTGCTTGCGAGCCAGCTTCGGGTCGTCCGAGCGCACGTGCTCGATGAACAGCAGGCGCCCATCCGGGCGCAGCACGCGCCGCAGCTCGCGCAGCGCGCGCGGCTGGTCGTCGACCGTGCAGAGCACAAGCGTCGAAACCGCGACGTCGAAGCTCGCGTCCTCGAACGGCAGGTCCTCCGCGGGCGCGCGAAGCAGCCGCGCCTCGGGCGCCTGCACGTGCAGGCGCCGCTCGAGCCGGCGGACCATCGGCTTCTCCGGCTCGGTGATCGTCAGGCTGCGCACCCCGTCGCCGTAGTGCTGGAGGTTCGCGCCCGTGCCGCCGCCGATCTCCAGAACATCGCCGTGCGCCCCGGCGAGCAGGTCGCCGCGCCATGGGCGCAGGCATGCCTCCTCGGTCCGCGCGGTCATGCGGTCGTACATCGCTGCGAAGACCGAACCCCAGATGCTCATCTCATCGCCTCCCCGGCGCGTCGCCAACGTGTGAAGGAGACGCTAGATCCGGGAGGGCCGGCCGTCATGGGGTGTTCGCCCCATCTTCGAGCGAGCCCGGCGCCGCGCCGTCGTCCGGCAGCAGGCCGTTGCGCACGGCGAAGAGGCCGGCCGCCGCTCTGCTGGAGACGCCGAGCTTCGCGTAGATGTGCTCGACGTGGTTGCCTGCGGTCTTGGGCGAGATCACGAGTCGTGCCGCGATCTCGCGGTTCGAGCGGCCCACCGCCAGCAGCCGCAGCACCTCGACCTCGCGCGCGGTGAGCCCCGCGGGGCCCGCACGCCGGCGTGCGGGACGGTGGCCGGCCGCCTCCAGCACCGCGCCGACGGCGTCGGCGTCCATGCGCCCCGCGCGGACCTCCGCGCGCAGCGCCGCGGACGCCTCGGCGCGCGAGCGCGGCTCGCGGTAAGGCCGCGGCTCGCGCATCGCCTGGTAGGCATCGGCGGCGCCCAGGACCCGGGCGGCGCGCGGAATCGCCGAGCCCGACAGGCCGCGCGGGTACCCGGAGCCATCGAGGCGCTCGCGGTGCATCGCGGCGACCGCGCCCAGCGGCGCCAGGGCCGCGGACTGCTGGAGCATGCGCTCGGTGATGTACAGGTGCATTCGCACGCGCTCCCACTCCCCCGCGCCCAGCGGCCCGGGCTTGTCCCAGATCGCGTTGGACACCCCGAGGCGCCCGAGGTCGTGGACGAGCCCTGCGCGGCGCAGGCTCTCGACCTCCTCTGCCGGGAGGCCGAGGCGCTCGCCGGCGCCGGCGGCCAGCCGCGCCACCGCCTGCGAGTGGCCGAGCGCGAACGGGGACTTGAGGTCGGCGAAGTTCGCGATCGCCACGAGTGCGGCGTCGAAGCGCTCGCCCGTGACCACCCTGGCGAGCGAGGGCTCCGCGTCGATCACGGCCGGCCACGCGCCGACTGCGTCCACGTCGCCGAAGATCGCCTCGGGCTCGGCGCACACGAGCGCGGCAAGGCGCGGGTCGAACTGGCGCCCGCTGCGCCGTCGCGCCAGGTCCGTCGCCGCCGGGATGCCGCCCAGCCGGTGGGCGACCTCGGCGAACTCGGCGAGCTGCGCGATGCGTGAGGCGATCGGGATCGCCTCACCGCGGCGGCCGCCCGGCCAGCCGCGCCCGTCCCACTGCTCGTAGGCGCCGCCGAGCGCCTCGACGACCCCGTCGCTGAGCCCCAGCTCAGCCGCAAGCGCCTGCGCCATCGCGGCGTGCCGGGCGATCATCCCGTCCAGCGAGCGGCGGCCGGCGAGCATGAACTCGACGCCGACGCGCATCCGCCGCAGCGGCGGATTGCCCGCGCCGATCCGTCGCACCCCCGCCGCGGCGGCCCGCAGGCTGCGCAGCTCGTGGTCGTACTTGTCGGACTTCAGTGCGATGTCGTCGCCGAACCAGCGCGCCTGCTCATAGGCGTCGGTGTGGCAGCCGACCATGATCAGCAGCGCCGTGTAGTAGACGACCGCGCGCGCCTCGTCGTCAAGCCCGCGCAGCTCGGCGAGCCGCAGCGCGATCAGGCACTGACGCAGCGCGTGCTCCATCGGCTGTCCGAATCCCAGATCCACCCCCAGTGACAGGGCGGCGACGAGCTCGGCCAGGCGGACATGCGTGCGAGCGACAGGCTGGCTCACGCTGCGACGGTAGCGCCGCCGCGCGCCGGGCGCGACTCGCCGCCCGGGCGCTGCGTCAGGATGCGCACCGACGTGCGCTCCCCGGCCCCCGACACGACCCGCGATGCCGGCTGACCGGCGCGAGCTCGCGGCGATCTTCGCCGGCGGCTTCCTCGGGGCGGCGACCCGCGCGGAGGTCGGCGTCGCGCTGCCCCACACGCCCGGGTCGTGGCCCTGGGCGACGTTCCTCGTGAACGTCGCGGGCGCCTTCCTGCTCGGCTACCTCGCGACGCGCCTGCAGGAGCGCCTGCCGCTCTCGGCCTACCGGCGGCCGTTCCTGGGGACCGGCGTCTGCGGCGCGCTGACGACCTTTTCGGCGATGCAGCTCGAGTTGCTGCAGATGCTCGACCGCGGCCGACTCGCGCTGGCCGCGCTGTACGCCGGGTCGAGCATCCTGGCCGGGTTCCTCGGCGTCGCGGTGGCGACGAACATCGTGCGGCGGGCCACGGTGGGCGCGTGAGCCCCGGCATGCTGCTCGCCGTCGGGCTGATCGGCGGCGTCGGCGCGGTCGGCCGCTTCCTGCTCGACGGATCGGTCGCCCGCCGCGCCGGCCGTGCGTTCCCGTTCGGGACGCTGGCGGTGAACCTCAGCGGCGCGTTCGCCCTCGGGCTGCTCGTGGGCCTGGCGCTCGGCACCGACGCCTACCGGCTGCTGGCCACGGGATTCGTGGGCGCCTACACGACGTTCAGTACGTGGGCGCTGGAGAGCCAGCGGCTCGGCGAGGACGGCGAGGCCGGACTCGGGACGCTGAACCTCTTGGTGAGCCTCGCGCTCGGGCTCGCGGTCACCTGGCTGGGCCGCAGGATCGGCGCCTCGCTGTGATCGACGACGCCCTGAAGCTGACCGCCTATCTGGGCGAGCGCGACCGCGCGGACGGCGGGTACCTCGCCGACGTGTTCACGCGCCTCTATGCCCGCCACGAGCTGCGCGCGAGCGTGCTGATGCGCGGGGTCGAGGGGTTCGGCGCCAAGCACCAGCTGCGCACCGACCGGCTGCTTACGCTCTCCGAGGACCTACCGCTCGTGTCGGTCGCCGTCGATGCGCGCCCACGGATCGAGGCAGTCGCGACCGAGCTCGCCGCACTGCGCTTCAGCGGGCTCGTGACGCTCGAGCGCGCGCGGCTGGTCACCGCAGCGCTGGACGCGCCGCCGGCGCTGCGCGGAGACACGAAGCTCACCGTGTACCTCGGCCGCCAGGAGCGCGCGGGCGGCGGCCTCGCATACCGCACGGTCGTCGAGCTCCTGCACGCGCGCGGGATCGCGGGCGCCACCGTGCTGCTCGGCGTCGACGGCACGGCGCACGGCGCGCGCCGGCGAGCCGGGTTCTTCAGCCGCAACCGCGCGGTGCCGCTGATGGTGATCGCGATCGGCGCCGGCGAGCGCATCGCCGCGGTGCTCCCGGACCTGACCTCGATGCTCGCGCGCCCGCTGCTGACGCTCGAGCGCGTGCGCCTGCTCAAACGCGACGGCGAGCGGCTCGGCACGCTGCACGAGCCCGCGCCCAGCGACCCGTCGGGCCTGGGCATCTGGCAGAAGCTCATGGTCTACGCCGGCGAGCAGTCGCGGCACGGCGGCCACCCGCTGGGCCCGCAGCTGGTGCGGCGCCTGCGCGCTGCCGGCGCCCCGGGCGCCACGAGCCTGCGGGGCATCTGGGGCTACCACGGCGACCACAACCCGCACGGCGACACGTTCCTGCAGCTGCGCCGCAGGGTGCCGGTCGTGACCGTCGTGATCGACACGCCCGAGCGGATCGGCGCGTGGATGGCGATCGTGGACGAGCTGACCGACGAGGCCGGCCTGGTCACGAGCGAGCTTGTCCCCGCGTTCCGGGCGACATCGGGGGGGCTCGAGCGCGGCGGGCTGCGCCTCGCGCGGCCCTGACGGCGCGCTACCGGCCCGCGCGCAGGACCGACCAGGACAGCGCGCCCGCCACCGCCGCCGGCATGACCCACCAGGCAGCCGCGCCACCGGCGGCGAGCAGCGCCGTGACGCCGAGCGCGATCACGACGACCCCCGCGATCACGGGATCGTCGCCGACGATGAAGTCATAGAGGAACGCCATGAACGCCCGCACGCGGCTCACGCCTGCACCTCGCTCCCGCCCACGGCGCCGATGCGCGAGTGCCGGCGCCGCAGCGTCGCGACGAGCGCCAGCGAGACGAGCAGCGTGAAGGCGACCAGGACGGGGATCGCCCCGTCGCCCCCGGGCCAGCTCGCCCCCGCGCCCTCGGCGCCCCAGAACATCCCGAAGCTCGTGAGCATCACGCCCACCGCGTACTTCAAGGTGTTCTCGGGGACGCGGCTCAGCGGACGATGCGCGATCACGCCGGCGGTCACGACCGCCGCGACAGCCGCGAGCGCCGCGACCACCGCGAGCGGGACGTTCTGCTGGTTGCTGCCGAAGGTCACGACGATGAAGGCGACCTCCAGGCCCTCGAGCAGGACGCCTTTGAAGCTGACGGTGAACCCGAACGCGTCCAGGCCCTGCGCCGCCACGGGCAGGCCGCCCAGCTCCGCGACCTCCTCGGCGTAGATCGCGTCCTCGTCGTGCAGCGCCTTGAAGCCGCTCGCCCGCAGGATCGCCTTGCGCAGCCACTGCAGGCCGAAGACGAGCAGGAGCCCGCCGACCACCAGGCGCAGCGCGCTGAGCGGCAGCGCGGTGAGCGCGGGCCCCATCAGCGCGACGAACGCAGCGAGGGCCGCGAGCGCCGCCGCCACCCCCGCCCACGCCGAGCGCCAGCCGCGGGTGATGCCGGCGGCGAGCACGATCGTGACCGCCTCGACACCCTCCACGGCGCACGCGAGGAACACGGAGGCGAACAGCAGGGCGTCGTGGCTCATGGCGCGCGCGCTCGACGATACTGCGCGGCCCTCAGAGACCGAACCAGCGCGCCCGGCGGCTCGAGCCGAAGTGCTCCTTCTCGGCGACCAGCGCCGCGCTCGGTGCGTTGAAGACGCCGGTGCGCTCCGGCCCGGAGAGGAAGTCGATGTCCACGCGCGCGACGCGGCCACGCCCGAACTCGACGTAGCACGAGCCGCGCCCGTCGTACGGTCCGGGCTCCTCCCCGCCCTGCCACTGCGCGATCAGGTGGCGCGCGACAACACGGCCCGCCCCCTCGGCGAAGACCCCCGCCTTCGGCACACCGGCGGTCGCCACGTCGCCGACCGCGTACACGCCGTCGAAGCGGGTGCGCAGCGTCGCCGAGTCGACCGGGACGTAGCCGTCCTCGGTGATCCCGGCCGCGATCACGACGTCCGGAGCGCGGTGGCGCGGGACGCCGAGGAAGAGGTCGAACGGCAGGTGCGAGCCGTCGTCGAGCACGGCGGCGCGCTCGCTCCGGTCGATCGCCTGCACGCGCCTGCCGAGGATCACCTCGATGTCACGTGCGGCGAACTCGGCCATCAGGGCCGCGGAGGTCTCCGGCGAGGGCGGCACCGGGGACGGCAGCGGGATCACGAACGAGATGCGGCACGCGTCGCGCACGCCGCGCGCGACCAGCTCGTCGTGCAGCAGCAGCGCGCACTCGCTCGGCGCCGGCGGGCACTTGAACGGCGCGTCGCAGACGCCGATCACCGCGTGGCCGGAGGAGAACTCGCGCACGAGCGGGGCGAGCCGCTCGGCGCCGGCCACCGAGTAGAACTCGTTCGCGCCCTCGGCGAGCCCGGGTGTGCCGGCGATGTCGTAGTCGGCGCCGAGCGCGATCACGAGCACGTCGCCCTCGTGCACCCCGGCGTCGGTGCGCACGCGCCGCGCCTCGGGGTCGATCTCGGTGATCGTCTCGCGCAGCACCCGGACGCCCGGCATCGCGATGTTCGTGTACGGCAGCCGCACGGCTTCGGGCGTCGTGCGCCCGAACATGACGTCGAGCTTCGAGTACCCGAACACGAACGCGTCGCTGCGGTCGATGACGGTCACCTCGACGCCGTCGCCGAACGCCTCGGAGAGCATCGTGCTGAGCTCGAGGCCTCCGAAGCCGGCACCGAGGATCAGGACGCGGCGGCTCATCGTGCCACCCTAACCGCTGGCGGCGGCACGGCGGGGTTGACCGTGCCGGGCCGCGATGGCAGGCTCGGCGCGTGGGGGACGTCACGATCGACGCGCGCTTCTGCGGCCCGGCGGACAGCGCGAACGGCGGCTACGCCTGCGCCCTGGCCGCGCGCTGGGTGCACGGACCCGCGGAGGTCACGCTCCGGGTGCCGCCGCCGCTCGGTCGTCCGCTCACCGTCCGGCGCGAGGACGAGGGTCGCGTCCTGCTGCTCGACGGCGAGCTCGTCGTCGCCGAGGCCGGGCCCGCGACGCCGGTGGTCGATGTGCCGGAGGCGGTCTCGCCGGCCGACGCCGCGCTGGCCGCAGCCCGCTACCCCTGGCGAGCGGCCCACCCCTACCCGCGCTGCTTCGTCTGCGGCATCGAGCGCCCGCCGGGCGACGGGCTGCGGATCTTCCCCGGCCCGGTCGCGGGCCGCCGGCTCTACGCGGCGCCCTGGACGCCGGACCCCGAGCTGGCCGATGGCGACGGCATCGTGCGCGAGGAGTTCGTCTGGTGTGCGCTCGACTGCCCCAGCGGGATCGTCACGACCGTGTGGCCCGGCCTCGGGCGCCCGATCCTCGGGCGACTGGCCGCCGACCTGCGCCTGCCCGTGCACGCAGGGGCGCCGCACGTCGTCCAGGCCTGGCCGATCGACCGGGACGGGCGCAAGCTCCACACCGCGAGCGCCCTCTTCACCGCCGGCGGCGAGCTCTGCGGCGTGGCGCGCGCGACGTGGATCGAGGTGCTCGAGCGGGGCTGAGCGACGCAGGCGGCGGGGTCACTGCGTCGCGCTGTCCGTCCGGGTCACGCCGGACGGCGCGGAAGCTCGCGGCCGTGGCCTGGCCGGGCACCCGGGTCGACTTCCTCCCGCATAGCGAGCGTTTCTCGCACCGACCCGGGAACAGGCCGAGACCGTAGCTGACCCCGAAGGGATCCGGGTTCTTCCCGGTGTGCGGCGGCACCGACGCCGCGTATGGTCGGCGGTGATGCAGAACCGCCCAGCCGCATTCCTCACCGCCTACCTCGCGGAGCGCGATGTCGTCGTCTCCGACATCTCACGGCTCTCAGACGGCAGCTACGAGGTCTGGGCACAGGGCCAGCGCGTCAACGTCGGGGCCCCGGCCACGGCGGGCGAGGTCCGCGCCTGGGCGCAGGAGGCGGCCGACCGGGTGGTCGCGCGGCTCGGCAACCGGATGCTCCCTCGCTAGCGCTCAGCCGGTCCGGCGGATCGCGGGCAGGGTGTACGTCCCGTCGAGGATCGCCGCTTCGGGCTGGTACATGCGCATGACCGGCCGGAAGGCTCCTTCGGGCGTCGGCAGCCAGTTGGGCTCCTTGGCGGGGCCCGGGGAGTCCGCCTGCAGGTAGATCGTGACGCTGCCGTCGTCGGCGGTGCGCAGGCCCGGCGTGCGGTCGCCGATCGAGTAGCGCTCGATCGCGTTGGCGACGAGGTAGAAGTCGGGCACGCTGTACATCGTCAGCGACCAGAAGGCGTCGACCGGCGGCGGCGTCTGCAGCCGCAGCTCGTAGCGATGCGAGCCGTCCAGCGTATTGCCGTCCGCGTCGACCCAGACGAGCGCGTAGTCGGCCTCGTAGCCGTGGTTGCCCCACAGCCCCGCGCGGGCGACCACGGCGCGCGTCACATACGCCGTCTTGCGATCGGCGATCTTCCACTGCGGGGCGTCGATCGTGCCGACCTCGAAGTGGTCGACGTTGTAGTCGAACAGGTGGGCCGCGTGCTGCCAGCCCTCCGGCGTCGCCTGGATGCGTTTGCCCAGCGCCTCGATCTGCTCCTGGCCGGCCTTCTGGCCCGCGATCAGGACCGCGGCCCGTTCCTCGTCGAGGCCGGCGAAGGGCGACGTGAGCCCGGTGAGCCCGAGCTGCTCGCACAGCTCCAGGAACGGCGCGTCAGCCGCCGGGGGCGGGAACGCCTGCAGCGACACGCGGAAGCGCTCCCACCAGGCGAGGTCCTCGCCGACGGCAGGATCGGGCGCCGGGATGCCCTGTGCCGGCCCGGGCGAGCCGGCGAGCTGCGTCAGCGTGAGCTGGTCCTGCAGCGCATGGACGGCGGGAAGATCGGGGTCCCCGTCGACCTGGACGCGCCCGACGATCACGAAGACCCCGGTGGGGGCGCGCACGACCTGCATCCCCTCCGGGACCACGCCGTCGTAGCCGTGCTCGGCGAGCAGGAACCGGCCCTCGCCGGTCCCGGTCGCGCGCCGTCCGATGTACGCGAAGTTGTTCGACCAGGCGTCGACGAACTGCAGGACGTAGTAGCGGTCCGCCGTGTCGGGGACATGCAGCACGAGCGGCCCCTGCCGCACGTCGCAGACGGCGATCGAGTAACAGGTGTCGTTGTTCGGCGAGACGAACTTGAACCCCGCCCCGGCGAGCTCGCGCGCGTGGCCGAACGCGTTGTAGGGCGCCTGCATCGGGAACTTGCTGCCGCCCGCGACGAACGCGGCCATCTCGTGCAGGCCGTAGACGAGCGGGTAGCCGTAGATGTACGCCTCGGCCGCGAGCTTGGCCTTCTCTGTCACCGTCTGGTCCTGCGCATCCGCTGCCATCCCGCTCCGTTGATCGATCGCGCGACACCGTACGGGGCCCGGGCGAGGAAGGCCTCGGCCAGATCGGCCGAACCGCCGCGACGATCTCGAACCTATGCTCCGGGGACATGACGATTCAGCGGATGGACAACGTGCTCATCGTTGTCGACGACCTCGAGGCGGCCAAGGCGTTCTTCGCCGAGCTCGGGATGGAGCTGGAAGGCGAGACAGCAGTCGAGGGGCGCTGGGTGGACCAAGTCGTCGGACTCAACGGCGTCCGTGCCGACATCGCCATGATGCGGACCCCGGACGGCCACAGCCGGGTCGAGCTGTCGAAGTTCCACACGCCGCCCGCGGTCAGAGCCGAGCCGGAACGTGCGCCGGCGAACGCGCTGGGCATACGCCGCATCATGTTCGCTGTCGACGACATCGACGACGTCGTTGCCCGCCTGCGCAGCCATGGTGCCGAACTGGTCGGCGAGATCGCGCGGTACGAGGACCACTACCGGCTCTGCTTCCTGCGTGGCCCCGAGGGCATCATCATCGGACTGGCCGAGCAGCTCGGCTGAGCCTCGACAGCTCATCGTCGACATGACGCACGATTGGCAACCCGCTGGTACGTGATCGTCGGGGAGGGTTTCTGATGCGCAGCGTGACCTATTCGATGGGCGTCTCACTTGACGGCTACATCGCCGGACCGGACGGCGACTTCAACTGGACGGCGCCCGACGAGGAGGTCTTTCGCTTCGTCACCGACGAGATACGAGGGGTTGGCGTGCACCTGTTGGGACGGCGGCTGTACGAGACGATGCTCTACTGGGAGACCGCCGACCAGGATCCATCGCTCGACGGCTCAATGCTCGAGTGGGCCGCGATCTGGAAGTCGCTCCCCAAGGTGGTGTTCTCCACCACGCTGTCGGCGGTGCAGGGCAAT
Source organism: Solirubrobacteraceae bacterium (assembly GCA_035542555.1). Taxonomy (GTDB): domain Bacteria; phylum Actinomycetota; class Thermoleophilia; order Solirubrobacterales; family Solirubrobacteraceae; genus F1-60-MAGs163. Next base: position 21,599 of record DATKLF010000130.1, on the reverse strand, counting down.
GCCCGCCTGGCCTCCGGCGGGCTGGCGGAGGAGATCGGGCGGTTGCGAGCCGAGCCGGGAGAGGGCGACATCGCGATCGGCGGCGCCACGCTCGCCGCCGAGGCGGCCGCGTTGGGCCTGATCGACGAGTACCGGCCCAGGGTCTACCCGGTGCTGGTCGGCGGTGGCATTCCGTACTTCCCCCAGCGCGAGCGCCGGGTGGATCTCGAACTCCTGGAGACCCGCACCTTCCGCTCGAGCGTCGTCTACCTCCGCTACCGGTAGATGCCGCGCCGGACGCCTCCCCTGCGCTGTCAGCTGCGTCCGCTGCTGCTGCTCAGTTGATCTGGTCGTAGACCTTGAAGAGCGGCAGGTACATCGAGATGACGATGAACCCGACCATGCCGCCGATGATCACGATCATCACCGGCTCGAGGATCGATGTCAGCGACTTGACGGCCGCGTCGACCTGGTCCTCGTAGAAGTCGGCGATCTTCGAGAGCATCGCGTCCAGGGCGCCGGTCTCCTCGCCGACGGACACCATCTGCGTGACCATGCCGGGGAAGACCGGCGAGTGACGCAGGGGCTCGGCGATCGTGCCGCCCTGCTTGACGCTCTCGATGACGTCTGCCATCGCCTCCTCGACGACGACGTTGCCGGCGGTCTGGGCAGTGATGTCGAGCGCCTGGATCAAGGGGACGCCGGCCGAAACGAGCGCGGACAGCGTGCGCGACCAGCGCGCCAGGGCGATCTTCTGGACGATGTCCCCGATCTTCATCGGGATCCGCAGGCGGAAGCGGTCCCACTGCTGGCGGCCCTTCTCGGACTTCTTCCAGCGCCGGAACATGTAGACGAGGAAGATGACCGACGGCAGCATGATGAACCAGTAGCCGGTCACCGCGTGCGAGATCGCGACCGTCACCTTCGTCAGCGTCGGCAGGTCGCCGCCGAACTGCTTGAAGACGCCGACGAACACGGGGACGATGAACGTCACGAGCGCGATCAGGACGATCAGCGCGAAGCTCAGGACGACGATCGGGTACATCATGGCCGACTTGACCTGGCGCCGAAGCGAGTCCTCCTGCTCGAGCTGGTCGGCGATGCGCAGCAGCGAGCTCTCGAGCATGCCGCCCGTCTCCCCCGCCCGCACCATCGCGATGTACAGCGGCGAGAAGACGTCCTTGTGGCGCTCGAGCGCGTCCGACAACGCGAGGCCGGCCTCGACGTCCTTGCGCACATCGGTCAGGACCTCGGCGAGCTTCTTGTTGTCCGTCTGCCCCTCGAGCACGTAGAGCGAGCGCAGGATCGTCATGCCCGAGCTGACCATCGTCGAGAGCTGACGGGTCATGACCGTGAGGTCCGCCGCCTTGATCCCCGCGAAGAGCTCGAGGTTGATCTCGCGCGAGCTGTGCTTGTCGGAGATGTCGAGGACGATCAGCCCGCGGGCCTTGAGCTGATCGGAGACGCTCTGCTTGGAGTCGGCCTCAACCTGACCGGTGGCCTTCGCCCCGGTGGCGTCCATCGCCTTCCAGACATAGGTGGAGGACATCGCGCGCGCTCCGGTCGGGGTGCTAGGCCGCCATCGACATGCCGCCCATGCCCATCAGGCGGCGCAGCTCGTCCGGCGTCGACGAGCGCTGCTCGGCCTGACGCTGGGTGATCTTGCCGGTGCGCACGAGGGTCGCCAGCGCGGCATCCATTGTCTGCATGCCCACGCCGGCGCCGGTCTGCATCACCGACATGATCTGGTGGGTCTTGCCCTCGCGGATGAGGTTGCGCACGGCCGGCGTCGGGACGAGCGTCTCGATCGCCGCCACGCGCGAGGAGCCGTCCGCCGTCGGCAGCAGCTGCTGCGTCATCACGCCCTGCAGCGCGACCGAGAGCTGCACGCGCACCTGCCCCTGCTGGTGCGAGGGGAAGACGTCGATGATGCGGTCGATCGTCTGCGGCGCGTCCTGGGTGTGCAGCGTCGCGAAGACGAGGTGGCCGGTCTCGGCAGCGGTCAGGGCGGTGGAGATCGTCTCCAGATCGCGCATCTCGCCGACGAGGATCACATCGGGGTCCTGGCGCAGCGCGGCGCGCAGGGCGAGCGCGAAGCTCGGAGCGTCGGCACCCAGCTCGCGCTGGTTGACCATGCAGCGCTTGTGCGAGTGCAGGAACTCGATCGGGTCCTCCACCGTCATGATGTGCTCCTCGCGCGTGGCGTTGATCTCATCGATCATCGCGGCGAGCGAGGTGGACTTCCCGGAGCCGGTCGGGCCGGTGACGAGCACCATCCCGCGCGGCTTCTTGCAGAACTCGTGCGCGACCGTCGGGAGACCCAGGTCGTCGATCGAGACGATGTCGGCGGGGATCAGGCGGAAGGCGGCTCCGATCGACCCGCGCTGGAAGTAGGCGTTCACGCGGAAGCGGGCGTGGCCGGGGATCGCGTAGGCGAAGTCGAGCTGCCAGTCGGTTTCCAGGCGCTGGCGCTGATCGTTGCTGAGGATCGAGTAGACGACCTCGCGCGTGTCCGCGCCGGTGAGCTTGGGGTAGTTCTCGAGCGGCACGAGGCGCCCGCGCACACGGACCATCGGCTGGCAGCCGACGGTGATGTGCAGGTCGGACGCGCGGCGGGCCAGCGTCTCGAGGAGGATGTCTGCGAAGTCGAAGTCCATGGCGTGGCTCCTATCGGTGCGTGCGCCGGGTGGCTTGAGGGCTACGCCTCGATCGCCGCCCCGGTTCCGGTGACGCGCGCGACCTCCGCGATGGAGGTGCGGCCCATCTTCACCTTCTCCAGCCCGTCCTCGCGCAGCCGGCGCATGCCCTCGCGCACGGCGACCTCGGCGATCTTGTCGGCCGACGCGTGCTCGATCGCCAGCGAGCGGATCTCCTCGTTGACGGTCATCACCTCGTACAGGCCGACGCGGCCCTTGTAGCCCGAGCCGCCGCAGCGGTTGCACCCGACGGGCCGGTAGGCCTCGATGTCGACGTGGGCGTGGAAGCCGTTCTCGCGCAGGATCTCGCTGGTGAGGATCGTGCGCTCCTTGCAGTGCGAGCAGAGCATGCGCGCCAGGCGCTGGGCGACGACGCAGTCGATCGCGCTGGCGACCAGGAACGGCTCGATGCCCATCTCCACCAGGCGGGTGATCGCCGTGGGGGCGTCGTTGGTGTGCAGCGTCGAGAGGACCAGGTGGCCGGTGAGCGCCGACTCGACGGCGATCTGCGCCGTCTCGCGGTCGCGGATCTCGCCGACCATGATGATGTCGGGGTCGGCGCGCATCATCGCCCGCAGGCCGCTGGCGAACGTCAGGCCCGCCTTCGGGTTGACCTGGACCTGCGTGATGCCGTCGAGCTGGAACTCGACCGGGTCCTCGATCGTGATGATGTTCTTCTCGGGGGAGTTGAGCATGCCCACCCCCGTGTAGAGCGTCGTCGACTTGCCCGAGCCCGTCGGCCCCGTCACCAGAACAGCGCCGAACGGCTGGCGGATCGCGCGCTCGAAGCGCTCGTGCTCCTCCTTGAGGAAGCCGAGCGCGTCGAGGTCGTGGACGACGCTCCCCTCCTGGTCGAGGATGCGCACGACGGCGGACTCGCCGTGCACGCTGGGCAACGTCACGACGCGCAGGTCGACGTGGTGGCCGTCGATCGTCAGCCCGACGCGACCGTCCTGCGGGATGCGCCGCTCGGAGATGTCGAGGTCGCTCATGATCTTCACGCGACTGATGGCGCCGGAGACCATGCGCTTGGGGATCGTGGTGATCTCCTGCAACACACCATCGATGCGGAAGCGCACGCGCAGCTCGCGCCCGTCGGGGGCGAAGTGCACGTCCGAGGCGCCGCGCTCCACCGCCTGGGCGACGATCTGGTTGATGAGCTTGATGACGGGCGCGTCGTCGGCGGACTCGCGCAGGTCGACGACCTCGGCCTCGCCGCTCTGCTCCTCCTCCTCGAGCGCCGTGGACTGCACCACGTCGTCCAGGCGCGTCAGGCGTGTGATCTGCTGGAGGATGTCCTCGCGCGAGGCGACCGCCGGGCGCACGTCGTACCCGGTGATCAGCGCGATCTCGTCGATCGCCATGACGTTCGCGGGGTCGGCCATCGCGAGGGTCAGGCCGTTGGTCCCGGTGAACGCGACCGGCACCGACTCGTAGCGCTTGGCCTTCGAGGAGCTGATGACGTTTGCCGCCGCCATGTCGACCTTGAAGACGTTCAGGTCGAGGTAGTCCAGGCCGTGCTTCTCGGCCAGCGCGCGCGCGAGCGTCTCCTGCGTGACGACGCCGGCGTTCAGCAGCGCCTCCTCAGGCGTCGTGCCCGTGGCGCGCGCCTCCTCGATCGCGCGCTCGACGCGGTCGCGCTCGGCGATCCCCATCTCGACGATCACGTCGCTGAGGAAGCGCCCGCCGCCGCCGCGGCTCTTGGGATGGACCACCCCGTCCCAGGGCTCGTCAGGGTCCGGCTGCTTCGCCAGCGCGCCGTGGGTCGGCGGGGGCTGGCTGACGGCTTGGAGGTGAGGGATGTCTGGGGTCATCTGGAGCTGGATGCGAGCCCCGCCGGGCGGCCTCGCGCATCACCGCGAGCGGCGCGGGGAGGCCCGTCCAGGCCTCGAGGCTCAGCGCGCCCTGGCGCACCAGGATCTCCAGGCCGTCGACCACCGCACATCCCCTGCGCGACGCCTCGCGCAGGAGCTCGGTTCCGCCGTCCCGGTAGACCAGGTCCACCACGGTCGCGTATCTGCCCAGGGTCTCGGGATCCACGGGCAGCTCCTTGAACGTGTTGGACGAATTGCCCAGCCCGACCGAGGTGCAGTTCACGAGCAGGTCCGCCGGCGCCGATACCGCCGCGCGCTCCGCCCCCAGCTCGTCGGCGAGCTCGCGGGCGCGGGCGGGGGTGCGATTCCAGACGAGCACGCGGGCGCCGGCCTCGCGCAGCGCCCACACCGCGGCCCGGGCGCTGCCGCCGGCGCCGAGCACGAGCGCGCTGCGGCCGGCGACCGGCTCGCCCAGCGCTGCCAGCAGCCCCGGGGCGTCGGTGTTGTCGGCCTCGATCGCCCCGTCCTCGGCGAAGCTCAGCGTGTTCGCCGCACCGATCGCCTGTGCGCGGGCGCTCGCCAGGTCGGCGAGCGCGAGCGCCGCCTCCTTGTGGGGGATCGTGACGTTCGCGCCGCGAAAGCCCGCGGCGGGCAGGCCGCGGACGATCTCCTCGAACAGCTGCGGCGGCGCGGGGAGCAGCTGGTAGTGCCAGTCGTGCAGGCCGAGCGCGGCCAGCGCGGCGCGGTGCATCGCCGGGGAACGGCTGTGTGCGACCGGCCAGCCCAGGACGCCGAGCCGCGTACGCGCTACTTCTTGCACACCGACGGGTCGCTGCCGCCGTTGCGCGCGCGGGCCGCGTTGTAGGCGGCCACGTCCTTCTGGAACTGGGCGTTCGTGGCGGAGAACGCGAGCGCCCCGTGGCCGCAGGCCTTGACGATGAAGTACAGGTAGGGCACCTTCGCCGGGTGGGCGGCGGCCTGGATCGAGGCCAGCCCCGGGTTGCCGATCGGGCCCGGCGGCAGCCCGACGTGCAGGCGCGTGTTGTACGGCGAGGTGCTGCGCAGCTGGGACACCTTCAGCGGGCGGGTGAAGTTGGCGACCGCGTAGCGCGTCGTCGCGTCGCTGCCCAGCGCCATCTTGTCGCGCAGGCGGTTGTAGAAGACCGCCGCGACCAGTGGGCGGTCCTTGTCGCGGAAGGCCTCGCGCTCGATGATCGAGGCGATCGTCAGCACGTCGTAGCGCGTGAGGTTCTTGCTGCGCGCGTAGGACCAGTCGATGCCGGCGGTGCTGGCCTTGAACGCCTCGAGCTGCTTGCGCACGAGCGTTCGCGCGGAGGCGCCGCGCAGGAGGTCGTAGGTCGCCGGGAACAGGAAGCCCTCGAGCGTCGCGCCGCGAGGCGCGCCGTAGCTGCGCGGCCGCAGCAGCGGGGAGCGCACCGATGCCCTCAGGTAGTTCCCCGTCACGCCCTGGCGCGCCACGATCGGCGCGACCTCGCGGCGTCCGGGGCCCTCGGGGATCAGGACGCGGATCGTCGGTGCGGCCTGCGTCGCGGTGGTGAGCGCGCTGAGCGCCGCGCCGTTGCTCATGCCGCGGCGCAGCGTGAACGTGCCCGAGCGCAGCGTCCCGCCGCCGAGCTTGGCGCGCAGGGCGAAGAAGAACCCCGAGCCGACGACGCCCTTCGCCGCGAGCAGGTTGCCGATCTGGCGCGTGCTCGCCCCCTGCGGGATCCGCACGACGACGGTCCCGCTGCCCTGCCCCGAGAACGGGGTGAACGTGCGGTCGGCGACGTAGGCGACGGCCGCGACGAGCGTGACGAGGAGGACGAGCACCAGCGTCAGGCGGGCGGGCCGGCGACGGCGACGGCGCGGGACCTTGACCGGCTGGCGCGGCATGCCGGGCGCGCCGGCACCCGGGCGCACGGTGCCGATCGGGGCATCGTGCTCGGCGGTCTCGCCGGCCGGCGGCGGGCCCGTCACGGGCTGCACGGGCGGCGGCTTGGGCACAGCCGCGCGGTGGCGGTCGGCCACGGCGGGCAGCGGGGCGGCCGTGGGCGGTGCGGGCTCGGCGGGCGTCACCGGCTCGGACGCGCCAGCATCGGGAACGGTGGGGTCGGATGCGCCCGCCTCGTCCGCCGTCTCCACCGTCGGGACCAGCGCGGTTGCCGCCGGCTCGCGGGCGACGGGCGCCTGCCGGGGCGCCTGCGCGGACGGACCATCGTGTCCTTCCGGCTCGCCCAGGGGCTCCGGTGCCGCGACGGGCTCCGGCTCAGCGACGGGCTCCGGCTCGGGCGCGGTGACCGGCTCCGGCGCGGCCGGCAGCTCAAATGGCTCGAGGGCGGCCGGCGGCTCCTCCCCCCGCGCGCGCGCGCGGCGTCGCGCGCGCTCCAGGCGTGCGGCCTCGCGCTCTTCGGGGCTGCGCTCGCTCACGCGCGCTCCGCGTGCTCGTGCGCATGGCGGGCGAGCCAGTCGTCGAGCAGCACGGCCGCTGCGCGGGAGTCCTCGGACGTGCGGTCCGAGCCGCTGCGCGCCGCGATCGCGGTGGTGAAACGCTCGTCGAAGAGCTCAACCGGAACGCCGGGGCCGAGCGCCGAGCGCAGCCGATCGGCGAACGCGCGCGCCTCGCGCGTCTGCGCGGAATCAGCGCCCGACAGCGACAGCGGCAGGCCGACCACCACGCGGTCGACGGCGCGCTCGGCGACGAGCTCGCGCAGCGCGCGCAGCCCGGCCTTCGTCGCGGGACGCAGGACCGGCTCGATCGGCGAGGCGAGCGTGCCCGTGGGGTCGCTGAGCGCGCAGCCGCAGCGCGCCGATCCGTAGTCCAGGGCGAGCACGCGCAACGCGGCTACGCGGCGAGCGCCGCCTCGATCGCGGTGCGCGCCGCCTCCAGCGCGGCGGGCAGCTTCTCCGGGTCCCTGCCGCCGGCCTGGGCCATCGTGTCGCGGCCCCCTCCCCCGCCGCCGGTCACTGCGGCGGCCGCCTTCACGATCGCGCCCGCGCGCACGCCGCGCTCGACGAGCGCCGGCGTCACGGCGGCGACCAGGTGCACGCGGGCGTCGGCGCCCGAGCCGAGCACGATCACCGCCTGCTCGCCGAGCCGTCCCTTGAGCCGGTCGGCGGTCTCCATCAGCTGCTTGGGGTCGGCGCCCTCGACCTGCGCGGTGAGGATCTGTGCGCCGTGCAGCTCCTGCGCGCCGGAGGCGAGCGCCGCCAGGTCGACGTGCCCATTGGCGGGCGCGCCCTTGGCCGCTTCGCGAACGCGGGCCCGCAGCTCCTCGAGCGCCTGCGGCACGCGCTCCACGGGCGTGCGCAGTGCGTCGGCCGCCTCGCGCAGCAGCGCGTCGTGCTCGCGCATCAGCCGCACCGCCGCGGGGCCCGTGATCGCCTCGATGCGCCGCACGTTCGCCGCCGAGGAGCCCTCGCTCGTGATCTTCATGAGCGCGATCTCGGAGGTGCTGCGCACGTGCGTGCCGCCGCACAGCTCGCGCGAGACGCTGCCGTCCCCGATCTCCACCATGCGCACGACGTCGCCGTACTTCTCGCCGAACAGCGCCATCGCGCCCAGGCGGCGGGCCTCGTCGAGCGTCGTGGTCAGCGGGCGCACGGGGAGGTCCTCGAGGATCAGGCGGTTGACCTCGTCCTCGACGGCCAGCCGGTCCTCGTCGCTCAGGCGCTCGGTGTGCGTGAAGTCGAAGCGCAGCTTGTCCGGGCCGACGTAGGAGCCGGCCTGGCGCACGTGCTCGCCCAGCCGTGCGCGCAGCGCGGCGTGCAGCAGGTGCGTGGCGGTGTGGTTGCAGGCCGTGGCGTGGCGCGCGGCGCGATCGACGCGCGCCACGACGCGCTCGCCGGCGGCCGGCGGCGCGCCGTCGATGACGAGCGCCTGGTCGTCGCCCGCGCGCACGACGTCGGCGACGTGGAAGGCGCGCGCGCCGTCCTCGGTCTCCAGCGTGCCCGCGTCGCTGACCTGCCCACCGCCGGCGGGGTAGAACGGCGACTCGGCGAGCTTGAGGTAGACGTGGCCCTCCTCCTCGCGCACACCCTGCACGACGGTGTGCACCTCGAGGTCCTCATAGCCCGTGAAGACCGTCGGCTCCGGCGCGACCTCACGCACGATCTCGCCGGCGCGGCCCACCTTGCGGGCCGGGCCGATGGCGGCCGCCGAGCGCGCGCGCTGCGCGTCCATCAGGCGCTCGAACTCGGCCTCCTCGGTGAACGGCACGCCGCGCTCGGCGGCCATCTCGCGCGTGAGCTCGATCGGGAAGCCGAAGGTGTCGTGCAGGCGGAAGGCGTCGGCGGCGCTGACGGCGCCCGCGTCGAGCAGCTCGTCCAGGAGCCTGGTGCCCTGCTCGAGCGTGCGGCGGAAGCCCTCCTCCTCCCCGCGCACCCACTTGAGGATCGTCTCGCGGCCGCTGACGAGCTCCGGGTAGGCCGGGCCCATGATCTCGATCACCTGCTCGGCGAAGGTGGGCAGGAAGACCCCCTCGATGCCGATGCGATGCCCCTGCTGGATCGCCCGGCGCATCACGCGGCGCAGGATGTAGCCGCGCTCCTCGTTGGACGGCACGACCCCGTCGCCGATCAGGAACGTCATCGCGCGCGAGTGGTCGGCGAGGATGCGCAGTGCGCGCTCGTCGTGGGCGCCGGGGGCGCTGAGCTCGCGCCCGAGGTCCATCAGGGGAAGGAACTGGTCGGTCTCGAAGATCGTCTCGACGCCCTGCTGGATGAGCGCCATGCGGTTGAGGCCCAGGCCGGTGTCGATGTTCTGCTCAGGCAGCGGCGTCAGAATCGGGCCCGCCCGCCCCGGGTCCTGGTCGAACTGCATAAAGACGAGGTTCCAGTACTCCAGGAAGCGCTCGTTGTCCCCGCCGGGCAGGTCGTCGGCCCTGCCGTGCTCGACCCCGCGGTCCAGGTAGAGCTCGCTGCACGGCCCGCACGGGCCGGTCGGGCCCGACTGCCAGAAGTTCTCGCTGCGTGGGCAGAGCACGATCCGCTCGCGCGGCACGCCGACCGACTCCCAGGCGGCGATCGCCTCCTCGTCGGGCCCGAGGCCCAGCTCGGGGTCGCCCTCGAAGGTCGTGATCCAGATGTCCTTGGCGTCGAAACCGAAGCCCTCCAGCGAGAGCTCCCAGGCGAACTCGACCGCGCCCTGCTTGAAGTAGTCGCCGATCGCGAAGTTGCCGAGCATCTCGAAGAAAGTGAGGTGGCGGGCGGTGTTCCCCACGTTCTCGATGTCAGTCGTGCGAAAGCACTTCTGGCAGCTTGTGAGGCGCTTGGCGGGCGGCGTCTCGAGCCCGAGGAAGTAGCCCTTGAGCGGGTGCATCCCGGCCGTGGTGAGCAGCACGGAGGCGTCGAAGGTCGCCGGGACCAGCGAGGCCGACTCGCGGCGCAGGTGTCCGCGCTCGGCGAAGAACTCGAGGAACGTCTCGCGGATCTCGTCGCTGCTTCTGGCGATCATGGGGCGATTGTCGCGCATCCCAGGACGCGGTCGCCCCGCAGGAAGACGGCGGTCTGGCCCGGGGCGGCGCCCCAGACGGGCTCGCGGAGTTCGAGCTCTTCGCCGCGCAGCGTGCACGGGACCGCCGGCGCGCGGTAGCGCAGGCGCACCTGCGCGATCTCCTCGGCCGGCGCGCGCAGGCGCACGTCGCTCAGGCGCACGCGGGTCGTGAGCAGCGCCGCGCGCGGGCCGACGGTGACGGTGTTGGACGCGACGTCGGTGCCGGTCACGTAGAGCGGTGCGTCGCGCCCGCCGACCCCGACGCCGCGGCGCTGGCCGACGGTGAAGGCGTGCGCGCCGCGGTGGCGCCCGAGCGGGCGGCCGGCCTCGTCGAGGATGTGGCCGGGGCGGGGCCGAGGCCCGCCGTGGCGAGTGAGAAAGGCCTCGCGCGCGGACCCGGCCAGGAAGCAGAGGTCCTGCGAGTCGGGCCGGCGTGCCACCGGAAGACCCTCGCGCTCGGCCATCTCGCGGACCTGCGCCTTCGTCAGCTCGCCGAGCGGGAAGCGCAGGCGCGCCAGCGCCTCGGGCTCGAGCGCCGCAAGCACGTACGACTGGTCCTTCGCGGGGTCGGTCGCGGTGCGCAGCAGCCCGTCGTCGCCGATGCGCGCGTAGTGGCCGGTGGCCAGCGCGCCCGCGCCGACGCGACCGGCGAGCTCCAGCATCGCCTCCAGCCGCACGCTGCCGTTGCAGCGCACGCACGGGTTCGGTGTCAGGCCGGCGGCGTGCCCGGCGATCCACGGGTCGACGACGCCCGCGCGGAACTCGTCGCGCAGGTCGAGCGTGAGGTGCGCGAGGCCCATGCGGTGCGCGAGCGCGCGCGCCTCGCGCACGGCGCTTGCCGAGCAGCAGCTGCGCTCGGCGTCGTTGTGGGCGTCGCGCCAGAGCTCGAGCGTCACGGCGACCGGCGCGGCCGCGTCCTCTCGCGCGCACAGGAGCGCGGCGACGGCGCTGTCGACACCGCCGCTCATCGCCACGAGCGTGCGCGACGGCTGCGGGGCGAGCGCGGCGCCGGCGCGCGCGGCGGCGCCGAGCGCGCGCGCCAGGGCGTCGGCCGCCAGCTCGGCGGCGTGGTGCTTGCCGGGGCTCAGGCCGCCGAGCGCCGCGGCCACCTCCTGCGCCCCGACGCGCGCAGCCTGCAGCAGCGGCGCGCCCTCGGCCAGCTCGGCCGCGGCGCTGGCCGCGGCGACCGTCGCGCCGCAGCCCTCCGCGTCGAAGCCGGCGGCGCTCACGCGCTCGCCGTCGAGCGCGACGCTCATGCGCACGACATCGCCGCAGGCGGCCGCGCCCGCAACGGCGTCATGGCCGCCGTCGGGCCGCCGGCCGCGGCCGTGCGGGTGGCGCAGGTGCTCCTCGAAGCGCTCGTCGGGCATCTGCGGTGAGTCTAGGCGCGGGCGCCCGCGGCCAGCCCAGGCGCCCACGAGGTCGGTCAATCGCGGCGCGCCCGGTCCGCCCGGGGTCGCCCTGGTCGAGTTGTGCACGCATACCGTGCGCAACTCGCCCAGCACGAGTCACGGGCGCCCGGGTGCCGTCGCGGCCGCCGGCCCTGGTCCTCGATGCCCGCGGTGGATTCCCCCCCGCTCGCGGGGGGTCGCCGTCGCCCGGTGGCCACGCCGCGCGCCCGACGCGACCGTGAGGCCGGTCCACGGCGTGCGGCGGCGCCTACGATGGCTCCATGCGCCTCAGCGTCCTGGACCAGTCGCCGGTCGCCGCCGGCTCGACGGGGGCGCAGGCGCTGGCAAACACGCTCGATCTCGCCAGGCTCGCGGACCGCCTGGGCTACCACCGCTACTGGGTCGCCGAGCACCACGGCGGGCCGATGCTCGCGGGGCCCAGCCCGGAGGCGCTGATCGGGCCGATCGCGGCCGCCACCGACCGGCTGCGCGTCGGCAGCGGGGGCGTGATGCTTCCCCACTACAGCCCGTTCAAGGTCGCCGAGACGTTCAGCGTGCTCGCCGGCCTCTTCCCCGGGCGGATCGACCTCGGCATCGGCCGCGCGGCCGGCACGGACCCGATCACCGCACGGGTGCTGCAGCGCGACCGCCGCGCCGCCGCGCCCGACGACTTCCCTGAGCAGCTCGGTGAGCTGCTTGCCTTCCTGGAGGGCTCGTTTGCGGAGGACTCGCCGGTCGCGCGGCTAGCGGCGCTCCCCGGCCTGCCGGAGGTGCCCGAGCCGTGGCTGCTGGGCTCCTCAGCGCAGAGTGCCGTGTGGGCCGCGCAGCTGGGGCTGCGCTACGCGTTCGCGGACTTCATCAGCCCCGGCGGCGGCGAGATCGCGCGGCTCTACCGCGAGCGCTTCACGCCGAGCGGCCGCGCCCCCGAGCAGACCTGTGCGGTGGCCGCCTCGGTCATCTGCGCCGACAGCGACGAGGAGGCCGTAAGCCTGGCGACGAGCGGCCAGATGGCCTTCTCGCTCCTGCGCCGCGGGCGCCTCATCGCAATCCCGACCGTCGCCGAGGCGCAGGCCTGGCTGGCCGAGCGCGGCGAGCGTCCCGGCGCCACAGCCGGGCGGCGGGCGATCCTCGGCAGCCCGGAGACCGTGCGGGCGGGCATCGAGGCGCTCGCGCAGGAGTACGGTGCGCAGGAGGTGATCGTCGTGGCGATCACTCACGACCACGCGGCCCGCAGGCGCTCCTACGAGCTGGTCGCGCAGGCCTTCGGGCTGACGGCCCCGGCGCGCGCTACGGCTGCTTCGTCGTAGCCGGCTTGGCCGCGATCACGTCCGCGACCGCCTGGTTGAGCTCGCCGGTGTACGTGTAGCCGACGATCAGGCGCGCCTTGTCGGTCGAGCCGATGATCAGCACGCTGGGCGCCTGGGTGATCGTGGTGTCAGCGGTGAAGACGGAGTAATCGCCGACCTGGTTGATGCTGGCGATGCGGATCACGACCTTGCCGTGGCGGCGCGGGAGCCGGCGCACGGCCGTGACGACCGCGGCGCTGTCCGACGAGCCGTTGACGAAGGCGAGCACGACGACCTTGTGGTGGTTCAGCGCGGCGACGAGCGGCGCGGCCGGACTGGCCGGCACGGCCTTGGGCTTCGGCTTGGCGACGACCACGGCCTTCGGCTTGGGCGACGCGGCCGTGTTCGGCTTGGCGACGACCACGGCCTTGGGCTTGGCCGACGCGGCCGGCGTCACGGCCACGACCTTCGCCGGAGCGGAGTGGTGGCGCACGACCGTCGTGGACTGCCCACCGGGCGTGGTCTTGGTCACGACGGTGGTCTTGGAGGATGCCGGCTTGGCGGCGACGACCGCCTTCGGCCGGGCCGGAGATGCCGAGGACGGGGCGGCCTGCCCGCCGGTGCCGTTCGGCGCGGCGGCGGGCTGCCCGGCGGTCCCGTTCGAGGTCGCGGCGGCGGTGCTCTGGACCTTCGCCACTGACGCGTTGGCGGCCGCGGTGGCCGCGCGCGCCTTGTCGATGCTGCGCGTCAGGCCCGCGACGCCCGGCGCGGTCGGGGGCGGTGCCGGGGTGCTGGAGCCGCCGCCGGACTTGGGGCGCAGGGCGACGAACCACACGGCGGCCAGCGCCAGGACCGCGACGAGCGCGATCCGCATGGGGAGACCGATCTGCTGCACCCTCCCCTAGTCGGCTGCACGGCCGCTCGGCTTGAGCGTTTTGTGCTATGCGCGCTGCGGACCCGGCTCGGCGAGCGAGCGCAGCGCCAGCTCGCGCAGCTGGTGCGGGCTGACCGGCGCCGGCGCGCCGGTGAGCGGGTCCGCGCCGCTCGCGGTCTTGGGGAAGGCGATCACGTCGCGGATCGACTCCAGGCCGCAGACGAGCGCGGCGATCCGGTCGACGCCCATCGCGATCCCGCCGTGCGGCGGGGCGCCAAAGCGCAGCGCCTCGAGCAGGAAGCCGAACTGCTCGCGGGCCTCGTCGCCGTCGAGGCCGAGCAGATCGAACACGCGCTGCTGGACCTCGGGCGTGTGGATGCGGATCGAGCCGCCGCCGACCTCGATCCCGTCGATCACGAGGTCGTAGGCGCGCGAGAGGAGGTTCGCCGGGTCCTCGAGGTCGCCCGCCGGCGCGGTGAACGGGTGGTGGATCGCCGCCCAGCGCGGCCGGTCGGGCTCGGTGGCGTCGTGCTCGAACATCGGGAAGTCGACGATCCACAGGGCGTGATGGACGCCCTGCGGGATCAGGCCGAAGCGCGCCCCCAGCTCGAGCCGAAGGCCCCCGAGCGAGGCCGCCGCCACATGCGGCGTGTCGGCGACGAACAGCAGCAGGTCCCCCTCGGCCGCCTCCAGGCGCTCTCCGACGGCGGCGATCTGCTGGGGCGAGAAAAACTTCGCGAGGTTGCCGGCCCAGCCGTCGGCGCTGACGTAGATCGGCGCGACGGCCTGGGCCCCGTGCACCCGCACGACGTCGTTGAGGGCGTCGAGCTCCGAGCGCGAGAGCTCGCGCCGCCCGGCGTTCAGCGCGCGCACGACGCCGCCGGAGGCAAGGACGCGCTCGAAGACCTGGAACTGCGAGCCGCGCACGATCTCCGAGACGTCGCGGATCTCCAGGCCGAAGCGGGTGTCCGGGCGGTCGATGCCGAAGCGCGAGACGGCCTCGGCGTAGCTCATGCGCGGCCACGGCGCCGGCGCGACCGCGAAGCCGGTCGCCTCGAAGACGGCGGACATCACCGCCTCCATGACCTCGATCACGTCGTCCTCGCCGACGAACGCCATCTCGAGGTCGAGCTGGGTGAACTCCGGCTGGCGGTCGGCGCGCAGGTCCTCGTCGCGGAAGCAGCGGGCGATCTGGTAGTAGCGCTCGTACCCGGCCATCATCAGCAGCTGCTTGAACAGCTGCGGCGACTGGGGCAGCGCGTACCACGAGCCGGCGCTCAGGCGGCTGGGCACGAGGAAGTCGCGGGCGCCCTCCGGCGTGGACTTCGTGAGGATCGGCGTCTCGAGCTCCAGGAAGTCGCGCTCGTCGAGCACGTGGCGCATCGTGCGCGTGACGAGCGTGCGGGCGAGCATCGCGTCGAGCATCCCCTGGCGGCGCAGGTCCAGCCAGCGGTAGCGCAGGCGCAGCGTCTCGTCGACGGGCGTGTCCTCGTCGATCGGGAACGGCGGCGTCTCGCTGTCGGCGAGGACGTCCAGGGCGCTGATGGTGATCTCGATCTCGCCGGTGGGGATGCCCGGGTTGACGTTCCCCTCCTCGCGGCGCACGACCGTGCCCGTCGCGGAGACGACGTGCTCGGAGCGCAGCCGTTCGGCGAGGGCGAACGCCGCGCCGCTGGTCTCCGGGTGGAAGACGAGCTGCACGAGGCCCGAGCGGTCGCGCAGGTCGATGAAGATCAGCCCGCCGTGGTCGCGGCGCCGATGCACCCAGCCCGCCACGCGCACGCTGTCGCCGGCGTGCGCGAGACCGAGGTCCCCGCACCAGCTGTCGCGGTAGGCGTTCGGGCGCGGCGGGGAGATCACGCCGCGAACCTACCGCGCAGCACCGTGGCGACGGCGGCCGACGGCGACTCGGCGGGCGTCTGCTCGCCGCTCTCCATGTCCTTGAGCTCGATCCCGGTCGGCCCGACGATCGCGACGTAGCGGGCGCGCAGGCGCGCTGCCTGCTTGAACTGGCCCTTCACCGAGCGCCCGGCGAGCTCGAGCTGCGCCGGCACCCCCGCGCGCCGCGCCTCGGCGGCGAGCAGGAAGGCCGCGGTGCGCTCGGCCTCGCCGTCGCCGGCCACCGCGACGTACAGGTCGCAGACCGGCTCGGGCACCGGGCGCTCCTCGGCAGCCAGCAGGATCCGCTCGATGCCGGCGGCCCAGCCCATCCCGGGCGTGTGGCCCGCGCCGAGCTGCTCGGCCAAGCCGTCGTAGCGTCCGCCCCCGCCGACGCCGCTCTGCGAGCCGAGCGCGTCGGAGGTGAACTCGAAGACGGTGCGCGTGTAGTAGTCCAGCCCGCGCACGAGCGTCGCATCGATCTCGTACTCCAGGCCGCCGGCGCCCAGCAGCGCGCGCACCGTCGCGAAGTGCTCGGCGTCGTCGGCGTCGAGGTGATCGAGCAGCAGCGGCGCGCTGCGCATCACCTCGCGCGTGCCGGGGTGGTCGGCGTCGAAGGCGCGCAGCGGGTTGAGGTCGATGCGGTCGCGCACGTCGGCCGACAGGCGGTCCTCGTTGGCGCGCAGGTGCGCCTGCAGCAGCTCGCGGTAGCGGGTACGCGAGGCGGGCGTCCCCAGGCTCGACAGGCGCAGGCGCACGCCGCGCACGCCGAGCTCGTCGAGGATCGCGGCGAGCAGCAGGATCGACTCCGCGTCCACGGCGGGGTCATCGGAGCCGATCGCCTCGGCGCCGATCTGCCAGAACTGGCGGTAGCGGCCCGCCTGGGCGCGTTCGTAGCGAAAGCAGCTCGACAGGTACCACAGCTTCACCGGCTGGGCGAGCTTGTGCATGCCGTGCTCGTGGTAGGCGCGCACGATCGGGGCGGTGATCTCGGGCCGCAGGGTCAGGGAGCGTCCGCCCCCGTCGACGAACGTGTACATCTCCTTCTGCACGATGTCGGTCGACTCGCCGACGGTGCGCCGGAAGACGTCGGTGTCCTCGAAGGCGGGGGTCTCGATGCGCCGGTAGCCTGCGGCCTCGAGGATCCGGCGCGCGGCGACCTCGACCGCCAGCCGCAGGGCGGACTGCTCGGGCAGCACGTCGAACGTGCCGCGCGGTGCCTGCAGCGTGCTCACGCGGAGGCGGCCGGCAGGTCCTGCAGGAACGGGTTGGTGGCGCGCTCGCGGCCGATCGTCGTGACGCCCATGTGCCCGGGCAGCACCGGCGTCTCGTCGTCGTAGCGCTCCGCGAGCCCCGCGATCGAGCGCAGCAGCGTTGCGAGGTCGCCGCCGGGCAGGTCGGTCCGGCCGATCGAGCCCTCAAAGAGCACGTCGCCGGAGGCCAGCACCGTGCCCGCCTCCTCCTGGCCGGGCACCGAGAACGCGTAGGTCACGTGCCCGGGGCTGTGGCCCGGGGTGAAGAGGACGTCGATGTCGAACCCGGCGAGTTGCAGGTGCTCGCCGCCGCCGACCGTGTGCTCGGCGTTCCAGCTCTCGAACGGGCCGAAGCCCGGCCACGGCACGTAGCTCATGATGTCCGCGAGCACCCGCGTCTCCAGCTGCGGGCACCAGACGGGCGCACCGGTCGCGCGCGCCACCGGCGCGACCGCGCCGATGTGGTCGAAGTGCGTGTGCGTGAGCAGGATCGCCTCCAGGCGCGCGCCGGTCTCGGCGATCGCGGCGAGCAGCCGGTCGGGCTCGTCGCCCGGGTCGACGATCAGCGCCGTGTCGGCGTCCGCGCCTGTGCGCAGGAGGTAGCAGTTCTCCTGCACGGGGCCGACGGTGAGCATGCGGATGTCCATGGTGCCCACCAGCGTACGGCCAACCGGCCCGCCGTTCAGCCCTTGCGCTTGGCGGTGAACTCCAGGCGGCCGGAGCAGTCGGTGTTCAGGCCTCCTTGCCGGCCTTGGCGCGCGCCTTCTCGGCCTTCGCCAGGCGCCGGCGGTAGAGCCACAGGTCGGTGTAGTAGCTCAGCGGCACGTACAGCACGAGCAGCACGGCCGCCAGGGAGAGGACCTGCGCGGCGGGCTGCTTGAAGATCAGCACGAGCAGCGCGACGAAGAAGACGACCGCGATCAGCGAGCGGTTGATCGCGCCGCGCCACGTCGGCGGCTTGTTGAAGCGGTCCTCGCGCGGGGAACGCTTGCCCGCGCCCTTGCCCGAGGCGGCCTTGCGCTCCTGGTCGGTGAGCTTGCGCCCGGTGCGCCCACGCGCCTCGACGACCCCCATGGCGTTGCCGCGGTGCTTGGTGCGTCGCTTGCGCTTGGTCTGGGCCATGATCCAGGAAGCGTAGAGCCTCGGGTAGCGTGCCGCCCATGGCGTCGGTCGTGCCGCTGCGCCGGCACCGCTGGTGGATCCTTGCCGTGATCGGCGCGGCCCAGCTGATGGTCGTGCTCGACGCGACCATCGTGAACATCGCGCTGCCGTCCGCGCAGCGCGACCTTGGCTTCGGCCTCAACGACCGCCAGTGGGTCGTGACGGCCTACTCGCTGGCGTTCGGCAGCCTGCTCCTGCTCGGCGGGCGCCTGGGCGACATGTTCGGGCGCAGGCGCACGTTCATCGCCGGCCTCGTGGGCTTCGCGCTCGCCTCGGCCTTCGGGGGCGCGGCGCAGTCGTACGGGATGCTCATCGCGGCGCGCGCCTTGCAGGGCGCGTTCGGGGCGCTGCTCGCGCCATCGGCGCTCGGCCTGCTGACGACGACGTTCAGCGACCAGGAGGACCGCGGCCGCGCGTTCGCGGTCTTCGGCGGGATCGCGAGCGGCGGCGCCGCGATCGGCCTGCTGCTCGGCGGGATGCTCACCGAATGGCTGTCGTGGCGCTGGTGCCTGTACGTGAACGTCCTGATCGCCGTCCCCGCCACGATCGGCGCGGCGCTGCTGATCCGCACGCGCGCGGTCGCGGGGGCGCACACGATCGACCTGCCGGGAGCGCTCAGCGCGTCGGGCGGCCTGTTCCTGCTGGTGTACGGCTTCGCACATGCCGAGACCTCGAGCTGGACGAACGCCGTGACGCTGGGGTCGCTGGCGCTCGGCGTCGTGCTCCTGCTCGTCTTCGTGGCGATCGAGTCGCGCGTCTCCGCGCCGCTGCTGCCGCTGCGCATCGTGCGCGACCGCAACCGCGGGGGCGCCTACCTGGCGATCCTCTCGGGCGGTTTGGCGATGTTCGCGGTCTTCCTGTTCCTCACCTACTACCTGCAGCGCACGAAGGGCTTCAGCCCGATCCAGACCGGCCTGGGCTTCCTGCCGATGGTCGGCGCGCTGCTGTTCGCGGCGGCGATCTCGAACACCCGGCTGCTGCCGCGGCTGGGGCCACGGCCGATCGTGCCGGTGGGCATGGCGCTGGGGTGCGTGGGCATGATCATGCTGACGCGCCTGGGGGTCTCGTCGACCTACGCCGGCACGGTGCTCCCCGCGCTGCTGGTGCTCGGGCTGGCGTTCGGCTTCGCGTTCGCACCGTCGATCAACACGGCGACGGCCGGTCTCCCGCCGGCCGACGCGGGCGTGGGCTCCGCGGTCGTGAACACCTGCCAGCAGGTCGGCGGGTCGCTCGGGACGGCTGCGCTCAGCTCCATCTTCGCCACCGCGCTGACGCGCTACGCCGCCGCCCACCCGGGCCCCGGGGCGCTCGTGAAGGCAACGCTCCACGGCTACTCGACCGCGTTCTGGACGGCCGCGGGGATCTTCGCGGCCGGGTCGATCGTCACCGCGCTGATGTTCCGCAGCGGGCCGCTGTACGCGCCGGCCGCGGCCGAGGACGCAGTGGTGGCCGGGTGAGGTGGAGGTCAGGGGGGCGCGTCCGTGGTGCCGGCCTCCCGCCGGCGCTGCAGCGTCTCCTCGATCGTCGCGCGGTTGCGGCACGTCAGGCCGGCCGGGAAGCCCTCGAACGCCGCGCTCGGCGCGAGGCCGACGAGCTCGGTCTCCGTGACCGGCGCGTGGCGCGCGATGGCGGCGACGACCTCTGCCAGCGCGACCCGGCCCGGATCCTCGACGTTCGTGGAGACCTGCGCGACGCCGGCGCGGCGCGCGAGCGTGAGGCCGATCGCACGCACGGCGGGCAGGCCCTCCTCCCCGCCCTCGCGGATCAGCGCGGCGATTCGCCGCGCGTCCTCGAGGCTCGCCGGCGGAGCGAGCTCGACGTTGAAGGCGACGAGCGGCGGGCGCGCGGCGACGAGTGCGGCGCCGGCCGTCGGGTGCGGCTCACGTGGCCCGAAGTCGGGCGTCAGCTCGCCGCCGCGCATCCGTCGCGTGAGCTCGGCGATGCCGCCGCGGCGCAGCTCGGCGCGCGTGCGCCCGCCGGCAAGCGCGCCGTACAGGAAGACCGGGAGCTCCAGCACGTCGGCGAGCATGTCGGCGACGACGAGCGCCTCGGCGCACGCGGCGCCGCGCCGCGCGTCATCGAGGTGGACGACCGGCACCACGTCCACCGCCCCCACGTGCGGGTGCAGCCCGCGGTGGGCGCGCAGGTCGATGCGCTCCACCGCCACGCGGGCCCCGGCGAGCAGCGCGGGAGCCAGATGCCCCGGCAGGCCGGCGAGCGTGAACACCGCCCGTCCGTGATCGGGGTCGGCGTGCGGCTCGCACAGCAGCCCGGCCCCCGCCCCCGCCGAGAACGCCGCTCCGACGGCCGCGAGCACCGCCGCATCGGCCCCCTCGGACACGTTGGGAACGGCGATCAGCGTCGGCCCGGGCATCACCGCGGGAGCCTACGCGCGCCGCTATCCTGCGCCCTCCCCGCCGGAGTAGCTCAGTCGGTTAGAGCAGCGGAATCATAATCCGCGTGTCGGGGGTTCGAGTCCCTCCTCCGGCATCCTGGAAGGTCCTGCATACCGGCTCCTTTCGGCTGTGCGCGAGGAGTGCGCGGGGGTCAGTCTAGGGGCGTTTGTGTCCCGGATGGTCCCGAAGCTCCGGGGAACGCTTCGCCTCGGGCCTCGGTCTCGATCACCGATGCTGGCGGAGCCGACCGTCACTGATGAACGTCGGGCACGGTACGTAGTCGCCCGACACCTGAGTGATGGTCTCGTACACGGGTAGACGCCGCATTGGCAATGCAAGGGTGTGCCTCTCTTCTGGGCCTGTGCGCTCGTGAGGCCGTGGAGTGTTCCTGTGGGGCAGCGTTGCCGAGTGCTGCAGGCTGCCTCTTCGTGACCTGGTGGCGGAGCGGCGCGGCGCGGCGTGGGCGCGATCGAGTTCTCGTTTCCACATGCTTGTGGGCACCTGGATAGCCGCTCTGCGGGCTGTTCGTGATGTCCAGCGGCTGGTACTGGTGCGTGCTGCGGATCGTGCTCTGGCGGTGGTGGGGGTCGGCTCGATCGGCGTGCGGGCGGCGTAGGTGTCGGGCTGGCCGACGGGTTGCCAGAGCGCGACCAGGCGCGCGGTGACGGGGTCGATCCCCAGGGCGGGCGGGGTCGTGATCCGCTGCTGGCCGCTGATGGCTTCGGGGGCGGCGAATGTCGCGGCCGCCGATGCGCGTGTGCTGAGGTAGAGGCGCTGCTGGCCGGCCGCGAGGCCGGTGGCCGGATCGGCCGTGGTGCTCGGCGCGCTGCCGGCGATCCCGGCGATCGCGACGCCGCCGCGCGGGCCGACCGCCAGATCGCCGAGCGTCGCGTCGAGGGTCGCCGGGAAGAGGCTCTGGGTGGTCTCGGGCCTGCCGCCGTTGATGTCGACGGCCTTGACGGACCGCTCGCGCATGGTCGCCAACGACCAGCAACCGGGCTCCCTACCCCGTGACGGTGATCGTCACCCCCGGCGAGCGGCCGCTGTACGCGGTCAGGTTGCCGCGCAGGAAGGGCAGCACCGCGCTGTAGACGCCGGACTTCGTCAGCTTCGCGCTCGCGGTGTAGGACGCGCCGTCTGCGGCGGTCGTCGCGGTGGTGATGGTCTCCCAGTCGTCGACGCAGGACTCCTGGCCGCCCGCGAACTGGCGGCACGTGTGCTTGGTGCGGCGCTGGATCTTCACTTCGCCGCGGCCGGGCTGCGGCGGGCCGATCGTCCCGGTGAACGACACGGTCGTTCCCGCGGCGACCGTCGTCGCCCCCGGCGTGAACGAGAGGACCGCATCGGCGCCGACGAGCTGCTGGCCGGACCACGTCGGCA
>DATKLF010000129.1:0-55647 GCA_035542555.1 Solirubrobacteraceae bacterium | reverse complement strand
TGTTCGACGCGATCCTCACCGCGCGCTCCGGGGTCGTCTTCACCGTCGACGAGTATGAGGACGACTTCGGGTACATCACGCACGTCGGCCACCGCTTCGCGCTCGAGATCCCCGAGCTGCTGCGCGAGACCGACGCGCTGCACGACGCCACGCCGGGCTGGACGAGCGACGAGTTCCCGTTCGTCCTGTCCGCGGGCGAGCGCCGCGCCTACACCGCGAACGACATCTTCCGCGACGCGGCGTGGCGCAAGCGGGACCCCGACGGCGCCCTGCGCCTCAGCCCGGCGGACGCGCAGACGCTCGGCCTCGCGAGCGGCGACCGCGCGCGGGTCACCACTGCGCGCGGCAGTGCAGAGACCGTCGTCGAGGTGAGCGACGCGATGCAGGCCGGCCACGCCTCGCTGCCCAACGGCTTCGGCCTGGACATCACCGCGCCCGACGGGACGACGAGCACCACCGGTGTCGCCCCGAACCGCCTGACCTCCTCCGACTGGCGCGACCCGTTCGCGGGCACGCCGTGGCACAAGCACGTCCCCGCGCGCATCGAGCCGGCCGCCGCCGGGCGCTGACCCGCCCCTCCACCACGCCGAGCGTCCCTCGCTGCCGCCTATGGGCGGCACCGCGGGACGCTCGGCGTGGGCGTCCGGGGTTTCCGGTCAGACGTTTCGGTAGAACGGCCGCTAGAACGGCGTCGGGATCCAGCGCAGCGGCAGCTCCGGCTCGACGTAGCCACCGGGGCGCTGTCGCTTCGGGAGCTCAACCTCGGACGGCTTCAGCGGCTCGTAGGGGATCTGGCTGAGCAGGTGGGTGATGAGGTTCAGCCGCGCGCGCTTCTTGTCGTCGCTGTCGACGACGTGCCACGGCGCCCAGCCGGTGTCGGTCGAGGCCAGCATGGCGTCACGCGCGCGCGAGTAGTCGTACCAGCGGCTGTAGGACTTCAGGTCCAACGCGGAGAGCTTCCAGATCTTGCGTGGATCGTGGATGCGGCTCTCCAGCCGGCGCGTCTGCTCGTCCTGGCTCACCTCCAGCCAGTACTTGATCAGCAGAATCCCCGAGTCGACCATCGCCTTCTCGACGAGCGGCGTGAGCTCGAGGAAGCGCGCGGTCTCCTGGGGGCTGCAGAAGGCCATCACCGGCTCGACGCCGGCGCGGTTGTACCAGCTGCGGTCGAAGATCACGACCTCGCCGGCCGCCGGGAAGTGCGAGACATAGCGCTGCATGTACATCTGCGAACGCTCGCGCTCGGTCGGCGCCGGGAGCGCGACGACCCTGAACACGCGCGGGCTCACACGCTCGGTGATGCGCTTGATCGTGCCGCCCTTGCCTGCGGTGTCGCGGCCCTCGAAGACGATGCAGATCTTCGCGCCCGACCGCTTCACCCACTCCTGCACGGCGACGAGCTCGCCCTGAAGGCGCCGAAGCTCGTGCTCGTAGGGCTTGCGCTTCATGCGCTGGGGCGCCGCATTGTCGTCGCTCTTGCTCATGCCGGTTCTCCCGCGGTGTCGGGGTTGCGATGCGGCGCGACGGTCTCCGCGACGTCGGCCGGGTGCGCGGGCGGCAGCCGGCGCCGCAGCAGCCACTTGCGCGTCTCGATCGTCAGTGGCAGGAGCGCAGCCAGCCCGGCGCAGGCGCACCACTGGCGGCCGCTGAGCGACTCGGTCAGCAGGCCGCGCTGCAGCCCCGGCAACTCGGTCGCGAGGATCAGCATCACCAACGACGCCAGCGAGATCGAGAGCGCCTGCAGGATCGGCGGAACGAACCCGCTCGCCGGCTCGCGGCGGTTGGCGATCGCGTTGAAGCTGGTGCCCAGGCCCATGACGACGAACGTCATCGTCATCGAGACGCTCGCCGTGTCCGTGCTGAGGCTGTCCGGCCCGAGCACGAGCGGCACCAGCGCCGCGACGAACAGGACGGCCCCATAGATGAGCCACGAGGTGACCGCGGGCCGGTTCGTGATCGGGACCTTGGGGTCGCGCGGCGGGCGGCGCATGATGTCCGGGTCGCCCGGGTCGACGGCGATGACGATCACGCCCGCGGCGGTCATGAAGAACAGCAGGTAGAGGATCATGAGCGGCGTGAGCGCGACGCCGTCGTTGATGTTGAACGCCGTTGCCGCGAGGAACAGGAAGACGAGCGCCAGCAGCTGGGTCATCTGGTAGCGGACGTAGGAGACGATCTTGTCGTAGACCCGGCGGCCGAGCTCCACGGCGTGCACGAGCGTGCCGAAGTTGTCGTCCGTGAGGATCATGCGCGCGGCCTGCTTGGTGACCTCGCTGCCGCTGCCCATCGCCACGCCGATGTCGGCCTGCTTGAGCGCCACCGCATCGTTCACGGCGTCGCCGGTCGCGGCGACGATCATGCCCTCACGCTGCATGAGCTGCACGAGGCGCAGCTTGTCCTCGGGCGCGACGCGCCCGAACACGTGCAGCGAGGGCAGCCGCCGCACGACCTCCTCGTCCTCGAGCGCCTGGAACTCGGCGCCGCTGATCGCACCGGGGCCCAGGCCGAGCTCGTCGCCGATCGCGCCCGCGGTGATCGCGTTGTCGCCGGTGATCATGCGCACGTCGATCCCGGCGCCGTGCGCGGTGGCGACGGCGGCCTTCGCCTCCGGGCGCAGCGGGTCGATCATGCCCACCATGCCGACGAACGCAAGTTCGTGCGTGAGCGACATCGGGTCGTCGGCCATCGCCTGCTGCTCGTCAGCGGAGACCAGGCGAGCCGCAAACGCCAGCACGCGCAGCCCCATCTCCCCCATCCTGCGGTTGGCGGCGTCGATGGCGCCACGCGCCTGCTCGATCGGCACCTGCGAGCCGCTGAGCGGGCCACCCGCCTGCGCACAGCGGTCCAGCACGACGTCCGGGCCGCCCTTGACGAGCTCGATCACCTGCGTGCCGCCATCTCCCGGCACCCGGTGGAAGGTCGCCATGAACTTGTACTCGGAGTCGAACGGCACCTCGGCCAGGCGCGGGTAGGCACGCCGCGTCTCCTCCGCGCTCACCCCGAGCTTCGCCGCGAGCACGACGAGCGCGGCCTCGGTGGGATCGCCGACCACCGTCCCGTCGTCGCCGACCGTCGCGTCGCTGTCCAGGACGAGGCCGAGCGCCAGGCGCGTGAAGTCGGGCACCGGTGCGCCGGCCACCGCCTCGATCGTCCCCGTCTTGCGGTAGCCCTCGCCGCCGACGCGAAACCACGAGCCGTTCTCGTGGATGGTCGAGACCATCATCTCGTTCATCGTCAGCGTGCCGGTCTTGTCGGTGTTGATCGCGCTCGTGGCCCCGAGGGTCTCGACATCGGTGAGGTTCTTGACGACGGCCTTGGCGTCAGCGAGCTGCTGGGCCCCGAGCGACAGGAGGCCGGACACGAACGCCGGCATGCCCGTCGGGATCGCGGAGATCGCCATCGCCGTGCCGAGCAGCAGCAGCTGGTCGAGCGGCAGGCCGCGGATCACGCCGACGACGACGATGAATGCGACGGCGGCCCACGCGATCGTCCCCAGGACCTTCGTCAGGTCGTCCAGCTCCTTCTGGAGCGGCGAGCGCTGGCGCGTCACCGAGGTGAGCATCGTCGCGATGCGGCCCATCTCGGTGTCCATGCCGGTGGCGGTCACGACCATCGCGCCGGTCCCGCGGGTCACCGACGTGTTCTGAAAGAGCAGGTTCACGCGATCGCCGAGCGCCACGTCGCCCGCCGGCAGCGTCGCGGCGTCCTTGGCCACGGGCGCGCTCTCGCCGGTGAGCGCCGCCTCCTGCGTCTCGAGTGTCGCCGAGCGGATGATCCGTCCGTCCGCGGGGACGATGTCGCCTGCCTCGACCTGGACCACATCTCCGGGGACGATGTCGGTCGCCGGCACCTGGACGACCTGTCCGCCGCGCAGGACCCGCGCCTGCGGCACCTGCATCTTCGCCAGCGCGTCCACGCTCGCCCGGGCGGTCAGCTCCTGGCGCGTGCCGAGGATCACGTTGAACGCGATCAGCAGCGCCACGATGATCCCCGTGGGCACCTCGCCGATCACGAAGCTCGCCGCGGTCACCGCGACGAGCATGAGGTTCATCGGCACGCGCAGCTGCTCGAGCGCGATCGCCCACGCCGAGGGCGGCGCCTCACCGGTGATCCGGTTGGGACCGTGGCGGGCGAGGCGGTCGGCCGCCTCGGCCTGTGTCAGGCCGTGCTCGAGGTCGGTCTGGAGGGCGTCAGCGACCGCGCCGGTCTCGCAGGCGAACCATGGCTTGCCGGACTCCGCCGCCCCGGCAGCGGCTGGGGCGGCCTCATCGGTTTCCGGCGTCATGCACGTCCCTTCGTCGCTCGGCGGCCCATCCGGGACCGCCTGCCCCGTGGCGCGCCCGGCGTCGCTCGATCCTACCCGCGCCGCCTGTCAGCAGGTGCGCTCGAGCACCATCGCGATGCCCTGCCCGACGCCGATGCACATCGTCGCGAGCGCAAGCTCGGCGTCCTCCCGGCGGCCCAGCTCGTGGACGAGCGTGGTGACCAGCCGCGCACCGCTGCAGCCGAGCGGATGGCCGAGTGCGATCGCACCCCCGTTGACGTTCAGCCGCGCGTCCTCGGGGTCCATCCCCCAGTCACGCAGGACCGCGAGCGCCTGCGCGGCGAACGCCTCGTTGAGCTCGACGAGGTCGATGTCCCCCAGCCCGAGGCCGGCCCGCCCGAGCGCCTTCGCCGTCGCCGGCACCGGCCCGATGCCCATGATCCGGGGCGGGACGCCGGCCGTCGCGATCGAGCGCACGGCGGCGAGCACCGGCAGCTCGCGCGCCTCCGCGAAGGCGCGGGATGCGA
This sequence comes from Solirubrobacteraceae bacterium, assembly GCA_035542555.1. Taxonomy (GTDB): domain Bacteria; phylum Actinomycetota; class Thermoleophilia; order Solirubrobacterales; family Solirubrobacteraceae; genus F1-60-MAGs163. Next base: position 50,856 of record DATKLF010000129.1, on the reverse strand, counting down.
GGACGAGTGCCGCGGCGCCGTCATTCAGCGACGAGGAGTTGCCGGCGGTCACCGTGCCGCCCGGCTTGAACGCCGGCCGCAACCCGGCGAGCTGCTCGAGCGACGTATCGGCGCGCGGCCCCTCGTCGACCTCGACGACGACCGTCCCCCGCCGGCCGAGGTCGACCTCGACGGCGGCGATCTCCTCGCCGAGGCGTCCCGCCTCGGCCGCCGCGACGGCCTTGCGGTGGCTGTGGACGGCGAAGGCGTCCTGCTCGGCGCGCGCGATCGCGTACTCCTCGGCGAGGTTCTCCGCCGTGATGCCGAGCGCGTCGGTGTGGCCGAGCTCGGCCATCCGCGGGTTCACGAGCCGCCACCCGAGCGTCGTGTCCTCCATCTGCACGGGCCCGGTCGCAAACGCCCTTCCGGCCTTCGGCACGACCCACGGCGCGCGACTCATCGACTCCACACCCGCGCCGATCGCCACGTCGGCGTCGCCGACCATGATCGCCCGCGCCGCCAGGGCGACGGCCTCCAGGCCCGAGCCGCAGAGCCGGTTGACGGTGACGCCGGGCACAGCCTCGGGGAACCCCGCGAGCAGCAACGCCATGCGCGCGACGTCGCGGTTGTCCTCGCCGGCCTGGTTGGCGCAGCCCATGGCGACCTCGTCGACCTGCGCGGCGTCGATCCCGGCCCGCTCGACGGCGCCGCGCAGGACGTGGGCGGCGAGGTCGTCGGGGCGCACCGCGGCGAGCGCGCCGCCGTGGCGCCCGATCGGCGAGCGCACCGCCGAGACGACGACGGCCTCGTTCACGCCGCCACCCCGCCGGCGACGCGGAAGGGCGCCTCCGTGTGACCCGCGACCCACCCGGGCGCCACGCCGTCGGCGACCTCGACGAGCACGAGCCCGCCGCTGTCGACCGCGAAGGTCGCCGCCTCCGTCACGACGAGGTCGACCGCGCGGTCCGCGCTCAGCGGGTACGTGCACTCGCGAACGAGCTTCGCCTCACCCGTCTTGGTCGTGTGCGTCGTGGCAACGATCACGCGGCGTGCGCCGACGAGCAGGTCCATCGCCCCACCGACGCCGAGGATCGGCCTGCCGGGCACCGCCCAGTTGGCGATGCGCCCACGGGCGTCGATCTGCAGCGCGCCGAGCACCGCGGTCGTCACATGGCCGCCGCGGATCAGCCCGAACGACGCGCTGCTCGAGAAGTACGAGGACCCCGGGAGCGCGGTGACCGGCAGCTTGCCGGCGTTGACGAGCGCGGGGTCGACGAGCTCGGGCTCCGGGGCCGGCCCGACCCCGAGCAGGCCGTTCTCGGTCTCCAGGTGCACCTCGTCGGCGGGGGCGAGCAGGTCGGCGACGAGCGTGGGGATCCCGATCCCCAGGTTCACGATCTCGCCGGGCCGCAGGTGCGGCGCGACCCGCGCCGCGATCACGCGCTGGACGTCGCTCATCCCGGCGACCCGGTGAGCACGAGGTGATCGACGAGCAGGTGCGGCGTCACGACGGCCTCGGGGTCCAGCGCGCCGGTCGCGACGATCTCGTCGACCTCGGCGATCACGAGGTCGGCAGCCGTCGCCATGTCGGGATTGAAGTTGCGGGCGGTCTTCTCGTAGACGAGGTTGCCGAGCGCGTCGGCACGCCGGGCGCGGATGAGCGCCACATCGGCGCGCAGCGCGTGCCAGAGCAGGTGGGGGACGCCGGCGATGTCGCGCAGTTCGCGGCCCTCGGCGAGCTTCGTGCCCACGCCGGTGCGCACGTAGAAGGCGCCGATGCCGGCGCCGCCCGCGCGGATGGCCTCGGCCATCGTCCCCTGCGGCGTGAGCTCGACCTCGAGCGCCCCCGCGAGATGGGCGGCGACGGCATCGGGGTTCGAGGTGAAGAACGAGCCGACCGCCTTGCGCACGCGGCCCTCGAGCAGCAGGCGACCGAGACCGCGACCGGGCTCGCCCAGGTTGTTCGAGACGACCGTCAGGTCGGTGGCGTCGGGATTGCCAAGGAGGGCCTCGACGAGCGTCAGCGGCTTGCCGACCAGGCCGAAGCCGCCGACCATGATCGTGCTCCCGCGGCGCACCATCCCGGCGGCGGCGGCCGCGGTGATCGTCTTCGGAGAGGACCCGGCCCGTGCGTCGGTGCCCATGCTCAGGCGCTCGGGGGGCGCTCACGGGATGTGAGGATGTTCAGCGTCACCGCGCCACTCTCCGGCACGGTGGCGGCATGCGGCGTTCCCCCCGGGAGCGTGGCGGTCTGGCCCGCGACCATGTGCACCGGACGGCCCGCCACGACGAAGTCGATCTCGCCCTCGAGCACCGTGGTGATCTGGTCCTGCGGGTGCTGGTGCTCCTCCCAGCTCGAGCCCGGGGCGTAGCGGTAGACGATCGCCGTCAGCTGCGGGGTGTGCACGGTCGCGCCGAAGATCCCGGGTCGCGCCTCGGTGTAGTGCTGCTCCTCCCAGTCAATGAGCTGCGGCCGTGCTTCGGTCACGTCGCGACTATTGCATACACGTGGGCATTCCGTCTACAGTCTTGCCCGGATGACCCGCGCGCGCTCCCTCGCCTCCCCGGCCAGCGATCACGCGGCCCGCCAGCGCGCGCTCTGGGGGCGCCGGCCGCGTGACTGGGCCGAGCACGCCGAGCCGGCCAACCGCTTGCTCTTCGAGGCCGTCCTGGACGCGGTCGACGCCGGTCCCGGCCTGAAGCTGCTCGACGTCGGCTGCGGCTCGGGGCTCGCCGTCCGCATGGCGGCCGATCGCGGCTGTGCGGTCGCCGGCGCCGATGCGACGCCCGAGCTGCTGGGAATCGCGCGCGAGCGCACCCCGGACGCGACGCTCGTGCAGGCGCCGCTCGAGGCGCTGCCGTTCACCGACGCGGCGTTCGACGCGGTGATCGCCGTCAACGCGCTGCAGTTCGCCGCCGACCCCGTCGCCGCGGTGGCCGAGGCCGCCAGGGTCACGCGGGGGGGCGGCACCGTCGCCGCAACGACCTTCGCGGAGCCCGAGCGCTGTGAGGGGACCGTCGCGCACCTGGCGATGAAGGGCCTGCGCCCGCCCGACCCCGCAGAGGGCTACGCCCCGTACGCCCTGTCCTCGCCCGGCGGCCTCTCCGAGCTGCTCGCAGCGGGCGGCCTGGAGCCGCGGCGCGCGTTCGAGGTCCCGGTGATCTGGGAGCACGCGGACGTCGAGACGACGGTCCTCTCGCTGCTGGCCTCAGCGGGCGGCGCGCTGGCCGTGCAGGACGCCGGCGAGCCTGCCGTCCGGCGCGCGCTCGAGCGGGCGCTCACGCCGTTCGTCGGCGAGGACGGCCGCGTGCGCCTGCGCAACGTGTTCCGCGTGGCCACCGCCGGCGTCCCGAAGGAGGCCTGAGGCTCGTGCCCCCCATCCACCACGTCGGCTACGTCGTCGATGACCTGCAGTCCGCCGCGGCCGCCATGTGGCGCACATACGGCGCCGGCCCGTTTCTGGCGATGGAGCACCTCGAGTTCGACGAGGTGACCTACCTCGGCGAGCCGGCCGCCTACGACCACTCCGCCGCGTTCGGCGCCTGGGGCCCGATCCTCGTCGAGCTCAACGTCGTGCACTCGGCCGCGCCCCCGGCGCTGCAGGAGGCACTCGGGCGGCCGGGCATCGGCCACGCGGGCTTCGTCGTCGACGACCTCGACGCCGTGACCGAGCGCTTCCTGGCCGATGGCCTGCGGCTCTTCCACGAGGGCCGTACAGGCCCGGCACACGCGCGCTGGTTCGACGGCGCGCCGGCGCTGGCCCACCACGTCGAGGTGCTGCAGTCCAACGAGCTGCTGCAGGGCTTCTACGCGCGCGTGCGCGCGGCCGCCGACGGCTTCGACGGCGCCGAGCCGCTGCGGAGCGCGCGACGATGAGCACGGCGGTCTGGAACGCGAGCGCCGACGTGGTCGTCGTCGGCTACGGCGCCGGCGGCGCAGCGGCGGCGATCGCGGCAGCCGATGCCGGCGCGCGGGTGCTGGTCCTCGAGGCGACCGCGGCCGGCGGGGGCAACTGCGTCCACTCGGGCGGCTTCCTGTTCGACGTCGCGCCGGGCGAGGCGGGCGTCGACTACCTCGACGCGCTGTGCTTCGGGCGCACGCCGCGCGAGATCCTGCGCGTCTACGCCGACGGGCTCCACGGCCTGCGCGAGTGGCTCGCCTCACTCGGGGCGACGACCTTCGACTTCCCCGACCCGCCGGGCAAGCTGCCGGCCGAGTTCCCTGCCTGGCCGTACTTCCCCGGCGGCCGGCAGACACGCCGCTGGATGGTCGAGGGCGCGGACGGCAGGCCGGGCCCTGCGCTCTGGCAGGTGCTCGATGCCGCCTGCGCGACGCGCGGCGTCGAGGTGCGCCACGGCTTCCGCGCGCGCGAGCTCGTGCTCGGCGAGGACGGGTCCGTCGTGGGCGTGCGCGGCGAGGCCGGGGACGGGCCGCTCGCCGTGCGCGCCCGCGGCGGCGTCTTGCTGACCTGCGGCGGGTTCGAGGGCGACCCCGAGCTGGCGGACGCGCACCTGCCGCTGCCCACGGTCGCGCTGTGCCACCAGGCCAACCGCGGCGACGGCCTGCACATGGGCCGCCAGGCGGGCGCGTCGGAGTGGCACCTGTACGGCTGCTTCGGCTGGTTCTCCTACGTGGCGGAGGGCTTCGAGGCTCCCTTCGGCCTGGACGTCTTCGCCCCGGGCTTCCTGCTCGTCGACGCCGATGGGCGGCGCTTCGCCGACGAGACCGGGCACGAGGCGCACGACCGGCTGCGCTCGCTGCTGACCTACCTGCCCCACCGCGAGAACCGCCCCAAGCTCCCGAGCTGGCTGATCTTCGACGAGCCCACGCGCCTGGCGGGGGCGTTGAACGGGATGCTCGGCACGCCGAACGACTACGCCTGGAGCCAGGACAACAGCGCGGAGATCGAGCGCGGCTGGATCCTGCGCGCCGACACGGCCGCCGGGCTCGCAGCGCAGATGGGCGTGGAGGAGGCGGTGCTCGGCGCGACGCTTGACGCCTACGTGCAGGCGGCCGAGCAGCGCTTCGACCCGCTCTTCGGCCGCGACCCGGCGACGCTCACGGAGCTTGAGCCGCCGCTGCACGCGATCCGCTGCATGCCGGCGGTTGCGGGCACGGTCGGCGGGCCCCGCCACGACGAGCGCGGGCGCGTCGTGCGTCCGGACCGCACCGCGATCCCCGGGCTGTATGCCGCTGGGGCCGTGAGCCTCGTGTTCGGCCACCTGATCGACTTCGGCGGCGGCCTGACCGACGCGATGGTCTTCGGCGGGATCGCCGCGCGCGATGCGAGCGCGCGGTCGCAGGCGGCGTAGGCCGACGCGGCTACGACGCGGCTACGGCCGCTGCGCCGCGAACGTCACCGGCATCGTCAGGCGCGAGGGCGCGCCCGGTACCCGGCCGAACGCCGTCTCGTAGCCCGGGACCGGCTCGACCGCACCAAGGCGTTCGTGCAGAACGCGCAGCCCGATGCGAGCCTGCGTGCGCGCCAGCGGCGCCCCCATGCAGAAGTGCCGGCCCTTCCCGAACGCGACGTGGTCCGCGACGCCGGGCCGGTCGAGGTCGAAGCGCAGGGGCTCGCGCCAGCGCTCCGCGTCGGTTCCGGCGGCGCCGAGTGCCAGCCAGACACGCGCGCCCCTGGGAACCGTCACGCCCGCGAACACGACGTCGCGCGTGGCGATGCGCGGCACCGCACTCACCGACGGGCGCCGGCGCAGCGTCTCCTCGACGGCGACCTCCCACAGCGCCGGGTCCGCGAGGACCCGCACGCGCTGCTCCGGCGCGGCGGCCAGGAACGTGATGGCGTTCGCCATGAGGTTCGCCGTCGTGTCGGTGCCGGCGAAGGCGATCTCGCAGCAGTGCAGCGCGATGCGGTCGGTCGCCAGCAGCGGCTCGCCGTCCTCGCCGCGGGCGGAGGCCATGACGCTGATGATGTCCTCACCCGCGCTGTCGCGCCGGGCCTCAACGAGCGCGCGGAAGCGGTCCCACGCGTCGGCGTAGCGTCCCCAGAGCTGGGGCTCCTCGTCGAGCGGGATCGGCTGCAGGACGACGTTGAAGGCGCGCACATGGTCGCTTGCCAGCTGCCGGATGAAGGCATGGTCCTCGATCGGCATCCCGAGCAGCAGGAGCAGCGTGCGCGTCGTCAGCGCGTAGCAGAAGCCCTCCATCAGCTCGACCTCGCCATCGGCGGCGAAGGCGTCGACGAGCTCGTGCGCGATCGCCTCGATCTGCGGCTCGAGGGCCTTGATGCGCGGCCGGCGGAAGCCGCGCTGGGCGACCTTGCGCGGCATCGTGTGCGCGGGCGGATCGAGTGCGATCCAGCTCGGGTTGAACCACCCCGGGGGGATGCGATCCTGGAAGGCCTCCGGCACCGGCGCGTCGCGGAAGGCGCCCTGGCAGAGCGACTCGAAGTCCGGCAGCGCCGCCTCGATGTCGGCCGAGCGCGTCAGGACCCAGGCGTCGAGCGGCGCGTAGTGAAAGACCGGCGCCTGCGCCCGCGCCGCGGCGAAGGCGAGGCCCGGATCGCGGACGAAGGCGTCGGAGACCGGGTTGAACCCCTCCGGGCCGGCGCTCGCGGAGCCGGCCGGCACGGCGGGCATCGCCTCGCCTCTCAGGCGAACACGACGTCGAGCTCGGCCGCCGCGCGCTCCAGGCCGGCCGGGTCCGCCGGCTCGGGCACCGGGCTGTAGATCCGATGCTCGGCCGCCCGCCCGCAGAGCTCGTGCAGGCGCTCGATGCCCGCAGGGGCGTTCATCGTCGCGTAGCGCGTCAGCGGGCGCTCGAAGGTCAGCTCGTGCACGGTCCCGGCCGGGACGTTGAGGAAGTCGCCGCGCGCGAGCAGGTGCTCCTCCCCGGCCACGCGCGCGCGCACGAGGCCGTCCAGGACGTAGATCGCCTCGGGCGTGCGCTCGTGGCGGTGCGCCGGGACGACCGAGCCCTTCGGGCCCTCGACGACCGCCATGCCGAGCCGGTCGCGCGTTTGCGCACCGGTCAGGATCTGGAAGGCCACCTGGCCGAACGCGGCGTGGCGCGGCCCCTCGCCGGCGCGCAGGAAGTACGGCTCCTCGGCGCCCGGCAGCGCGTCGTCGGGGCCGGTCGTCGCCTCCGCATAGGGCTGGTCGTGGACGTAGGTCATGTGGTACTTCGACTCGGCCGCCGCGAACTTCTCGAACGGCGGCGGCGACGGGTCGACCGGCGGGTACATCGGGCCGTCGTACGGCGTCCCGGTGAAGGCGAAGAACGTGTCCCAGCCCGCGGGCACGATCGGCCCCATGAACATCGAGCTGTGGTCGAGCAGCTGGTAGGCGTGCACGGCGCCCGGCGGGACGCTCGCGAAGTCGCCGGGCCCCAGCACGCGCGAGACGCCGTCGCACCAGACCTGCATGCGCCCGCGCACGCAGTAGAAGAGGTCGTGCTCGGCCTCGTGGAAGTGCAGCGGGATCGGCCTGGGGGCGCTGGGCCCCGTGCACGTCAAGACGGACATCTGCCCGTTCGTCTGCTCGCCGCCGGCCAGCGTCCGCCCGACCTCGCCGAGCAGCAGGTAGGCCCGGCCCTGCCCGGACTCGAGAACGTAGGGAACGGAGTCGGGGGGGAGGGGATCGGTCACGGCCTGGTCGGCCGTCGTGGTGGAGGTGGACATGCGTACATGTATGCACTTTGCGGTACTGTCGTCAAGTGTCTCATCGCGTGATCGTGCATTGTGCACGATCCAACATGTCTCGGTAGGCTCGCAGCCATGAGCAGCAGCAGTCGCCGCACAGCGCTCGTGACCGGCGGCGCGGGCGCGATCGGCTCGGCGATCGTGGCCGCGCTGCGCGCCCATGCCCACGACGTGCTCGTGCTTGACCGCGAGGGCGACGTGGCGTGCGACCTTGCCGACGAGCAGGCCGTGCGCGCGGCGGCGACCGCGGTGCTGCGCCGCGGCGGCGTCGACGTGCTCGTGCACGCGGCGGCGGCCTTCGACCAGGCGCCGCTCGAGTCGCTCGACGCCGCCACCTGGCGCCACGTCCAAGCCGTCAACGTCGAGTCGCTGCTGTGGCTCGCACAGGAGCTGACGCCCGGAATGCGCGAGCGCGGCTTCGGCCGGATCGTGCTCGTCACCTCCGACACGGTCTGGAGCCCGCCGGCCGCCGCGCTGCTCCCCTACGTGGCGAGCAAGGCCACGCTCGAGGGGCTGGCGCGCGCCCTGGCGCACCCCCTCGGCGCCGACGGCATCACGATCAACGCCGTCGAGCCGGGGCTGACGCGGACCCCGGCGGCGCACGCCGGCATGCCCGCCGAGGCCTTCGAAGACGTGCGCCGCCGTCAGGCCCTCCCCCGCACGCTCATCCCCGAGGATGTCGCGGGCGTGATCGCCTTCCTCGCGTCGGACGCGGCTGCGGCGGTCACCGGGCAGGCGATCTGCGCCGACGGCGGGCTGGTTCTGCGCTAGACCGACGGACTAGGCCGGACGGCCGCGCCGCCACGCCTGGGCGTCGTCGGCGTAGAGGTACGAGCAGATCCGGCCCTCGCCGTCGTACGCCGCTCGGACCCCCTCGAGGCGCTCGAGGTTCGCGGGCGCCATGAACGTGTCGGGCCGGCGGGTGAAGTCGGTGTCGCCGAGATAGACGCCCTTGCCGACCTCGGCGAGCGCCCTCGTGCGCTCGACCACCCACGATCGGTGGCGCTCGTCGTCGGCCTCGTCCTTCCAGATCGCGTAGGTCGCCAGATAGACCTCGCCCTCCAGCGAGAAGGCCATGTCTGGCAGCTCGCGCCGGGGGAACCAGCCGTACCAGATCGAGAACGAGTGGATCGTCGGCAGCTCGCCCCAGATCGCGCGCAGGCGCGGCGCGAGCTCGGACGCCGGGGCGTCGGTCCATTGGCAGTCGACGGCGTAGCGGTGGCCCTCGGGGTTCTGCTCGGCCTGCGCCTCGTTCTCGGAGAGGACGTCGGTGCGCGAGCGCACGTGGCCGAGCGCACCAACGGCGAGCGGGCATGCCTCCTCGCTCAACGGCGCCAGGACGCGCTCGGCCTCCTCGTCGGTGTCGCACATCGCCGTCGTGTGCAGCAGCAGGACCGGCCCGCCGGGGTGCTCGACGCCGTCGTGCAGCGGGACCGACGGCAGCCGGGTGGCGGCGACGACCGGCTCGACGACGGCCTCGAGCTGGGGAACGACCTCGTGCAGCCAGTCGAGCAGCGGCTCGAGGTCGTCGAGGTGGAAGGTCCAGGTGTCCTGCGTCATCGCGCCCGGCGCGGGCCAGGTGCGCAAGTGGAAGCGCACGACGACAGCGGGGAAGCCCGGCCCCGCGCCACGGGCGGCCCAGAGCAGGTCGGCGTGCTCGTTGTCCTCGGTCGCGTGGACGAGCTGGCCGGCGGCCGTGACGGCGTCGATCGCGACGACGCTCTCGCACGCCCAGCCCTTGCGACGCCCGTCCCAGCCCTGCCCGCCCTGCAGGAGGAAGCCGCCGATGCCCACGCGCGGGCAGTGCCCGCCGGGGAACGAGCGCCCGCGCTCGGCCACGAACGGCGTGAGCTCGAGCCCGCCCTTGGTCGACGGGCTGGCCCGGACCACGTGCGTGTCCTCGTCGTACTCGAGCTCGCGCAGGCCGGCCAGGTCGATGAGCAGGGCCTCCTCGCGCAGCCCCCAGGCAGCCCACGAGTGACCGCCCGAGCGCACGCTCACGCGCAGGCCTTCATCGCGGGCAAGCCGCACCCCGGCGACGACGTCGTCGACCGACGCCGCGAGCAGGACGGCGGCCGGGCGGCGCTCGTCTCGCCGGTGGTTGAAGACGCGGGCGCAGGCGGCGGCCTCGAAGCCGGGGTCTCCGCGGCGCAGGAGCGTGCCGTCGAACATCAGCGAAGTGTAAGCAGTCCTGAGGACTGCATACAACTTTCCTCAGTCCCCGCCGGACAGCCGGGCCATCGCCGACAGCAGCGCGCGGACGACCACCTCGCGCTCGCCCTCCGGCACGTCGGCGAGAAGCTCCTCCTGCAGGCCCTCCACCACCGGCTCGACGGCCCGCAGCAGCCGGCGCCCCGCGGGTGTGAGCCGCGCGCGCAGGATGCCCCGGTGCGCGGGGTCGCCGCGGCGCTCCATGAGCCCGCGGCGCTCGAGCGCGGCGACGACGTCGTTCATCGACTGCGGGGTGATCATCGAGCGCCGCGCGAGCTGGGCGTTGGAGAGCCCGGGGCGGCGCTGCAGGACCGAGAGGGCGGTGAGCTCGGGAACGCTCAGCCCGAAGGGCTCCAGGCGGCGGCGCAGCTCGCGCCGCACGCCCTGGCTCACGCGGCCGACGAGGTAGACGAGGGTCGGCGGCTTCGCCCCGGCGGTCTCGCGAGCCCTCACGAGACCTGCCGCTCGCGCCCGGCCCACCAGGGCTGGCGCAGGACGTGCTTGAGGACCTTGCCAGCCCCCGACCGCGGCAGCGGCTCGCGGCGAAGCTCCAGGCCGCGCGGCACCTTGTAGCCGGCGATCCGCGCGCGACAGTGCTCGAGGAGCTCGTGCTCGTCGAGCGCCCCATCGGTGACGACGACCGCGTGTACCGCCTCGCCCCAGCGCGCGTCGGGGACGGCGAACACGGCGGCCTCGCGCACGCGGGGATGGTCGCAGAGCGCGCGCTCGACCTCGGCGCTGTAGACGTTCTCCCCGCCGGTCACGATCATGTCCTTCAGCCGATCGACGAGGAACAGGTAGCCGCCCTCATCCGCGTATCCGGCGTCGCCGGTCCGGTACCAGCCGTCGACCAGCGCCGCAGCCGTCTCCTGCGGCCGCTGCCAGTAGCCGAGCATCACGTTGGGGCCGCGCACGCAGAGCTCGCCGACTTCGCCGACGGCGGCGCGCCCGCCGCCCGGCGCGCGGATCTCGACCTCGACCCCGCAGACCGGGCGCCCCACCGACCACAGGCGCCGGTCGAAGGGCACCTCGCCGGCGCGCCCGCGGCGGTGCTCCTCCGCCGACAGGCGGCTGACCGTCGGCGCCGCCTCGGTCATGCCGTAGAACTGCTCGACCTCGCACGCCAGCGCGTCGAGCACGCGCCGCTGGAGCTCGGGGTCGATCGGCGAGGCGGCGTATTGCACGTGGCGCAGGCTCGCGAGCCCGGCCTCGGCGAACGCCGGATGCTCGAGCAGCATCTGCAGCATCGTCGGAACGAGCACCACGTGCGTGATCTGCTCGTGCTCGATCGTGGCCAGCACCCGCCCGGCGTCGAAGCGCGGCAGGACGACCTGACGCGCGCCGGCGACCGTCGCGGCGAGGACGTTCGCCGTGCCGGCGACGTGGAACATCGGGCAGACGTGCAGCCAGCGCTGGTCGGCGGCGTGACCCACGCTCTCCGCGTTGTGGCGTGCGTTCGCGAGGAGGTTCTCGTGGCTGAGCATCACGCCCTTGGGGCGCCCCGTCGTGCCGCCGGTGTAGGAGATCGCAGCCAGGCCGCCGCGCGCCCGTGGCTCGGCCGGCCGCGCACCCGCCAGCCGCGCCTCGTAGGAGCCGTCGTCGATGAGCAGCGCGCGCAGCCCCGGGCAGCGGGCAGCAAGCCGCGCGGCGGTGCCGGCGTGCGTCGCATCGGCCAGCAGCGCCTCCAAGCCGGCGTCCGCCGCGAGCGCCGCAAGCTCGTCCTCGGCGAGGCGGATGTTCAGCGAGACGACCACCCGTCCCTGGGCCGGCGCGCCGAGCGTCCACTCCAGGTGCGCCAGCGAGTTGTGCGCGAGCACGCCGACGCGGCCTCCCTCGGCGACGCCCAGCTCGTCGAGCAGGCCGCCCAGCCGCGCCACGCGGGCGGCGAGCTCGCCGTAGCTCACCCGCCGGGGCCCGTCGACGACGGCCACCGCGCCGGCGTGGCGCGCGGCGGCGGACGCCAGCACGATGCCGAGATCGCCCGTCATCACGGCGACGCTAGCATCAGGCTTCCTGATACGCAATCATCAGGCTCCCTGCCACGCACAGGAGGATCGATGAGCACCACCGAGCCCGCCCCGGCGGGCCTCACGACCACCGTCGACGGCCTCGCCGCGCACGCCGGCGAGCACCTCGGCCACAGCGCCTGGCGCAGGCTCACGCAGGCGCAGGTCGACGCCTTCGCCGACCTGACCGACGACCACAACCCGATCCACGTGGACGCCGAGCACGCGAAGGCCACGCCCTTCGGCACCACGATCGTGCACGGCTACTTCACGCTGTCCCTGCTGGCCCCGATGCTCGACGAGCTGCTGCGCGTCGAGGGCGCCTCAATGAGCGTCAACTACGGCGTCGACAGGCTGCGCTTCCCCGCCCCCGTCCCGGTCGGCGCCCGCTTCCGCTGCGCCGCCGAGCTCGCCGAGGTCACGGAGATCCGCGGCGGCGCCCAGATCAAGGTGCTCGCGACCGTTGCGGTCGAGGACGCCCCCAAGCCCGCGCTCGTCGCCGAGTGCCTGTTCCGCTACTACGCATGAGCATCGACCTCGCTGCGATCGACGCCATCGACGTCCACACGCACGCCCAGGTCCCGCGCAGGGGCGACCCGGACCCCATCACGATGGCGATCCTCGACGCGGCGGCCAAGCACTTCCGCTCGGACTTCCCACGCCCGAACGCCGAGGAGGTCGCGGCGTACTACCGCGAGCGGCGCATGGCCGCCGTCATCTTCTGCGTGGACAGCGAGGCGAACACCGGCGAGGTGCCGGTGTCCAACGACGAGGTGCTCGAGGTCGCGGCAGCCAACGACGACGTGCTGATCCCGTTCGTCAGCGTCGACCCGCACCGGGGCAAGCGCGCGGTCTCAGAGGCCCGGCGCCTGATCGCCAACGGCGCGCGCGGGTTCAAGTTCCATCCGAACCTGCAGGCGTTCTTCCCCAACGACCGGCTCGCCTACGACCTGTACGAGGTGATCGAGGAGGCCGGCCTGCCCGCGCTCTTCCACACCGGCCACTCGGGCATGGGCTCGGGGATGCCGGGCGGCGGCGGGATCCGCCTGAAGTACTCCAACCCGATGGACGTGGACGACGTCGCCGTCGACTTCCCGGGCATGCCCATCGTCCTGGCGCACCCCTCGTTCCCCTGGCAGGAGGAGGCGATCTCGGTGGCGATGCACAAGGCGCAGGTCTACATCGACCTCTCCGGCTGGTCGCCGAAGCTGTTCCCGCCGGTGCTCGTGCAGTACGCGAACACCGTCCTGCAGGACAAGGTGCTGTTCGGCTCGGACTACCCGGTGATCACGCCCGCGCGCTGGCTGCGCGACCTCGAGAAGACCGCGATCAGGCCCGAGCTGCACCAGAAGATCCTCAAGGACAACGCGGCGCGGCTGCTCGGGCTCCTGCCGCCTGCGGGCTGAGCGCGAGAATGCATTGTACACGATGTCAGAGACGGGTATCATGATGCGACCTCGGATCCGACCGTGCGAGAAGGGACCATCACGACCGTGGCCACGCCGCTGCGCACCACCCTCACCGACGCCCTGGTGGAGGCCCTGCGTGAGGAGATTCGCTCCGGGCAGCTGGAGCCGGGCAGCAGGCTGCGCCAGGCGGATGTCGCCCAGCGCTTCCACGTGAGCACGACGCCGGTGCGCGAGGCGTTCGCCGCGCTCGAGCGCGAGGGCCTGCTCGTCAGCTCGCCGCACCGCGGCGTCGTCGTCTTCCAGCCCTCGATCGCGGACCTGCAGGAGACCTACGAGATCCGGATACCGCTCGAGGCGCTCGCGACCGAGAAGGGCGTCGAGAACATGACCGACCAGGACATCGAGCGCCTGCGCGAGCTCCTGGATCAGATGGCGCGGGCCGCCGAGGACCCGGTCCGCTACTCCAAGCTCAACCTCGAGTTCCACAAGACGATCTACGCGCCCGCCCGGCGCCCGAAGCTCGAGAAGCTCATCCTCGAGCTGCGCGAGGCCTCGGCCGCGTACCTGCGGCTCTACTCCGCGATCTCGCCCAACGGCAAGGACACGCAGCGCGAGCACCGCGAGATCTTCGAGGCCTGTGCCGCGCGCGCGCCCAAGCGGGCCGCGAAGGCGATGACGACCCACCTGCAGCACACCGTCGAGTTCGTCTCGCGCTCGCTGGCCGAGCGCGAGACCCCGACCACGGCCTGACCGGCGCGCTCAGAGGCTCGGCGACGGGCTCGAGCCCGCCGCCGGGGCGGCCGCCTCCTGGGGGACCAGGTCGGCCGCCCAGGGATTGCGGCTGCTCTTCCAGAGGCCCGCGACCCTCCGCGCTGCCCAGACGAGCGGCGGCGGGGGGTTGGCCGCGATGCCGTTCGGCTGCTTGATGGCGGTCAGCGTCAGGAGCACGCCGGCGACCACCATCTGGTACTTGCCGACGCTGAACTCGTTGTCGAAGAACGTGACGAGGAAGCCGGTGCCGGAGAGCATGATGCCCGCGACCACCGCGCCGGCGACGCGGCCGATGCTCGCCACGAAGGTGATCGCGAGCAGCGTCAGCGAGGTGAAGGTCGCGAACGACGGCGGCGAAACGGTCTGCTGCTGGTAGGCGAACAGGCAGCCGCCGAGCCCCGCGATCCAGGACGACAGGCCGAAGGCCAGGAGCTTCGTGCGCGCGACGTTGATGCCCGCGGCAGCCGCCGCGCGCTCGTTCGAGCGCACCGCGATCATCATGCGGCCCGCGGGCGAGCCGCGCAGCCGCGCCACAAGCAGGCCCATCAGGCAGACGATCGCCAGCACCATGACCCCGAAGATCACACGCGGGTACTCGTTGCCCTTTGCGATCCCCAGATCGACGCCGAAGAGCGTCGGCGAGGGGACCTGGCGCCCCCCAAGGCCACCGGTGAAGCCCGTCCAGTTAAAGACCAGCGCGTCGATCGTGATCGCCGCGGCCAGCGTGACCACGGCGAGGTTGACGCCGCGCAGCCGCAGTGCGGGAAGGCCCACGATGAGGCCAATGGGCACGGCGGCGAGGCTGGCGAGGATCATCGAGAACGGGAACCCGACGGCCGTGATGTGGGTGAGCAGGAACGCGCTCACGCCGGCGAACGACATCTGCGCCAGCGACACCTGCCCCACGTACCCCGTCAGCACCACGAGCGAGAGCGCCAGGCACGCGGTGACGTACGAGGACATCATCGCGACCAGCAGCGAGCCCGAGAGCAGGAAGAGCGGAATCAGGCCGGCGACGAACGCCAGCGCGGTCGTCAGGTATGGGCTGCGCGGGCGGCCGAGCGACGGGTTGTGGCTCTCGACGACCTCGCCGCGGGCGCCGACGCCCCGCGAGAAGATCACCATGCCGATGACGATCACGATGAAGGGCAGCGCCTGCTGCAGGCCTTGGTCGGGCAGCCAGCTCCACACGCTCTGCAGCTTCGTGATCTCCGACTGGAGCATGCCGAGGATCAGGCCGGCGGCGGCCGCCACCCCGAAGTTCGAGAAGCGCGCGACGAGCGCGACGCCGAGCGCCGGCACGATGAAGAGCGTGTACGACGAGGGGTCGACGGTGCTGATCGGCGCGATCAGGATGCCGGCGAGGCCTGCGAGGAACGTCGCGATCACCCAGTTGCCGGCAGCGATGCGGTTCGCGCTGAGCCCGATGACCGCAGCGCCGGTCTCGTTCTCGGCCGCCGCCCGCGTCGAGAGCCCGAAGCGCGTGACGCGGTAGGTGAACGCGAGCGCGCAGGCGAGCACGACGACGATCCCTGCAAGCCACAGGCGGTCGGCGGGGACGTCGATGCCCGCGATCCTGATCGGGCTGTTCGGGAGGATCGCAGGCGTCGACTTCGCGGTGGTGCCGAAGTTCAGGACGGCGACGGCCTCCAGGTACAGCATCGTGCCCACCGAGGCGCAGACGCGCGCAAGCGGCGTCGCGTGGCGCAGCGGCCGGTATACCAGCCAGTAGAGCAGCAGGCCGAGCAGCAGGGAGTAGACCAGCGAGATCACGATCGCCGGGCCCATCGCCATCGGCTGGCCGGTGAGCGAGAGGGTGTGCGGCAGGACGACCCAAGGGAGCTCGAGCGACCCGTCCGAGCGCAGGCCGAGGTACACGTACGCGATGAACATCGCGACGGCGCCGTGGCCGAAGTCGACGACGCCGGCGCTGCGGTACTTGAGCACGAGCCCGAGCGCGAGCAGCGCGTACACGGCGCCGGAGCCGAGCCCGAGGAGCAGGAACAGGAGATACGAGGACATCTGTGGGTGACCTGGGGTGCCGGGGGCCGCGCCAGGCGGCGCGGCCCCCGGGTCGTGGTGGGACTACTGACTTGCCGGCTTGTAGTACTTCGTGCCGTTCACCCAGTCGCTGGTGACGGTCACGACCTGCCCGTTCTTGACCTGCTTGATCTTCTGCCAGCCGTTGCAGACCGCCGCCTGACCCGGAACCTGCTGGCGGTTGCACGTGTAGCCGTGCGCGAGCCAGTTCGGGTTGTTCGACCCCTTCTCGAAGGCCGGCAGGATCTGCGACGACGTCAGGCTGTTCACGTTCTCCTTCGAGAGCTTGGCCTGGATGTTCATGACCGAGCCGAAGCCGGCGAGCGCGATGCTGTCCAGGGCGATGTCCGCCGGCGCGTACTTCTGCAGCGCCGCCATCGTCACCGCCGCCTGCTGGCCGCCCGCGTCGAGCGAGACGAACGGCTGGGCGAAGTACAGGCCCTCGGCGGCGTCGCCGGCGGCCTTCAGCGCCGGCGGCGAGGTGCACGGGTCGATGCCCATGAGCTTGCCGGAGTAGCCGACCGACTTCAGCGCCTTGAGCGCCGCCGGGCACGCCCCCGGCACCTCGACGTAGACGAGGTCCGGGTTGCTGGAGATCGCCGAGGCGGCCGGCGCGCTGAGGTCCGCCGCATCGGGTGCCACCGGCACGTACTTCGACTTGATGCCGGCGTTCTTCATGGTGTTCTGGATGATGCTGCCGGTGAACTTGCCCTGCGTGTCGTCGGTGGCCATGATCGAGGCCGTCTTGACGCCGAGTGTGTCGGCGGCGTAGGCGACGGCCGCCGCGTTGTCGGCCACCGCGACGGAGATGAACGTCGCCGCGTTCTTCGCGTTGCTCTCGACCGGCGTGAACGGGACGCCGCCGATGTAGGCGAGCCCGGCCCGCTGGTAGACCGGGAACGCGCCCGGCGCGCCCGTGTCGGCGCCGCCGAGGATGAAGAGCGGCTTCTTGTCGAGGACCTGGGTCGCGCAGCGCCCGGAGGTCGCCGGCTGGCCGTCGGTGGCGCAGGAGGCGATCTTCAGCGGCCGGCCGCCGATCCCGCCCTTGTAGTTGTTGATGTAGTCGGCGGCGGCCTGCGCTGCCTGCCGGTACTCCGGGAAGGTCACCGGCCCGGACTCGATGTTCAGCAGCCCGACCGTGATCGGCGTGCCGGTGGCCTTGTTCGGAGTGCCGAGTGCCGCGGCGCCCGAGGCTCCCGTCGTCGCGGCGGCCGTACCGCTCGAGCTCGTCGTGCTCGAGCTGCTGCCGCAGCCGGCGGCCGCCAGGGCCGCCGTCGCGAGGATGGCGAGCCCGAAGGCCCACCGGAGTCGTGTCTGCATCATCCCCTCCTGTCTGGGTTCTGGAGTCCGGTGGACTCGGTGTCAGCGCGGGCCGCGTCGCTCGCGGCCTCGCCGAGGTAGCTGGAGCGCAAGAGCTCGGGGCGCTCGCGCAGGTCCACCGCGGCGCCCTCGAGCACGAGGCGCCCGTGCGCGAGCACGTAGGCGCGGTCGGCGACCTCGAGCGCGAGTGCAACATGCTGCTCGACGAACAGCACCGCGGTGCCGAAGCGCTCGGCGACCGTCCGCAGCACCGGCATCATCCGCTCCACGATCACCGGGGCCAGCCCGAGGCTCATCTCGTCCACGAGCAGCAGCCGCGGCTGCGAGACGAGCCCTCGCCCGACGGCGAGCATCTGCTGCTCGCCGCCCGAAAGCACCCCGGCCTTGCGGTCGAGTGTCTTGCGCAGCTCCGGGAAGAGCTCGAGCAGCTCGTCGAGGGCGGCCTTGCTGCGCGCGCCGGCGAGCTTCAGGTGCTCGCGCACGGTCAGGCCGAAGAACAGCGACCGACCCTCGGGTACGAGCGAGACGCCGCGCCGGAAGAGCTTGTAGGTGGGAACGCGGCCGACGGGCTCGCCGTCGAGCCGGATCTCACCGCCCAGCGGGGCGTGCAGTCCCGCGATCGTCGTGAGCGTCGTGGTCTTCCCGGCGCCGTTGGGACCGAGCATGGCCACGACCTCGCCCGGGTTCACGTGCAGCGCGAGCTCGCGAACGACCGGGATGCCGTCGTAGCCGGCGGCGACCTTCGAGAGCTCGAGCACCGGAGTCTCAGGCGGCATTCGAGGCCTCCTCCTGGCCGCCGAGGTAGGCGCCGATCACCGCCTGATTGGCGCGGATCTCCGCGGGCGTCCCGTGGGCGATCAGCTCGCCGAAGTCCAGGACATAGACGTCGTCGCAGACGCTCAGCACGAGCCCCATGTCGTGATCGACGAGCAGGACGGTCACCCCCTGCTCGGGGAGCAGGCGCAGATGGAGGCCGAGCTCCAGGCTCTCGTCGGTGTCCAGGCCCGCGGCGGGCTCGTCGAGCAGCACGAGCTTCGGCCGGCTGGCCAGCGCGCGGGCCACGCCGACGAGCTTGCGCCGCCCGTGCGAGAGCTGGGTGGGACGCCGGTCGGCGACGTCGTGCAGCCCGCAGAGACCGAGCGCCCAGTCGATGTCGTCGCTGGGATGGCTGGTGAAGGGCAGGATGAGGTCGCGCAGCGCGCGCAGCACCCCCATCCGCTGGCTGGCGACGAGCAGGTTCTCGCGGATCGTCAGGTCGTCGAAGAGCTCGACCGACTGGAAGGTCCGCGACAGCCCGGCGCGCGCGCGCTGGTAGGCGCGCATGCGGGTGATGTCGCGACCGTCGAAGGTCACGCTGCCGCTGGATGGCGCGTAGTAGCCGGTGAGCGCGTCGATGGTCGAGGTCTTCCCCGCGCCATTGGGCCCGATCAGGCCGACGATGCGGCGCTCAGGGATCGCCAGATCGACGTCCCGGACGGCGCGCACGCCGCCGTACGCGACGTTCAGGCCCCGCACGTCGAGCAGCGCCGTCATGTCTCTCTCTCCTCGCATGCCCTCACCATGCATTGTGCACGATATACGAAACTGCACACAGTGTGGAGATTTCTTCGCCGACGAGAAGCACCGCTGCCTGACCCATGGCTGCATTATGCATTATCCACGATATGTGCGCTACAGTCTCCTCCTTGACGTCTCCTGGGAGGACCCGCTCGTGAAGCTCGCCACGTTGCGCCACTCGGACGGCGCCCTTGCGCCCGCCGTCGTCCTCGGCGAGGACGTCGTCGACCTCACGATCGCCGCGCCCGACCTGCCGCGCACGATGCGCGCCCTGCTCGCCGCCGGGCCGCAGGCGCTCGAGCGCGCAGCCGGCGCCGCCGCGACCGGTGCCCGCATCCCGCTCGCGCGCGCTGCGCTCGCGGCGCCCGTCCCGGATCCGCAGAAGTTCCTCGCGGTCGGCCTGAACTACGCCGACCACGTCGCCGAGTCCGGCGCGCAGACGCCCGACTTCCCGACGGTCTTCGCGAAGGCCTCGAGCTGCGTCAACGGGCCCTACGACGATGTGCACCTGCCGCGGATCTCCGACAAGCTCGACTACGAGGGCGAGCTGGGCTTCGTCATCGGGACCCGCTGCCGGCATGTCCCGCGCGAGCGCGCCCACGAGGTGATCGCCGGCTACTTGATCGTCGACGACTTCACGGTGCGCGACATCCAGCACCGCACCGGCCAGTGGACGCTCGGCAAGTCGTTCGACACGCACGGGGTCATCGGCCCGTGGATCGTCACCGGCGACGAGCTCGGGGATCCCCACCACCTCACGATCCGCACCACCGTCAACGGCGAGACGCGCCAGTCCTCGAACACCGCGAACCTCATCTTCGGCTGCTTCGCGCAGGTTGAGATCATCTCCGGCGTGTGCACGCTCGAGCCCGGTGACGTGATCGCCACCGGCACGCCCGGCGGGGTCGGCGCAGCATCCGGCCGCATGCTCGCGGCGGGCGACGTCGTGCGCGTCGAGGTCGACGGCATCGGCACGATCGAGAACCGGATCGTCCCCGAGCCGGCGGCCGGCGAGGCCGTTCCCTCCGCCGTCGTTGCCGCCTGATGCGCGCTGCCGTCCTCCACGCCTACGGCGAGCCGCCCCAGCCCGGCGAGTTCCCCGAGCCGCACGCCGGCGAGGGCCAGGTGGTCGTCGACGTCCTGGCCGGCGGGCTCAACCCGGTCGACCTCTTCATCGCATCGGGACGCTTCTACGGCGGTGCGCCGCCGCTTCCGTCGGTCGCAGGACGCGAGGGCGTCGGGCGCCTGCCCGACGGGACGCGGGTGCTCTTCGGCCAGTGCGTCGCGCCCTACGGCTCGTTCGCCGAGCGCACGCTGATCGACGCCGCCGCGGCGATTCCGGTCCCGGACACCGTGCCCGACGAGCTCGCCGTCGGCCTGTGGACCGCAGGGCTCGCGGCGATCGTCCCGTTCGAGCGCATCGCCCCGCTGAGCGGCGGCGAGCGCGTGCTCGTGCTCGGCGCGAGCGGCGCGGTGGGGCAACTCGCCGTCCAGGTCGCGCGGCTGCTCGGCGCGGGGCGTGTCGTCGCCGCGGCGCGCAGCCCGCAGGGCCGCAAGCGCGCCCTCGACCTGGGGGCCGACGCGGCCGTGGCGATCGAGGCCGACTCCGACCTCGGGGCCGCGCTCCTCGACGCCTGCGACGGCGGATTCGACGTGATCCTCGACCTCCTGTACGGACCGCCGCTGCTCGGCGCCCTGCAGGCCGCCGCGCCGTGGGCGCGGGTGGCGCAGGTGGGCAACGCGGCGGCGCCCGAGGTCACCCTCCCGGCAGCGGCGCTGCGCCGCGCCAACGTCTCGCTGATCGGCTACCAGGGCGGCCTCCTGCAGCCCGGCGAGCGGGTGGCCGCCTACCTGCAACTGCTCGATCACGCGACCGCGGGACGGCTGCTGCTGGAGACCGAGCGCGTGCCCCTGGCCCGGGTCGAGGAGGCCTGGCGCCGCCAGGCGTCGAGCCCGGGCCGGAAGCTCGTGATCGTCCCGTGAGCGAAGCTCCGGCGGTCGAGCCTGCCGCCGCGCACGAGGCGTGGCGCCGGCCCTGGCCGCTGCGACTGGTGCTCGTGCTCGCGGGGCTGTCGGCATTCGCGCCGCTCACCACGGACCTCTACCTCCCCGCGCTGCCCCAGATCGCGCGCGACTACGGCGTGTCGGCCGCGAGCGTCCAGGTCACGCTGACGGCGTCGGTGCTCGGCATCGCGGCGGGCCAGCTGCTCATCGGGCCGCTGAGCGACGTGCTCGGCCGCCGCCGCCCGCTGGTCGCGGGCCTGCTGCTCTACATCGCGGCATCGCTCGGCTGTGCCGCGGCACCCTCGGTTCCCGCGCTGGACCTGCTGCGCCTCGTGCAGGGGTTCGCGGGGGCCGCGGGCATCGTCATCGCGCGCGCGATGGTGCGCGACATGTACTCCGGGCTGGACGCCGGGCGCATGTACGCCGCGCTGAGCTCGGTCATGGCGCTCGCGCCGATCCTCGCGCCCTTCGTCGGCGCACAGCTCCTCCTCGTGACCAGCTGGCGTGGCGTCTTCGCCGTCCAGGGTGCGATCGGGCTGGCGCTGCTCGCCGCTTCGCTCGTGGTCACGCACGAGACGCTCGCACCCGCGCAGCGCCATCCCGGCTCGCTGCGCCACACGATCGTCATCTACCGCGAGCTCCTGCACCACCGGCGCTTCATGACGTTCGTCGCCGGCGGCTCGCTCGGGTTCGCCTGCATGTTCGCCTACATCTCGGCATCCGCGTTCGTCTACCAGTCCGTTCTGGGCCTCAGCCCGCAGACCTACGGCCTGCTGTTCGCCCTCAACGGCGGGGGGCTGCTGGCGGTCAACCTCCTCAACGCGCGGCTCATGAGGTCGTTCCCCCAGGAGCACCTCCTGCAGATCGGCGTCAGGTCGCTGGCCGTCGGCGGCGCGCTGATCGCGGTCGCCGCGATCGCCGGACGGGACTGGCTGCTCGTGCCGCTGCTCTTCCTGACCGTCAGCTCGGTCGGGCTCGTGATGGCCAACGCCGTGGCGCTCTCGATGGAGGGCGAGCGCGAGCGCGCGGGCAGCGCCTCGGCGCTGTTCGGGATGGTGCAGTTCGCCGCGGGCGCTGCGGTCGCGCCGCTGGTCGGGCTCGCCGGCGCGTCGGCCGTCCCGATGGGCATCGTGATGGCACTCGCCGGCGCGGCCGCCGTGATCGTGCTCGGCACGCTCGGCGGGCCCGGTATCAGACGATGACCGACTGGCCCCCGTCGACGATGATGTCGACGGCGTTCAGGTAGGCAGCGTCGTCCGAGGCGAGGAACAGGGCCACGCGTGCGACGTCCTCCGGCGCGCCCAGCCGCCCGAGCGGATGGGTGCGCGCCATCTCGTGCATCGGGTGCCCGGGGTCCTCGAGGAACGGCGCGATCTGCGGCGTGAGGATCAGCCCCGGGCTGATCGAGTTGGCGCGCACCCCGTGGCGCGCGCCGGACGCCGCGAGGTGGCGCGTGATCGCCAGGACCCCGCCCTTGGCGGCGCCGTGGGCGGCCTGCTCGGTGAACCGCGCGCCGCGCCAGGCGGACACCGAGGCAGTGTTGATGATCGCGCCGCGGCTGGCAACCAGGTGCGGCCAGGCCGCGCGCGTGACGGTGTAGATGAGATCGAGCTCGTTGCGCAGCGTGAACTGCCAGTCCTCCCAGGTCAGCTCCTCCCACGGGCCGACGCGCGGGGCCGAGGCGTTGTTGTAGAGGACGTCGATCCGGCCGGCCTGCGCGACGGCGTCGTCGACCCATCCGGCGGCCTGCGCGCGCTCGGCGAGGTCGACCGGCCCGAACGAGAGCATGCGCCCGCCCACCGCCTGCGCACGCTCGGCGGTCTGCGCGCTGCCGGCGGCGTCCAGGTCGCAGCCGACGACGAGCGCTCCCTCGGCGGCGAACAGCTCGGCCGCGGCGCGGCCCTGACCCCCGGCGGTGCCCGTGATGAGGCAGACCTTGCCGGTCAGCCTGCTCACGCCGCGCGCCCCACGAGCTCGACGAGGTGGCCCTCGGGGTCGGCGACGAACGCGAAGCGCACGCCGGGCTCGGGCGAGGGCTGGGGCGGCACCTTCGCCGTCGCTCCCGCGCGCAGCGCCTCCGCGTAGAGCACGTCGAGCTGCGGCGTGGCGAGCGCGACGTGCCCGTAGCCCCGCGCGTCGAGCATCTCCAGCGGCATCAGCCCATGGCGCCCGGGCGCGGCGCCCGGGCGCTCGAAGAGCTCCAGGCGGCCGCCCGAGGGATGCAGGAGCATCGCGCCGCGGGTGCCGTCGTCGCCGAGCGTGAAGGTCAGCTCCACGGCGAACGCAAAGGCCGCCTCGTAGAACGCGATCTCCGCGTCGAGGTCCGCCACGGAGAGGCCCACGTGGTCCAGGCGCGCGCCCGCGGCGGCGGCGCTCATGTCGCCGCGATCGCCGCCGGCGACGGGCGGCCCGGGTGCGCGTCCGACCAGCCGACGATCGGGTTGCGCAGCACGCCGACGCCCTCGATCTCGGCCTCGACGACGTCGCCGGGCCGCAGGTAGAGCGACGCGGCGTCCTCGCTGAACCCTGCCACGCCGGAGACGGTGCCCGTCGAGATGATGTCCCCGGGGCTGTACCCCATCGGCGAGTAGTGGCTGATGATCTCGGGGATCGTCACCGACATGCGGCTCGTGTGCGAGGTCTGGCGCACCTCGCTGTTGACGCGCAGCTGCATCGCGAGGTCGTGGGGGTCGCCGAGCTCGTCGGGGGTGACGATCCACGGGCCGATCGGGCAGAAGGTGTCGATGCTCTTGGATAGGCAGAAGACCCCGGATTTCATCTCCTCGCGCTGGATGTCCCGCGCGGTGATGTCGTTGAAGATCAGGTAGCCGGCGATGTAGTCCTCGGCCTCCTCCGGCGAGAAGAACGAGCCGGCCTTCCCGATCACGACGGCCAGCTCGAGCTCGTAGTCGAGCTCGTTCGTCATCCCCTCCGGGTAGACCACCCCATCCTCTGGGCCGATGATCGCGTCGATGTTCTGGAAGAAGACGATCCAGGGCAGCACGGGGTGCGACCAGTTGACGCGCTTGGACTCCTCGTGGTGCTCGCGGAAGTTGCCCGCGGTGTGGAAGAACTTCTTGGGCACGAGCGGCGCCCTCAGGCGGACGTCGGCCAGCGGCGCGCGGCGGCCGGTCTCCTCGGCCTCGCCCCCGCGCTCGAAGTAGGTGCGCATGTCCGCCACGGCGAGCTCGACGACGTCGTCGCCGTCGACGTAGCCCACGCGCCCGTCGTCGAAGGTCAGCAGCTTCATGGGGTAAGTGTAAGCAGAATCAGGAGATGTATGCAATACGCAGGCTGCGCGACCGACTTGACACAGTTTGCCGTAGTGCATACAACTGCGTCATGTTCCGTGTCCTCATCGCCGGCGGGGGCATGAGCGGCCTCCTCCTGGCCCAGGGTCTGCGGCGCTCCGGCGTCGACTGCGTTGTCTTCGAACGCGATCCGGCTGAGCGCCGCCGCTCCGGCTACCGCCTCACGATGGACGCCGACGGGGGCAACGCCCTCGAGGCGTGCCTCCCCCCCGAGCTCTACGAGCTCTACCTGCGGGCCTCGACCGTCACGCCGGCGCGCTACGACATCTCGATCGTGATCGACCCCCAGGGCAACGAGCTGACGACGGCTCCGCACATCGGGCCGCCGAACGCCGGCGAGCGCCCGCACACCGCGGTCGACCGCCGCACGTTCCGCCAGATCCTGCAGGCCGGCCTCGACGACGCGGTGCGCCACGAACGCCTCGTCACCGGCTTCGAGGCCGATGCGTCGGGCGTGAGCGTCCTGCTGGAGGACGGCGAAGCGGTCGAGGGCGACGTCCTGGTGGGCGCCGACGGCGTCGGCTCGAACGTGCGCCGCACGCTGCTGCCGGAGGTCGAGATCATCGCCGCGCCCGTGGGCGGGCTCGACCTGTTCGCCCGCGCGCCGCTGACGCCCAAGCTCCAGGACGCCCTCCCCGAAACGATCGCCGGCGGCTTTGCGATCGCCAGTGACGGCCGCGGCGGCCTGCTCGCGATGGGCTCCTACATCCCGCGCCAGCCACCGGACGAGGCGGCCGCCGAGCTCGCGCCCTACGCGCGCGTCGCCCCCGTTGCGCCCTACATGATGCTGCTCGGCGGCATCCAGCCGGGCTCGGTCGTCCCGCCGCCCGCCGAGTGGACCACGGACACGCCCGCGCAGATGAAGGCCGGCATGCAGGCGGTCGTCGAGGGCTGGCACCCGGCGATCCGCGCACTCGTGGATGCCGTCGAGCTCGACACGATCTTCGCCCACCCGTTCCGGCGCCTCGATCCCACCCCGGCCTGGCCGAGCTCGCGCGTGACGCTCGTGGGCGACGCGATCCACGCGATGCTCCCAACGCTCGGCAAGGGGGCGAACATGGCCCTGCGCAACGCGGCCGTGCTGCGCGACGCGCTCGTCGACGCGGCGAGCGGCCGGTGCGAGGTCGTCGAGGCGATCGCCGCCTACGAAGAGGACATGCGCACCGCGACCTACCCGATCATGCAGCTCGCCGCCGACCATTCGCGCTTCGGCGGAGGGGGCCTGCGCCGCTCTGGCGAGGAGGTGTCGGCATGAAGGTGCTCGGCCTCAGCTGCGGCAATCCCGACGGCAGTGCGGAGATCCTCCTGAAGCTCGCGCTCAGGGCCGCCGAGGGCGAGGGCGGAGAGGTGGCGATGGTCCGCCTGGACGACCTCGACCTGCCGATGCGGCCGGTCGGCCCGGGCCAGGCGGCCGGCGCCGATCACGGGCCGTGGCTGTGGGACCGGCTGATGGAGTCCGACGGGCTGATCGTGAGCGCGCCGATCTACTCGCGCACGGTCCCAGGGAAGCTGAAGCTGGTCGCCGACCGCCTCTCGGGCCCGGCAGCCGACGTCGCCTTCGCGGAGCGCTACCGGGCGATCCTCGAGCGCGGCGAGACGCCGGCCGTGGCCTTCCCCTACGACGAGCGCGTCTTCCGCGCGCGCGTCGCCGGGCTGATCGCCGTCGGCGGCGCGCTGACGACCGTGTGGCAGGCGCTCGCGCTGCCGGTGATGCACCAGATGACGTTCTCGGCGCAGATCGCCGTCGCCGACCAGCTGCTCGTGCAGGGCGCCGGCATGCCGCGCGCGGCCGTGCTGGACGAGGCGGCGCTGCAGGGCGCGCGCCGCGTCGGCGCGAGCGTCGGCAGCCAGCTCGGGCGCGCCTTCGACGAGGTCGAGTACCGCGGCGCGCCGGGCCTGTGCCCGCTCTGCCACCTGTCGGCGGTCGCGATCGACGGCACGAGCGTCGAGTGCGTGACGTGCGGCGCGGGGGGCACACTCGTCGTGCAGGACGGCGCGCCCGCCGTGCGCTTCGATGCCCCGCAGCGCTCGGTCGTCACGCTGGCCGAGAAGCGCGCGCATTTCGAGGAGGTGCAACGGACGGCCGCCGCCCAGGCGCCTCGAGCCGAGGAGATCGACCGCCGCGCGGCCGAGCTCGTCGCCGGCTACGACCCGCGCATCGCCCCGGCCGGCGTCGCGTAGCGCGTCAGGGCACGTCCTCGGAGAGCGCCTCCTGGGCGATCTGGAAGGCGCGGTTGGCGGCCGGCACGCCGGCGTAGACCGCCGTGTGCAGGAGGACCTCGGCGATCTCCTCCGGCGTGAGCCCGTTGCGCCGGGCGGCGCGCACGTGCATCGCGATCTCATGCTCGCGGCCGAGCGCCGTCAGGACCGCGAGCGTGATGCACGAGCGTGTCGGCCGGTCCAGCCCCGGTCGCGTCCAGACGCTCCCCCACGCCGCACGCGTGATGTAGTCCTGGAAGGGCTCGGTGAACGGCGTCGTGCGCGCGATGGCACGGTCGACGTGCGCGTCGCCGAGCACCTCGCGCCGCACGGCCATACCTGCATCGTAGATCGGGTCGGTCATGGGGCCTCGCTTGGGTCGAGATGGCCGAGCAGCAGGGCGCTCACGGCCTGCGGCTGCTCGATGCTGGCAAGGTGGGCGGCCGGGTGCAGGATCTCCAGGCGGGCGCCCGGGATCGCCGCGGCCAGCGCCATGCCGTGCGCCGGCGGGATCGCGGGGTCCTCAGCGCCCGCGATCACGAGCGTCGGAGCGCGGATGCCCGCGAGCTGATCGCGCAGGTCCATGGCGGCGATCGCCTCGCAGCAGGCGGCGTAGCCCTCCGCCGGCGTCGCGACGAGCATCGCCCGCAGCGCGCTCGCGGCGTCGGCGTTCGCTCGTGCCCACGCGGGCGTCGTCCAGCGCGCGACGACGGCGTCGGCGACCGGCTCGACCGTGCCGGCCGCGCGAACGGCGCGGGCGCGCTCGCGGTACGCGTCGCCCGACTCGAGGTGCGCCGAGGTGCACAGGAGCACGAGGCGGCCGACGCGCTCCTGGGCGTTGGCGGCGAGCCACACCCCGACCATCCCGCCGATCGACAGGCCGGCGTAGTGGGCGCGCTCGATCCCGCGGGCATCCATCAGCGCGAGGACGTCGCCCGCCAGATCGGCGATCGAGTAGGGCCCCGGCGGGACCGGTGAGGCGCCGTGGCCGCGGTGGTCGAAGGCGAGCACGCGGTGGCGGCGGGCGAGCGCGGGGAGCTGCGGGGCCCACATCGCGCGCGTCGTGCCGAGCGACCCGCCGAGCAGGACCACCGGCCCGCCCTCGGGGCCCGCGGCCGCGGCGTGCAGCCCGACCGTGCTCACGCGCCCCAGTGCGCCGCCAGCGCGCGGTCGACCAGGGCCGCGGCGCCGGTGGGCACCCTGCTCGCGCCGGGGACGCCGGCCCGCTCGAGCAGGGCCAGGTTCGCGGCCATGCGGCCGGTGTCGATCTCGAGGTGCTCGAGCAGGTCGCGACCCCAGGCCGCGGCCGAGCCGGTGAGCGCGAGCAGGTCGCTCGCCGCGCCCCGCTCGGCCTGCCAGGCGCCGGCGGCGCGCTCGTGCTCGGCGGCCATCGTGGCGAGCAGCGTCCCGACCAGGCCAGGGACGCGTCCGGCGCAGGCGAGCACCGAGATCGCCGCGACCGGGTTGCGCTTGTGGGCCATCGATGACGAGCCGCCGCGGCCACCGGCGCCCTCGCGCACCTCGCCGACCTCGTCGGCGCCCAGCAGGATCGTGTCGCGCGCGACCTTCGCGAGCGCGCCCGCCAGCGTCCCGAGAGCGCCGCCGAGGGTCGCGACGCGCGTGCGGTCGGTGTGCCAGGGGAGCACGGGCTCGGGCAGCCGCAGCTCGCGCGCGAGCGCGGCCGTGAGCGCGGGGTCGCCGGCGCCGACCGGCCCGCCGAGCTGCACGGCGAGCTGCCCCTCGGCACGGGCGACCTCGGCACAGGCCCGATCCAACGCGGTCATCCAGCCGGCGGCCTTGAGCCCGAACGTCGTCGGCAGCGCCTGGCGTCCGAGCGTGCGGCCCACGATCGGCGTCTCGCGGTGCGCGGCCGCGAGCGCCGCCGCGGCGTCCGCCGCCGCACGGGCGTCGGCGAGCGTCGCCTTCAGCGCCCGGCGCGCGATCAGGACGAATGCCGTGTCCAGGACGTCCTGGCTCGTCGCGCCGGCGTGGACGAACGGCGCGTACGGCGCGCCGACGGCCTCGCGCAGCGCCGCGACGAGGCCGATGACCGGAGTCGCGTGCGCGGCCGCCTCGCGCTCGAGCTCGTCGGCGTCGAAGCGTTCCGGCCGGCAGGCCGCGGCGATCGCGTCGGCTGCCTCCGGCGGCACGCTCCCTGCCGCGGCGCCGGCCCGCGCGAGCGCCGCCTCGGTCTCGAGCATGGCCGCGAGCCACCCCGCGCGGGCGACGGCCGCCGCCGCCGCGCCCCGTCCGTACGTACCTGAGAACACGACCCTCAGATGTCGAGGAACACCGTCTCGTCCGGCCCCTGAAGGCGGATGTCGAAGCGGTAGCCGGCGTCCGCCGGCTGCGCGAGCAGCGTGGCGCGCCGCTCGGGCGGGATGCGGGCGAGGATCGGGTCGAGCGCGTTGGCCTCCGGCTCGTCGGCGAAGTAGATGCGCGTCACCAGGCGGTGGAGCATCCCACGCGCGAACAGCGAGACGGCAAGATGCGGTGCCTGCGCTGCGCCGCCGGGGCCCGGCACGGGGCCCGGCTTGAGCGTGACGAT
Source organism: Solirubrobacteraceae bacterium (assembly GCA_035542555.1). Classification (GTDB taxonomy): domain Bacteria; phylum Actinomycetota; class Thermoleophilia; order Solirubrobacterales; family Solirubrobacteraceae; genus F1-60-MAGs163. The sequence continues at coordinate 21,843 of DATKLF010000129.1, read as the reverse complement.
CTCGAAGGTCCCGTCGCCGCCCTCGTGGCCGCAGCGCGCGAACCCGCGGAAGCCCCGGGCCGGGCCAGCGCCGCCGAACGCGTGGACGTCCGGGTAGCGCCCGTCGGGACTCGCGCCCCAGACCTCGATCATGTGGTCGGGCACGAGCTCGCCCTGGCCGTCGAGCACCGATCCGCTGATGCGGATGGCGCGCGGGTCGGCGGGGTCGACCGCGTTCGGGCCCTGCGGCCACGGCAGGCCGATCGCGAAGTACGGGCCGACCGTCTGGGATGGGGTCGCCGGGAAGATCACCACGCCTCCTCGAACGGGGTCGCGCCGGGGCCGCGCAGGACGATGTCGAACTCCCACGCCTGCGCCCAGTTGGGAACGGTCCCGTGGATGTCGAAGCGGGCGATCAGCCGCCGGCGGGCCTGCTCGTCGCGGATGCTGTTGTAGATCGGGTCGTAGTCGAAGAACGGGTCGTCGGGGAAGTACATCTGCGTGACCAGGCGCTGCGCGAACGCACGGCCCAGCAGCGAGAAGTGGATGTGCGCCGGACGCCAGGCGTTGTGATGGTTGCCCCACGGGTAGGGGCCCGGGCGGATCGTCGTGAACGCAAAACGGCCATCGTCGTCGGTGACGCAGCGACCCGCGCCGCTGAAGTTCGGGTCGAGCGGCGCCTCCCAGCGGTCCCAGCGATGGCGGTAGCGCCCGGCGGCGTTCGCCTGCCAGATCTCCACGAGCGTGCCGCGCAGCGGCTTGCCCTCGGTGTCCATGACGCGCCCGCCGAGCAGCAGGCGCTGGCCGACCGGCATCCCCTCGTGCTGGCGGGTGAGGTCGGCGTCGAGTGGCCCGTGCACGCGCTCGGCGCCGAGCTGGGGCCCGGTCACCTCGGTGAGCGTCTGCGGCACGTACACGAGCGGCTGCTTGGGATGGCGGTACTGCGTGGACTTGTAGCCCGGGTCGTCCATCGGGGGATGGACGGCGCGGTCCTCGCGCGTGTAGCTCGTCGGCGTGTCGTCGTTGGGGGTCCACAGCCGCGGGGGTGCCTCCTGCACGTCGCTCATAGCGGCAGCCCCACGTAGTTCTCGGCGAGGGTGGTCATCGCGGCCTCCGATGATGTGACGTACGCCAGCTGCGAGCGTTGCAGGGCGCGGTCGAACGGGTCAAGGTCGGGAAAGCGGTGGAGCATCGAGGTCATCCACCAGGAGAAGTGCTCGGCGCGCCAGATGCGGCGCAGCGCGCGCTCGGAGTAGCGGCTGAGCTGCTCCTCGCCGGCGTGCCCGGCGCACAGCTCCTCGAGCGCGTCGGCGAGCACGCGGACGTCCGCGGCCGCGAGGTTCAGGCCCTTGGCGCCGGTCGGGGGGACGATGTGCGCCGCGTCGCCGGCGAGCGCGAGGCGCCCGTGGGCCATCGGCGCGGCGACGAACGAGCGCATCGGCGTGATGCCCTTCTCGGTGATCGGCCCCTCGTGCAGCGTCCAGCCGTCGCGCGCGAGACGCAGCTGCAGCTCCTCCCAGATCCGCGCATCGGGCCAGTCCTCGATGCGCTCGTCGTGACCGACCTGCACATAGAGGCGGCTGACCGCGGCGGTGCGCATCGAGTGCAGCGCGAAGCCCCGCTCGCTGCTGGCGTAGATGAGCTCCTCGCACGAGGGTGCGACGTCCGCGAGGATGCCGAGCCACCCGAACGGATACTCGCGCTCGGCGATCTGCAGCGCCCCGGCGGGCAGCGACGCGCGCGCGATGCCATGGAAGCCGTCGCAACCGGCGATCGCGTCGCACGCGAGCTCGTGCCGCGCGCCGTCGGGCCTGGTCCAGGTGACGCGCGGCACCGGGGTCTCGATGTCGTGCAGCGTGACGTCCGCGACCTCGAAGTGCAGGGGCAGCCCGGCGGCGATGCGCGCGCCGACGAGATCCTTGACGACCTCGGTCTGCGGCCACAGCGCCACGCGCCGGCCGGTGAGTCCGGTCATGTCGATGCGCGTGGGCTCGCCGTCGACGAGCAGCTCGATGCCCTCGTGGAAGAACCCCTCCGAGCGCATCCGCCCGCCGATCCCGAGCTCGTCGAGCAGGTCGATCGTCAGCTGCTCGAGAATCCCAGCGCGCTGGCGCTGCTCGACGTACGCGCGGTCGCGCGCCTCGAGGATCACCGTGTCGATGCCGCGGAGCTCGAGCAGCCGGCCGAGCAGCAGGCCCGCAGGTCCCGCCCCGACGATCGCGACCTGCGTGCGCCCGCTCACGGGCACCGGCGGCTCACGGGACGACTCGTTGCCCGGGGCGACGACACTGCGTGCACAGTAGCTGACTGTGCACAATATATGCAAGGGAGGGGACGTCTCGGGCGACGTCCCCTCTCCTCGCCGTCAGCTCGCCACGAGCTGCTCCTGCCGCTCCGCAGTCGCCGCGTGCGCGCCGCCGCCGCCCCGCCCGCTGGCGACGACCACGAGGAAGGCCATCGCCGCGACGACGCCCATGAGGATGAAGCCCAGGCCATAGCCGCCGGTCGAGGACTTCACGATGCCCATCACGACGGGCGGGAAGAAGCCGCCCAGGCCGCCGGCGGCGCCCACGACGCCGCCGACGACGCCGACCTTGCCGGGATACCACTGGGCGACGAGCTTGAAGACGGCACCGGTGCCGAGGCCGAGGCACAGGGCCATCGCCAGGCAGGCGATCGTCAGCGGGACCATGTGCCGGTAGGTGCCGGCCAGCACGAGCGCGAGGACGAGCGTGCCCGCGAACGAGACCTGCAGGACCCGCGCCGCGCCGATGCGGTCCGAGAGCCAGCCGCCGAGCGGCCGGCCGATGACCGCGAGCGCGGCGAAGCCGGCGGCGCGGTAGCCCGCGTCGGGCTTGGAGAGGTGGTGCACGCCAGTCAGCATCTTGGGCAGGAAGAGGAACATCGCGACGAACCCGCCGAACGCCATGAAGTAGAAGAGGGTCAGCGCCCATGCACGCCGCGCGTCCGGGCCGCGGAAGACCGCCAGCGGCGCGAGCATCGAACCCGTCGCGGCGGGGGCGCGGCGGGGGGCGTCGCGGGCCAGCGTCCAGAAGACGGCCGCCATGACGGCCACGAGGCCGGCGGCGATCCAGAACGGGACGGAGAGGCTCGTCGAGTCGGCGATCTTCGGCGCGGTGAGCGCCCCGAGCACGGTGCCGCCCATGCCCATCCCGTAGACACCGAGCGCGAAGCCCTGGCGCTCGGGCGGGTACCAGCCGTTCACGAAGGGGACGCCGACGGCGAACGACGCGCCCGCGAACCCCAGCAGGAAGCCGAAGCCCAGGACGGCCGCCCACGAGTGGTTGAAGAGCGCCAGGCCGATCAGCGGGATCGGGGTGAACGCCATCAGCGCCGTGAACACGCGGCGCCCGCCTTCGCGGTCCGTGAGGATCCCCAGCGGCACGCGCATGAGCGACCCGAGCAGCACGGGCACGGCGACGGTCACGAGCAGCTCGAAGTCCGACAGGCCGAGCTGCTTCTGCAGCTTGGGGCCGAGCGGCCCCAGCAGCGACCAGGCATAGAAGCAGACGGTGAACGCGATCGTCGCGAGCGCGAGCGCGGAGGTGCTGCTGCTCTTGCGGGTGGGCTCACTCGTGGACATGGGACCCTCCTTCGGTGGGTGTCAGCACGGCGTCGAAGGCGCCCGCGCGCACGGCCCTGGGGGCGCGCGCCCGGTAGACGATCGGCCTGCGGCGCAGGTAGGCGACCGGCACGCTCCAGGCGTGGACGAGCCGCGTGAACGGCCAGATGGCGATGAGGACCCATCCGCCGATGGCGTGCAGCTGGTAGCTCAGCGGGACCGACGCCCGCGTCATGAGCGAGGCGTCGGGGTTCAGGAGGAACAGCCCGCGGAACCAGGGCGAGACCGTCTCGCGGTAGTTGTAGCCGCCGCGGATGAGGTTCTCGACGACGGTGTTCCACATCCCCGTGGCGACCATGAACGCCAGGAGCGCCATGACCGCGACGTCCCAGGCGCGCGTGGTCGCCGCCACGCGCCGGTTCGCCAGGCGGCGGACGATGAGGATCGCGAGGCCCGCGAGCATCGCGGTGCCGGCGAGCGTGCCCATCGTCGCCGAGAAGAGCCGGTAGGTGTGCTCGGAGATCCCGAGGGAATCGGTCAGCGACTGGGGGATCAGGATGCCGATGACGTGGCCGCCGATCACGGCGAGCAGCCCGAAGTGCAGCAGCGGGCTGCCGAGCTTCAGCAGGCGGGACTCGAGCAGCTGGGTCGAGCGCGTGGTCCAGGTGAACTGGTCGCGCCGCCAGCGCCAGAGGTGGCCGACGACGAACGTCGCGATCGCCAGGTAGGGCAGGACGACCCAGAGGAGCGCCGCTGCGCGGCTCGTGGCCACCGGGATCATCGCGGCGCCCCCGCGAGCGGCATGACCTCCGGCGGGGCGAACGGCTCCAGGCCGACCTCCTCGTCGGGGGGCCCCTCGGCGGCGATGCGCCGCGCCTCGGCGAGCTCTTCGGCGCTGAGCGCCGGAAGCACCCCGGAGACCGCATCGAGCAGGGGGGCGTAGGCGCTGCCCTGCTCGTGCAGGGTGGCGCGCAGCAGCTCGATCCCGGGGCGCATCCGCGCGAGGATCTCGTCGGCGGCCCTGCCCGGCGCGAGCGCGGCGAACTCGAGGATCGCGGGCAGGTAGTCGGGGAGCTCGCCGCCGGTGAGCTCCAGGCCCGCCTCGCGGTAGCGGCGCTTGAGACCGAGCAGCGTCGCGCCGCGCTGGCGACGGTCGCCGTCGCGGTAGTAGGAGAGATGCAGGGCCGCGCGCTTGTGGAAGTCGAAGGTGGCGACGTACTCCTCGCGCGCCGCCCACGGATCCATGGCTGCGCGGCGGTCGAGGAACGCAGTGAGCCGGCGGCCGGCCGGCCCGGAGACGTCGGCTGCCGCGGCCCGCAGCCCCGGGGTGGCGGCCAGCAGCTCGTCGTCGGGGTACTCGAGCGCGATCGCCGCGATCCGCAGGATGCTCTCCCGGCTCATGCGTCCCCCCTCCCCCGACCGTTCACCCGCACGATCGGAAGCCCGCCGCCATCGCCCTGGGCGACCTTGACGAGGTCGAGGCCCTGGCCGGCCGGCGGGTCGCTCGTGTCGAAGCCGGGGCCGCACGACCCGGGACCGCCGGCGAAGTCCAGGCCGCACCCGCCCTGGCGCGCCTCGAGGTTGTCGGCGACCTCGCGGTGGGCGAGCGGGATGACGTAGCGCTCGTCGTACTTGGCGATGGCGCACAGGCGGTACATGTCCTCGATCTGCGCCGCGGTCATCCCCACCCGCTCGGCCACCGCGGCGTCCGGCTCGCGACCGAGGAGCTCGGCGCGCATGTGGGCGCGCATCGCGGCCAGGCGCCGCAGCACGCCGCGCACGACCTCCTCATCGCCGGCGGTGAGGATGTTGGCCAGGTACCGGACCGGGATCCGCAGCTCGTCGATCGCCGGGAAGACGTCGTCGGGGTCGGCCTCGGAGCCCGCGCCCTCGATCAGCGACATGACCGGGGAGAGCGGCGGGATGTACCAGACCATCGGCAGCGTGCGGTACTCGGGGTGGAGCGGCAGCGCGATCCGCCAGTCCATGGCGAGCTTCCACACGGGTGAGCGCTCGGCCGCCTCGAGCCAGTCCTCGGGGATGCCGTCGCGGCGCGCCTGCGCGCGGACCTCGGGGTCGCGCGGGTCGAGGAACACGTCGAGCTGTGCGTCGAGCAGGTCGTGCTCGCGCGGGGTGGATGCGGCCTGCTCGACACGGTCGGCGTCGTAGAGGACGATCCCGAGGTAGCGGATGCGTCCGACGCACGTCTCCGAGCAGACGGTCGGCATGCCGGCCTCGACCCGCGGATAGCAGAGCGTGCACTTCTCCGCCTTGCCGGTCTGCCAATTGAAGTAGACCTTCTTGTAGGGACAGCCGCTGACGCACATCCGCCAGCCGCGGCACTTCTCCTGGTCGACGAGCACGATCCCATCCTCCTCGCGCTTGTACATCGCGCCGGACGGGCAGGAGGCCACGCACGCGGGGTTCAGGCAGTGCTCGCAGATGCGGGGCAGGTACAGCATGAAGACGGACTCGAACTCCGCCCGCACCTGCTCCTCGACGCCGTCGCGGAGGTTCGGGTCGAGCTTGACCTGGGCGGGCCCTCCGCCGAGGTCATCCTCCCAGTTGGGACCCCACGTGAGGTCCAGGTGATCGCCGCTGACCCGGGAGACGGGGCGGGCGACGGGCTGGTGCTCGCTCGGGCCCGAGCGGATGAGCGAGCCGTAGTCGTAGGTCCAGGGCTCGTAGTAGTCGTCCAGCTCGGGCAGGTCCGGGTTGGCGAAGATCGCCGCGAGCTTCTTGAGCTTCCCACCGGCCTTGAGCCGCAGCTTCCCGCGGCGGTCGAGCTCCCAGCCGCCGTTCCACTGCTCCTGGTCCTCCCAGCGCTTGGGATAGCCGACACCGGGCTTGGTCTCGACGTCGTTGAACCACATGTACTCGGCGCCCTTGCGGTTCGTCCAGACGTTCTTGCACGTGACCGAGCACGTGTGGCAGCCGATGCACTTGTCGAGGTTCATGACCATCCCGACCTGGGCCATGACGCGCATCAGTAGGTCACCTCGCCGCGGCGCCTGCGGATCAGGGTCAGCGCATCGCGCTGCGAGCCGATCGCGCCGTAGTAGTTGAAGCCCCAGGACAGCTGGGCGTAGCCACCGATCAGGTGGGTCGGCTTGATGATGATCCGCGTGACGGAGTTGTCGGTCCCGCCGCGCGTCCCGGACGTCTCGCTGATCGGGACGTTCACGTGCCGGTCCTGCGAGTGGTACATGAACGCGCACCCGTCGGGGATCCGGTGCGAGACGACCGCTCGGCAGGCGATGACGCCGTTGCGGTTCACGCACTCGACCCAGTCGTTGTCGGCGGCGCCGATCCGCCCGGCGTCCTGCGGCGAGATCCAGACGACCGGTCCGCCGCGGAACAGCTCGAGCATCCGCAGGTTGTCCTGGTACTCGGAGTGGATCGACCACTTCGAGTGGGGGCTCAGCCACCGCACGACGACCTCCGCCTCCCCCGGGTCCAGGTCGCCCCGGGCGTGCTTGGCGGTGTGCAGCGGCGGACGGTAGGCCGGCAGTCCTTCGCCGAACTCGAGCATCCAGTCGTGATCGAGGTAGAAGTGCTGGCGGCCGGTGAGCGTGCGCCACGGCACCTCGCGGTCGACGTTCACGGTGAACGGCGAGTAGCGGCGGGTGCGGCTCTCGATGCCCGACCACTCCGGCGAGGTGATGACCTTGCGCGGCTGGATCCGCACCTGCTCGAGCGTGATGCGCTCGTCCTCGCGGTCGGCCGCCAGGTCGGCGAGCCGTTTGCCCGTCCGCCGCTCCAGGAACTCGAAGCCCTCGACGGCAAGGCGCCCGTTGGTGGTGCCCGACAGGCGGAAGATCGCCTCGGCGACCTGCTTGGCGGTGCGCAGCTGGGGCCGCCCGTCGGCGATGCCGCCGCGCACGGTGCCGTTGCGGCGCCTCAGATCCTCGACCTCCTGCCCGGGCTTCCAGGCGATCCCCTTCCAGGCGGTGCCGGCCTGTTCCACGAGCGGCCCGAGCGCCGTCATCTGCTCGTGCAGGGCGCCGTAGTCGCGCTCGACGACGATGAGCTTCGGCATCGTCTTCCCCGGGATGGGCTCGCACTCGCCGGCCTTCCAGTCGCGCACGACGCCACCTGGCTGGGCGAGCTCCTCGGGCGTGTCGTGCAGCAGCGGGGCGGCGACGAGGTCCCGCCGCACGCCGAGGTGCTTGCCGGCCAGCTCGGCGAAGCGCTCGGCGACGGTGTTGAACGCGTCCCAGTCGCTGCGGGCCTCCCACGGCGGCGGGACCGCCTGATCGAACGCGTGCACGAACGGGTGGAGGTCCGTGCTCGAGATGTCGTGCTTCTCGTACCAGGTGGCGGCCGGGAGGACGATGTCCGAGTAGAGCGCCGACCCGTTCATGCGGAAGTCGATCGTCGTGAACAGGTCGAGCTTCCCCGTGGGGGCCTCCTCGTGCCACTCGACCTCGGTCGGGCGGAACGCGTCGGAGGTCTGCTCGGCGCGCAGGCCGTGCTTGTCGACCCCGAGCAGATGCTTGAGGAAGTACTCGTGCCCCTTCGACGACGAGCCGAGCAGGTTCGCCCGCCAGAGCGTCAGCACGCGCGGGAAGTTCGCCGGGTCGTCCGGGTCCTCGGCGGCGAATCGCAGGCGCCCGGCCCTCAGCTCCTCGACGACGTACTCGGCCGGCTCGAGCCCGGCGGCCGCCGCCTCGTCGCACAGGTCGAGCGGGTTGCGGTCGAACGTCGGGTAGCTGGGCAGCCACCCCATGCGTGCCGACTGCGCGACCGTGTCCGCGAAGTGCTTGCCGGCGAAGCGGCCGTCGCCGAGCGGGCTCGTCAGCTCCTCGACGCCGAAGCGCTCGTAGCGCCACTGGTCGGTGGCCAGGTACCAGAAGGACGTCGCCGCCTGCTGGCGCGGCGGGCGCACCCAGTCTGTCGCGAACGCCGCGACGCCGAACCCGGTGATCGGCCGGACCTTCTCCTGGCCGACGTAGTGCGCCCAGCCGCCGCCGTTGACCCCCTGGCAGCCGCACAGCAGCACGAGGCTCAGCATCGCCCGGTAGATCTGGTCGCTGTGGAACCAGTGGTTGGTCCCCGCGCCCATGACGATCATGGAGCGTCCCTGGGTGACCTCGGCGTTGCGGGCGAACTCGCGCGCGATCCGGATGACCAGGCCCGCGTCCACGCTCGTGTGCTCCTGCTGCCAGGCCGGCGTGCCCGGCTCGGGATCCAGGTAGCCCTCCGGCCAGTCGCCGGGCAGCCCGTCGCGGGCGACGCCGAGCTGCGCGCACAGCAGGTCGAACACCGTCGTGACGAGGCGGCCGGCGACACGCCGGGCCGGCACGCCGCGGCGCATGATCCCGCCGCCCTCGGTCTCGCCGACATCGAAGCGCGGCAGGTCGAGCTCGACCAGCTCCTCGTGCGCGCCCAGCATCGTGAGCCGTGGAGTGACGCCGTCGAGGGCGAGGTTCCAGCGGCCCTCCCCCTGCTCGCCCCAGCGGAAGCCGAGCGAGCCGTTGGGGACGACCGGCTCGCCGCTCGCCTCGTCGAGGATGACGGTCTTCCACTCGGCGTTCTCGCCGGCCTCGCCGAGGTCGCTCGCGCGCAGGAAGTGGTCCGCGACGTAGGCGCCGTCGCGTTCGCGGAGCGTGACGAGGAACGGCAGGTCGGTGTGCTTGCGCGCGTAGCCGTCGAAGTACGGCGTCGATCCCTCGACGTAGTGCTCCTTGAGGATCACGTGCGCCATCGCGAGCGCGAGCGCCGCGTCGGTGCCCGGCTCGGCGTTGAGCCAGTGGTCGGCGAACTTCGTGTGCCCGGCGTAGTCGGGCGAGACGACGACGACCTTCTGCCCGCGGTAGCGGGCCTCGGTCATGAAGTGCGCGTCCGGCGTCCGCGTCTGCGGGATGTTCGACCCCCAGAGGATCACGTAGCCCGAGTTCCACCAGTCGGCGGATTCGGGCACGTCGGTCTGGTCGCCCCAGACCTGGGGCGAGGCAGGCGGCAGGTCGCAGTACCAGTCGTAGAACGACAGGCACACGCCGCCGGCGAGCGAGAGGAAGCGGGTTCCCGCCGAGTACGAGACCGGCGACATCGCGGGGATCGGTGAGAAGCCGACGTTGCGATCCGGCCCGTAGGCCTTGGCCGTGTGGACGTGCGCCGCGGCGATGATCTCGCAGACCTCGTCCCACGAGGCGCGCACGAACCCGCCGCGGCCGCGCTGCGACTTGTAGGCCCGCGCCTTTGCCGGGTCGGAGACGATCGCCGCCCACGCGTCGACCGGGTCCCCGGTGCGCTCGAGCTCGGTGCGGTAGAGGCGCAGCAGCGTCCCGCGCACGTAGGGGTGGCGCACGCGGATCGGCGAGTAGACGTACCAGGAGAACGACGCGCCCCGCGGACAGCCGCGCGGCTCGTACTCCGGCATGTCCGGCCCGTTGGACGGGTAGTCGGTCTGCTGGGTCTCCCAGGTGACGAGCCCGTCCTTGACGTAGACCTTCCACGAGCAGGAGCCGGTGCAGTTCACCCCGTGCGTCGTGCGCACCACGCGGTCGTGGCGCCAGCGGTCCCGGTAGAGCTCCTCCCACTCACGCGAATGACGCGAGTGGGTGCGCCAGCCGTCACGGGGAGCCGCCTGCTCCCCCGTGCGGCGGAAATGCCGGGGCTCAGGGAGCCGGGCCTTGCGTTCGGTGCTCACCCGTGCGACCATAGTTTTCACACGATCTGTAGGGAAACCGTGGGAACTACGGACGATCAGCGCACCGAGGCACGCATCATCGCGGCGCTGCGCCGCTCTGCGACGCCGCTCGGCGTCGCCGATCTGGCCACGCGGCTGAACCTGCACCCGAACGGCGTGCGGGTGCACCTGCGCCGGCTCGAGGCGCTGCACCTCGTCGAGGGACGTCCGGCCCAGGGCGCCGTCGGGCGCCCGCGCATCCTCTGGTCGGTGACGCCGCGCGCAGTGGCCGAGGCCGAGCGTCCGCACACCGGCTGGGCTATGGCCCGGTCGCTGGCGCGCGCCACCCCGGCGACGCCGGCCCGCCTGCGGGAGGTCGAGGACGCCGGCGTCGAGATGGGCCTCGAGCTCGTCGACGCGATCGGCCCGGTCGCGCGCCGGAACGGCGACGCGGTCGGGGAGGCGCTCGCCGCGCTCGGCTTCGCCCCGCAGCGCGAGGAGCACGGCGCCGTCACGCGCTACCGGCTGCGCACGTGCCCCTACGCCGAGGCGGTGCGCGAGAACCCGGCGGTCGTCTGCGCGCTGCATCGCGGGGTCGTGCGCGGGGTGCTCGAGCGCCTGCGACCCGGCGCCGAGCTCACCGGCTTCGTGCCGCGCCCGCCGGAGGTGGCCGGCTGCCTCGTGGAGGTCACGGGCGGACAGGGCGACGCGCCGTGAAGCGCTCGGCCGCGCTGGCACCACTCTCGCGTGAGCACCACGTCGCGCTGGAGGTCGCGCTGCGCCTGCGCCGGGCCACGGATCCCGCCGCCGCGCGGGACGCCTTCCTGCGCTTCTTCGACGACGAGGGCGAGGCCCACTTCGCCGCGGAGGAGACGGTCCTGCTGCCGTTCGTCTCGGATGTCCTGCCCGCCGACGATCCCGATGTCGTGCGCGTCCTGGACGAGCACCGTGAGCTCCGCCGGCGCGCGGCCGCGCTGCGCTCAGGCGCCGGCGCGGACGAGCACGACCTGCGCGAGCTCGGCGCGCTGCTCGAAGGCCACGTGCGCCACGAGGAACGGGTGCTGTTCCCGCGCATCGAGGCCGCACTCGACGGCGCGCGGCGGGGCGAGCTCGGCGACCGCCTGCACGAGGCCGGCGAGGGCCACACGCCGCCCCGCGTATAGGCGCCCGACGGCCCTACTCCTCGGGGTCTGCGCCGCCGTCCTCGGGCGACGACGACGAGATCCGCTGCAGCGCAAGCTCGGAGGCCGTGCTGACCTCGACGATGCCACGCCACTCGTCCAGGAGCTCGACATCGAGCCCGGCGAGCCCGACACGGACGAACTCCTCGGTGAAGTACCGGTTGCGGTCCGCCTCCTCCTCGGTGTCGAACAGGATCACCGTCATGATCTCGCCGTCGGAGGTGCGGACGATCTGGTAGTCGACGAAGCCGACCTGCTTCTCGACCGCGCTCGCATACACATGATCGGTGCGATCGATGGTCGCGTCGGTGTCGCCGTCGGTCCGGTAGCGGCGGATCACGGCGAACATGAGTCGGCCTCCGGGCCGTCGCGCATCGTCATCGGGAACGATTCTACGTCGCGCGTGCGCGACAGCGTGGCGAGCCGTCGGGTGATGGCGCCCGCCGGCGGCCGTCAGTGAGCCTCAAGCGAATCTCCAGTGGCCTGCGGCACAGTGCGCCGAGATGACGCGGCATCCCGCCGCGTCCCGCCAAAGGAGGACCACGAATGTCCGAGCACAAGCTCCACAGCGCGGCGCTGGCCCTGGCCGCGGCGCTCGCCGCCCTCGCCGGCGCCGCGCCGGCGGCCCCCGCGGCCGCCAGCACGACCTACGCCGTGTCGGGCCGCCAGACCATCGTCGACGAGAACGCCGGGACGTCCCTCATGCGCGGCGACCTGCGCGGGGCCTGGAAGACGACCTCGTTCACGGAGATCGCGAAGGAGCCGATCTACCAGGCCAAGGGCACCGAGGCGTTCAAGGGCTGCCTGGATCGCGGGCGCGACGGATCATGCGCCGGCGACCCGTCGGGCCGGCTCGAGTTCTCCTTCCTGTACTGGGGCTCGTTCGACGCCTCCGACAACCTGAACTGGGGCGCCTGCTACCACCCGATCACCGGCGGCTCCGGCGACTTCGCCGGTGCAACCGGGGCGCTCGTCTTCACCGACACGCCGAACGGCAAGGACGTGCTGACCCGCTACATCGGCACGCTCACGCTGGACCGCGGCCACAACGCGCGCGCGCACCGCAGTGCCGCCCGCGCGGCGCGCACCGCGGGCTGCGGCGCGCACTGACGCGACGATCGCGTGCCCGCGAGCGCCGGCGCGGGCACGGGGTTGCGATGGCTCACCGGATCGGGCAGGCTCACGCAGGGGACACGCGATGACCCACGGACCAGCTCGCAGTGGCCAGGTGGTCGCCACCTACGAGGTCGGCCGCTGCATCGGCCGCGGCGGGATGGGCGAGGTCCACCTGGCCCGCGACGAGCGCCTGGGCCGGCCGGTGGCCCTGAAGCTGCTCGCCCCGCCGCTCGCCGCAGACACCCTGTTCCGCGAGCGCCTGCTGCGCGAGTCGCGGCTGGCCGCGAGCCTCGACCACCCGAACGTCATCCCCGTCTACGAAGCCGGCGAAGACGGCGGACGGCTGTTCATCGCGATGCGCTTCGTCGACGGACCGGACCTGCGGAGCGTCCTTCGCGAGGTCGGGGCGCTCGAGCCGGCGCGCGCGCTCGACCTCGCCGCCCAGGTCGCGAGCGCCCTGGACGCCGCTCACCGCCGCGGGCTGGTCCACCGCGACGTGAAGCCGAGCAACGTGCTCCTCGACCAGCAGGACCGCCGCGAGCACGCCTACCTCGCGGACTTCGGGCTGACGCGCAGCGCGAGCGACGAGGACCCGGCGGACGGGCAGCTCATGGGAACGATCGACTACGTTGCGCCGGAGCAGGTGCGCGGGGGCGAGGTCGACGGTCGCGCCGACCAATACGCGCTCGGCTGCCTGCTCTTCGAGTGCCTCACGGGGACCGTCCCCTTCCCGGCGCAGTCGGATGTCGCGGCGATCTTCGCCCACCTCGAGGAGCCTCCTCCGTCGGCCAGCGCCCGCGCCCCGGGGCTCGCGCCGGCGGTCGACGTCGTGCTGGCGCGCGGGATGGCCAAGAATCCGGCCGACCGCTTCCCGACCTGCAGCGACCTGGTCGACGCCGCCCGGGCCGCGCTCGGCATCGAGCCCGAGTCGCAGCGACGCAGCCGCCTGATCCCGGTGCTCGCCGCCGCCGCCGTGGTGATCGCCGCGCTGACCGCGGTCCTCGTGCTGGCGTCCCGCGGCGGCGAGGCGAGCGCGCAGGCGCCGCGCGGCAGCCTCGTCGGCATCGACGCGCGCACCGGACGCGTGACCAGCCGCACGACGGTGCCCGGCTACCCGAATGCGGTCGAGGGCAGCGTCGGCGGGATCTGGACGGCCGACTTCCGCCAGGGGGTGCTCTGGCGCTTCGACCCCGGCGCCGGCACCCTGCAGCGCGTCCCGTCCAACGGCGAGCCGCGGGACATCGCCGCGCTGGGACCCGACGTCTACGTCGCCGCCGACGGCAACGACGTCTCCGGGACCGTCTCGCGCTACGACGCCACCACCGGCGTGCGGCGCGACAGCATCGATCTGCTCGCCTGCGCGGTGGGGTCCGGGCAGGGCGTCGTGTGGGCCGCCGGATGCCCGTACGTCCAGCGGCTCAGCACCGGCCCCAGGCGGCTGCACGTGCTGCGCCAGCGGTTCCTGCCGTTCCTGGCGCCGGCGACGGTGTCGAACTCGCGCGTCGCGTTTCGCGAGCTCGCGGTCGGCGCCGGGTCGTTGTGGGTGCTCGGGGACGCGCTGGACCCGCGACTGTGGCGGCTTGACCCGCGCACCGGCCGTGTGCTGGCGACGATCGACCTGGGTTTCCCGCCGCGCTCGGCGGCCGTGGCGGACGGGTTCGTGTGGATCACGGACGCGTTGCATGACACCGTCGTGCCGGTCAGCGCCGCCACCAACCGGGTGCTCGCACCGGTGGCGGTGGGCGCCGGCGCCGCCGGCATCGCGGCCGCGGACGGTTCGGTCTGGGTCGCGAGCACGGTCGCGGGCACGGTCTCGCGCGTGGACCCCAGCACCCGGCACGTCGTCTCGACGACCGCGGTCGGCGGGTATCCGAGCGAGCTCGCCGGCTGGCGTGGCACGGTGTGGGTGACCTCGCATGACCCGTAGGGGGGCGTTCGCCGCGCTGCTCGCGACCGCGCTCGCGGCGGGCGTGGCCTCGTGCGGCGGCTCCGGCCGTGCGCCCTTCACGATCGGCGTGATCGTCGACTGCCAGGGCGCCTTCCGCGGCCTGCACGATCAGGAGCTCGCGGGCGCCTCCCTGCCCCTGCTCACGCGCGGCGCCGCGCCGTCGCGCGACCCGGCGAGCGACGCACCCGGGCCCGTGACCGTCGCCGGGCGCCGGGTCCGCCTCGTGCCCGCCTGCGCCGAGTCCGGGGAGTTCGCGTCGCTCACGCAGGCGGCGCGGACGCTCGTGGGGCGCGAGCGCGCCGACGTCGTCGTGGACGGCGGCCCGTTCACGGTCGACGGGATCGTGCTGCACGAGATCGCCGCCCGCCATCCGGGCGCCATCTACCTCAGCGCCGGCAACGGCCCGCGCGAGGTGACGCTCCGGGGCGCGGCGCCCAGCCTCTACCGTTTCGCCGCCGACCAGACCCAGGGCGGCGCGGGCCTTGCCGCATACGCCTACCGGCGCCTGGGATGGCGTCGTGCGGCAGTGGCCGTCGAGGACTGGGGGGCCGGCTGGCAGCCAGAGACGGCGTTCACGCGCGAGTTCTGCGCACTCGGCGGGCGAGTGGTGCGCCGCACGTCGCTCGAGAGCCTGAGCCCCAGCGCCGCACAGGCGCGCGGCGTGCCGCCGCGCAACGCGGACGGCCTGGTCGTGTTCGCCTCCCCCTTCTTCATGAATGGCGACCTGCTACGCGCGCTCGCGCGCGCCACCGGCGACCCCTCCCGCCGCCTGCTGCTGGGACCCGAGATCGTGGGCGACGGCGAGCTGCTGCGCGACGCCGGGCGCGTCCTGGCAGGCGTCGTGGGCTCGTCGTACACGGTGCCGCCGGCGGATTCGCCCGCAGTGCGGGACTATCGCCGCGCATTTTCGCGCTTCTACCCCGGATCGCTGCTGCGCGCGGCCGGCGACCCGCTGGTGGTCGGCTACCGCAACGCGGTCGAGGCCACGCTGCAGGCGCTCCAGCGGGCCGGCGGCGAGCCGGGGCCCGGTCTCCGGCGCCTACGCGCGCAGCTCGCGGCGACCGACACGCGGCTGCTGGGGATCCCCGTGCGGCTCGACGCGCGTCATCAGGCCGTCGTGTCCGCGACGCTGGTGCGCGTCGGGCGCGCCCACCCCGGCGCGGTCCCGCCCCTGCGGCGCGTCGCGACGATCCCCGGAGTCGACGCGACCCTCGGCGGGCTGGTCCCGGCGGGATACGTGCCGAGCTCCGCGGGCCCGGGGGCGTGCCGCGAGCGCACCGCCCGCGCGCGCGGCTGAGCGGCGAACGCCGCTCAGGGCGCGAGCGTCCAGGTGAACCGCGTCGCGCCGCCGCGCGGGGCCAGGCCGCCCGGACGCAGCCCGCGCCGGACGAGCAGGACCGCTGCCTGCGGGCGCGCGGCCAGCGCCGTGCGGGTCGCCCCGAGCCCCTCCGAGCGCCAGCGCTCGGTCAAGCCCACCACGACGATGCCGGCGCGCCCGGCGACCTCGAGGACGGCCTGCGGCGCCGGCTCGACGAGCAGCGGCTCGGCGGCCACCCCCAGCGCGCGCTGGACGGCCAGCGAGGCGTTCGCCAGCAGCCTGCTCGCGTCCCGCCCCTGGGGACCGGTGCTCGCGCCCGCGAGCTCCAGCGCCGCACCGCTGCCGCGCGCGAGCCAGGCGCCGAGCTCCACCGCCGCCCAGTCGTGCTCGGCCCCGGAGAACGGCACGAGCACCGGTCCCGGGCCTGGTGAACGGGTGCCGACCGCGACGGCCACATCGCACGGAGCGGCGTCCAGCACGCTGAGCAGGCGCGCATCCTCGAGCAGCCCGGCGGGCGCATCGACCACGAGCAGCTCCGCGTCCTGCTCCTCGGCGAGCCGCGCCAGATCCCCTCCCGGCGTGACGGAGGTGAATGCCGCCGCACGAGCGGTCAGCCCCTGGGCCTCCAGCAGCCGCTGCGCGGCGCGCACGAGCTGCGAGGTGGCGGCCAGCGTGTCGGCGCCGGGGGCGGTCGCCGCGAGCAGGACCTCGTGACCGCCGGCGCCGAGCGGGGCGACGAACCCCGCGAGTGCCTCGAGCGCAGCGGGCTCGAGCGCGCCGGCCATGATGCGGCGCTGCGCCGGGGCGGCGCTGGGAGCCCCGCGCGCCGGGTTGAGCGCGGGGTCCTGCGCAAGGATCGCGCGCTGCAGGTCGCGCAGCGGGGCACCGGGCTCGATCCCGAGCTCCTCCACGAGCGCGGTACGCGCGCCGCGGTAGGCTGCGAGCGCGTCCGCCTGGCGCCCGGCGCGGTACAGCGCGAGCATCTGCAGCGCACGCAGCCGTTCGCGCAGGGGGTGCTCGGCGACGAGCGCGTCGAGTTCCGCGACGAGCTCGGCATCGCGGCCGCACGCGAGATCGGCCTCCAGGCGCGACTCGAGCGCGGTCACGCGCAGCTCTTCGAGCCGTGCGGCGATCGTCCGGACGGCCGGCTCGTCGGCAAGGTCGGCGAGCGCCGGGCCCCGCCAGAGCTCGAGCGCGGCGCGCAACCCCGCGGCCGCTTCCTCGGGACGTCCGTCGCGGGCTGCCTGTGCGCCCGCTTCGACGAGCCGCTCGAACCTGCGCACGTCGAGCGCGTCGTCGGGCGCGATCACCGCGTAGCCGCGGCCGAGTGTCACGATCGCCTCGCGCCCGAGCACCTTGCGCAGCGCCGAGATGTGCCCCTGCACGGCGTTCTCCGCGGTCTCGGGTGGATCGGCGCCCCACACGCTGTCGACGAGCGTGCCCATCGACACCGCGGTGCCCGCCTGAGCCAGCAGGATCGCGAGGAGCGCCCGCTGGCGCGGGCCGCCCAGCGCCAGCGACGCCCCGTCGCGGGTGACCGCGAGCGGGCCGAGCATCAAGTACCTGGCGCCGGCGCCCATGCCTTCACCGCAGCCCCTCGCGGGAGGCCGCCAACGACGTCACGCGCTCGCCGGACCGCACGAACCGACGCTACCGCGCCGGGCAGCGGGACAGCGCCGCTGCGATAGGCGCGAGCGCCGTGGGTGCCGTGACCTCGGTCGCCAGCCCGACGCGGTCGGCGAGGCCGCCGACCCGCATCCGCACCGCCGCGGCGACCGCCTCAGGGTCCTCGCCGCGGACGGCGAACAGCCCGAGGACCTCGTCGTCGACGAGGCCCGGCATCGCCGCCCAGTCCCCCGCCCGCGAGCGTGCGTGCAGCGCCTCGAAGAGCGCCCCGAGCCCGTGGTGGTCGAGCACGTGGCGGTATCCCGGGGTCGAGCCGTAGAAGGCGACGCGCCGCCGGCAGGCCTCCCACTCCTCATCCGAGAGTGCGACGAAGACCGACGCGGTGACCTCGAGATCGCCGCGGGCGCGCCCGCGGCGCTGCAGGCCGCGCTCGAGCGCGGGCAGGGTGACCTCGCGCAGCACGTCCGCGGTGCAGAAGGCGTGCCCGAGGAAGCCGTCGGCGACCTCCCCGGCGACCTCGGTCATCCGCTCGCGCACTGCCGCCACGAGCACCGGCGGGCGCCCCTGCGCGAGCGCCGGAGGCCGGAAGTTCGGCGGCATCAGCGTGTGCGTGGAGAACTCGCCCCGGAAGTCCAGCTCGCCGCCGGTCTCCCAGGCGTCCCAGATCGCCCCCAGCGCGAGCACCGTCTCGCGCATCCGTGCCGCCGGACGGTCGAACGCGGCGCCGTAGCGGCGCTCGACGTGCGCGCGCACCTGCGAGCCCAGGCCGAGCGCGAACCGCCCGCCGGAGAGCGCCTGCAGGTCCCACGCGGTGTACGCGAGGTCCATCGGCGTCCGCGGGAAGGCGAGCGCGATCGCCGTCGCGACGCGCACGCGCGAGGTGCCCTGGGCGGCCTGCGCCGCCGCGAGGAACGGGTTGCCGTTGGTCTCGGTGACGCCGACGCCGGCGAAGCCGAGCGCCTCGATCTCGCCCGCGCGCGCGGCGATCTCGCCGATCGGCAGGCCGCGCAGGATGAGGTCCACCGGGAGCGCCATCAGCGCGCGGGCTGCGGGTCCATCGCCGGGAGGAGCCCCTGCGAGCGCACCGCCGTCTCGACCATGAGCTCGTGGACCTGCGCGCGCGTCAGACGCCCGTACTCGAGCCACTGGCGGATCGCGCCCTCGGCTAGCGCCTCCCAGGCGCGCAGGAGCCCCATCCGCTCCGCGCTGAGCTCGGCGACCGGTCCGAGGCCCATGACCTCGGCGAGCCGCCGCGCCGCCTGCTCGCGGGTCGCCTCGATGATCGACGCGATCTCCGGGTCGCCCATGCCCGCCGTCGACATCGCGGCGAGCCACAGGTCGCGGCTGCGCTCGATCGCCGAGAGCCAGACGCCGACGCTGTCGTCGAGCCGGGAGCGCACGGTCGCCCCCTGGACGTACTCGGGCACGGGCAGCTCGGGAGAGCGCATCAGCCAGCGCACGACCTCGACGTAGAGGTCGCGCTTCGTGCCGAAGTGGTGGTTGATGAGCCCGCGGGCGATGCCGGCCGCCTCGGCGATCTCGTCGAGCGAGACCTCGTCGTAAGGCCGTGAGCGGAACGCCTCGACGGCGACGCGCAGGATCTGCGCCCGGCGCTCGCCGGGCGCGAGCCGGCGGGCACGTGGCCGGTCGCTCACGCCTCCTCGTCGATCGCCGCGAGCAGGGTCCCGGCGTCGACCTGTGCGCCTACGCCGACGGAGAGCGCGGTGACGACGCCGTCGGCGGTGGCGACGATCTCGTGCTCCATCTTCATCGCCTCCAGCGCGAGCAGCGGCTGGCCGGCGCTGACGCGGTCGCCGACCGCGACGTCGACCCGGATCACGTTGCCGGGCATCGGCGCGAGCAGCGAGCCGGCCGCAACCATCGCGCTCGGATCCGGATAGCGCTCGATCTCCTCGAGGTCGAGCTGGCCGTCCGGCCCGGAGACGTGGACGGCGCGGCCGGGGCCGCGGCGGACACTGAAGGCGTGGCGCACGCCGTCGAGCTCGAGCGTCACCGCCGAGGGGCTCGCGTCGATGACCCGGACGGCCTCGGCGAGGCGCTCGCCGTCGACGTGCAGGCGCTCGAGCGCGCCGCGCAGGAACCGGTAGGCGACCGCATGCTCGCGGTCGCCGGCGCGGTAGTCGACGCGCTGGTCGTCGCCGGGGTTGTTGCGCCAGCCGCTCGGCAGCGTGCCCTGCACCGGCGCCGCGGCGCGGCGCTCGGCCTGGCCGCCGAGCGCGGCCGCCGCGAGCGCAGCGCGCCGCGCGGGCCCGTCGAGCAGCGGGCGGACCAGGCCCGCAGCCCCCGGGCGCTCGAGGAAGTGCGTGTCGACGTCGCCCGCGAGGAACGCCGGGTCCTCGAGCAGGCGCACGAGGAAGTCGCGGTTGGTGCGCAGCCCGTCGATCTGCGCTTCGCGCAGCGCGACGCCGAGGACTCGGGCCGCCTCGCCGCGCGTCGACGCGTGGGCGATGACCTTCGCGACCATCGGGTCGTAGTGGACCGACACCGTCGAGCCGTCCTCGACGCCGGTGTCGACGCGCAGTCCGGGCCGGGCGGGGAAGCGCAGGCCGGTGAGCGTGCCCGTCTGCGGGAGGAAGTCGGCGGCCGGGTCCTCGGCGTAGAGCCGCACCTCGATCGCGTGGCCGCGCGGCGCCGGCTCGTGCGCGGCCTCCGGGAGCGGCGCGCCGGCGGCGACCTCGAGCTGCAGGCGCACGAGGTCGAGCCCGGTGACCTCCTCGGTGACCGGGTGCTCGACCTGCAGGCGCGTGTTGACCTCCAGGAAGAAGAACTCGCCGTCCGGCGTGAGCAGGAACTCGACGGTGCCGGCGCCGACGTAGCCGATCGCCCGGCCCGCGGCGACGGCGGCCTCGCCCATGTGCGCGCGCAGCACCTCGTTCACCGCGACCGACGGCGCCTCCTCGAGGATCTTCTGGTGGCGGCGCTGGACCGAGCACTCGCGCTCGCCGAGGTGGGTGACCGTCCCGTGGTGGTCGCCGAGGATCTGGATCTCCACATGGCGCCCCGAGGGCACGTAGCGCTCGAGCAGGAGCGTGTCGTCGCCGAACGAGTCGGCGGCGAGCCGGCGCGACGAGGCGACCGCCGCCTCGAGCACGTCGGGCGACGCGACGACCTGCATCCCCTTCCCGCCGCCGCCGGCCGAAGGCTTGACGAGCAGCGGGTAGCCGACGCCCGCCGCGGCCTTGCGCAGCGCGTCGCCCTCCAGGCCGCTCGCGTCGGCGTCGGGCAGCACCGGGACGCCCGCCTGCGCGAGCAGCCGCTTGGCGCCGAGCTTCGAGCCCATCCGCTCGATCGCCTGCGGCGAGGGGCCGACGAACACGATCCCCGCTTCGGCGCACGCCTGCGCGAAGGGCGCGTTCTCGGCAAGGAAGCCGTAGCCGGGATGGATCGCGTCCGCCCCGGTGCGCCGCGCCGCGTCGATGATCGCCTCGCCGCGCAGGTAGGACTCGCCGGGCGCCGCCCCGCCGAGGCGCACCGCGACGTCGGCGAGCCGCACGAACGGCGCGTCGGCATCGGGATCCGAATGGACTGCCACCGTGCGCAGCCCCATCGCGCGCGCGGTGCGCAGGACGCGGCAGGCGATCTCGCCGCGGTTGGCGACGAGCAGCGTGCGGATCTCGCGGAGCTCGCTCACGGTCCTCACATCCGCAAGACGCCGTAGCCGTCGGCGCCGCGGATCTCGGCGCCGTGGCAGGCGGAGAGCGCGAGCCCGAGCACCGTGCGGCTGTCACGCGGGTCGATGATGCCGTCGTCGAAGACGCGGCCGGACATCGGGAGCGCCAGCGACTGGGACTCGATCATCTGCTCGACGCCCGCGCGCATCTGCGCGTCGGCCTCCTCGTCGAAGGGCTCGCCGCGCGACTCGGCGGCCGCCCGGGCGACGATCGACAGCACGCCCGCCAGCTGCGCGCCGCCCATCACCGCGATCTTCGCGTTGGGCCAGACGAAGTTGAAGCGGGGCCGGTAAGCGTCGCCGCTCATGCCGTAGTTTCCGGCGCCATACGAGCCCCCGCAGACCATCGCGATGTGCGGAACCTCCGAGCAGGAGACCGCGTGGATCATCTGCGCGCCGTGCTTGATGATCCCGCGCTGCTCGTACTCGGCGCCGACCATGTACCCCGTCACGTTGTGCAGGAACAGCAGGGGCACGTCGATCTGGTTGCAGAGCTGGATGAACTGCGTGGCCTTCTGGGACTCCTCGCTGAAGAGGATCCCCTGCGTGTTGGCGATGATCCCCACGGGGAACCCGTGGATCGCCGCCCAACCGGTCGTCAGCGACGTGCCGTAGGCCGGCTTGAACTCGTCGTACTCCGAGCCGTCGACCAGGCGCGCGAGGACCTCGCGCATGTCGAAGGGCTCCTTGAGGTCGACCGACGTGATGCCGCACAGCTCGTCGATGTCGTGCAGCGGCTCGCGGACCGGCAGCACGCTCGGTCCCGGCCC
>DATKLF010000128.1:0-13689 GCA_035542555.1 Solirubrobacteraceae bacterium | reverse complement strand
CCTGATCAGTGACGAGCGCTCGAACACCGGTGAGATCGTCGCCGCGGTCGAGGGTGACGTGGCGCTCGTCATCGCCGTGCTGCGCGTGGCCAACCAGTCCGAGGGCCGCAGCCGCGGGCGCGTCGAGTCGATCGTCTCCGCCACCGAGATCCTCTCGCCCGAGGCGGTCCAGTCGATCGCCGCGCGCGCGCGCACCTTCGACTTCTTCGAGCGGTCCTCCGTCTGGGACGCCGCGCCGGAGCGCTTCCGCCTGCACGGCGTCGCCACGCAGCGCGCCGCCGAGCGCCTCGCGATCGAGGCCGGCTACGAGGAGCGCGACCGCCTGATGGTGACCGCGCTGCTGCACGACATCGGCAAGCTCGTGCTCATGCACGCCTACCCGGGGTATCCCCAGCAGGTCCACCAGGGCGCCCGCACCCCCGAGGAGCGCATCCACAAGGAGCGCCGCGAGCTCGGCGTCGACCACGCCCTCGTCGGCGGCGTCCTCGCCCGCCGCTGGGGCCTGCCGAAGAGCCTCGCCTCCGTCATCGAGCGCCACCACGCCGAGGACGCGGGCGGCGAGACCGCCTTCGTGCGCCTCGCCGACATGCTCGCCCACTACGCCCAGGGCGGCGCCGTGTCCCCGACCGAGCTGCTGCGCTGCGCACGCGCGATCGGCCTCGGGGCCGAGGAGCTGCGCTCGGTCATGTACGACCTGCCGTTCCCCGCCACCGGCCGCGTGCGCCAGGTCGATCCCTGCCCGCTCTCCGGCCGCGAGGTCGAGGTCCTCAAGCGCCTCGCCGAGGGCAAGGTCTACAAGCAGATCGCCCACGAGCTCGAGCTCTCCACCAGCACCGTCCGCACCCACCTGCACAACATCTACGGCAAGCTCGGCGCCGTGGACCGCGCGCAGGCCGTGCTGATCGCGACCGAGCGCGGCTGGCTCTAGCGCCGGGCCGCAGGACCCGGCGCGCGTCCCGGCGGCGCTGTCGCGGACGACGCACGCGGCTGGCGGCGTCCTCGCCTTGCCGATGGCCCTGCCATCGGCTGCGGCTGCGTCCCAGCCACGTGCCTCGCCGCGCGACACCACCACCGGTCCGGCGCGCCGGAACCTGCGTCCCGGCGTGGCTCTGCCCGCTTGGTGGCGCCGGTGGGCTATGAGAGACGGGCTACGCCCGCTCCGCGTCGGTCGCCGTGCGACTGCGCCGGCGCCAGATGAGGTAGGCGACGGTCACGCCGGCGGCGTCGATGAGTACGTCGCGGACGGTGCCCTCGCGGCCGTGCACGAAGGTCTGGTGGAACTCGTCGGTGATCGCGTAGCCGATCGTGATCGTCGCGGCCCAGGCGGGGTGGCGGAAGCGCAGCGCGCGGTGCCAGAGGAGCCAGAGCAGGCCGTACTCGGTCATGTGGACGAGCTTGCGGCCGACGAAGTCGATGGTGCCGAGGCCGGAGTTGAGGTCGGGCTGGGCGCTGAGCGCGAAGATCGCGCCCATCAGCACGAGCGGCGGACCGAACCGCGAGAGCGGCCCGGCGCTGTCGTCGGTGGGTGCCATAGGATCGATCGTCGAGGGTAGAGCGGACCGATGATCTCGATCACGACGAAGTCGCCGTACGCGCTGCAGGCGCTGGCCGAGCTCGGACGGGCCGGGGACGCGCCGGTGCCGATCGGCGAGCTCGCCAAGCGCCGCGGTATCCCGGTGCAGTTCCTCGAGCAGCTGTTCGCGACGCTGCGGCGCGCGGGGATCCTCAACTCGCAGCGCGGGGTGAAGGGCGGCTACTCGTTCGCCCGCGACCCGGCCGCGATCACCGTGCTCGAGGTCGTCGAGCTGCTCGACGGCCCGCTCGGCCGCGACGCGGAGGGCATCTTCGCCGAGGCGGCCGCCGCCGCCCGCGAGGTGCTGGGGAGGGCGACGATCGCCGACATCGTCGAGCGCGAGGCCGCCGAGGCCGGCCGGGCGCCGATGTACTACATCTGAGGAGCGCCGCACAGATAAGCGAAAAGCCGCGTATCTACGCGGTGTCAACCGCTGGGGAACCCCAGTGAACCGCCCCGTGGGGGGAACCGACTTCCCCGGGACGGTCAGCTCCCGAGGATGTCCTGGTGGTTGCAGTGGTTAAGCAGCACGATGGTGTCGCCGTCCCAGCGGTACGTCAGGCGGTTCCCACGGTCGATCCGCACGTAGAACGTCTTCTTCTGGCGTGCGGACTGGAGTCGCCGGGACTGCAAGCCCGGGTGCCGGGGGTTCTCAGCGAGCTTGGCGATGCACGCCCTGATCGCTTCCTGCTGCTCGGGCGACTTTGCCTTCAGGCGTCGCTTGAACGCCGGGTCGGTCGCGATCTTGTGCGCCAACGCCTAGTCCTCGGGCGCGTCGAGCCAGTCGAGCAGTGCCTCGCCGGTGTCGAAAGTGCGCAGACGTCCGGCCGCGCGCTCGCGCGCCGACTCCGCCTCGCCACGCTGCCACTTCTGCGTCCAGAACCCGATCTCATCGGCGCGGACAAACAGCGGCGGGCGCTCGCCCGACCCATGTACGATGACGCCCACGTCGAGGACGACGCTGTTGGGGCCGCTCCCGGTGTCGGCGCCGACGCCGACATCAAGCGTTGTCGCGGGGGTCACCGAACACCTTTCCCTGGGCCTCGTGGTTCTCCTTGGTGATCTGCAGGATCGAGATCAGCTCATTCAACCTCGTCGGGCTAAACGCCAGGCGAACCACTGGCTTGACCGGCACGTACTGGATTGCCTCGGCCTGCTCGCGGCGCTCCTCGACCGTCGCGCCGACGATCGCCGGGGGCACCATCTCGCCGACCGTCAGAAAGACCTCACCGTTGCTCACCTGGGCAACGAACTGGTTCGCGTGGTAGACGGGCAGGTCGTCCGCGCCCACCCACACAATGGGAACGGCTACACCATCCGGCTCTTCGGTCGCCATCGGTTCTCCTGGTTGTGCCGCACGCGCTAGCCGCGGGTGATGCCGGCAGTACACGCTACGTGTCGCGCTGGGCAAGGCGCACCGTACCCGACGGATGTGCGAGACGGTCGCATGGTGTCGGTCGGTGCAGGGGTCAGTTGCCGCCAACGATGTCGAAGCGCCAGACGATGCGATGGCCAGCGACGCTGACGGCAATGCAATCACCGACGATCGGCAGCGCACCAGGATCACCGTCTACGCGGCACAGGTACCCGAGGACCATCCGGCTCTCTCCCTCAGAGATGGCGCGTCCGTGGAACCGCCGCACGACCTGACGCGCACGACCTGACGTGCACGTTTGCAACTCGTACCGGTCGCTTGGTTGCCGCGAGCGATGTACCCGACGCCGGCGCCGAAGCCCACCGGTCGCTGTGAGAGTGTGCCGCAACGCTTCGATCCAGCGAACGCGCCCGGAGCAGGTGCCGCCGTGAGAAGCGCAAGTGCGATCGCAGCCAGGGGCGGCGAGAGTGAGGACCGGTCGCATGACGCCGACGCTACACCGTGTCCAGGCAGCGAGGATGATGAGGTGGGGCCCCGGAACTGGAGTCCTCGTGAGAGGATGCCCTGCCAATGCGCATCCGTCTGCTGCTCACCGCGTTGGGACTTCTCATCGTTCTCGTCGCGACTCTGAGCTCGAGCGCCGGAGCCGCTCATGCAAGCTCCCGGGTAAGCGGGCTCTATTGCCTGAACAAGGCTGGTTCAGCCGTGCTTCTGAAGGTTCGACCGTCGGGGTGTGCTGACTTCGGCGCAACTGGCGCGTTTGCTGGAGGAGTCAACCTCAGGGACCTCCGGTGGTCCGGATGGGGAGGCTCGACCGCGCACGCCTTGGGGACCGAATGCGGGTTTCACCTGCCATGTGCCAAGATCGCGGTCACGGTGATTGCGTATCGAGCCGTCCGTAGCTGTACGAGTCGTCGTACCTACAGTCGTCTGCGGGTCTCCAGTCGTTACGGCACGACGACAGTCCGTCTCCCGAACTGCGCGGGCCCCGCGTAGGCCAGCCTCACCTCAGTCCCGCCGCCCGACCCGAGGAGCAGGCAGCGCCCACAGCCGCGGGCGTTGGCTACGCGCGGCGAGCTCATCCTTGCTCGTCGCGACGGCTGACCGCGGCTGCGCAACTACCTGCTGGAGCACCGCATGCCGTGCGGCAACAGGGTGCAGATCTTCGCGACACGCCGAGACGGCTCATCTACGCTTGGGGCATGACGAGTGGGAGCGACACCGCCACGGGGGCCGGCACGCCGCCCACGGGGTCGCGGGTCGTCTTCGCCGACGGCGAGTGGATGACCAGCGAGCTGTCGCTTGAGGAGGTCGCTGCGTTCATGGAGGCCGGCCGCCTGATCCCCGCGCAGCGCAACGGCAAGCGTGTCCTGGTCAACCCTGCGCACGTGTTGTCGGCGGAGGAGTGGGCGACGCCGCTGCCGGAGGGGGCCGGGGGGTAGGGCGTGCGCAGCTGGCTCCTGCCCGGGATCTTCGGCGTCTCGTGGGCCGAGTGGCTCGGCCTGCCGGTGCCGGGCGAGGCCGCGCTCGTGAGCGCCGGGATCGTCGAGGGCCGGCACCTGGCGGGCGTGCTGCTCGTGATCGCGACGGCGGCCGTCGCGGCCGCCACCGCGGGCATGGTGAGCTACTGGATCGGGATGCGCTTCGGCCGTGAGCTCGTCACGCGTCCGGGTCGCCTGCACGCCTGGAGGCTGCGCCAGCTCGGCCGCGGTGAGCGCTTCTACGCCCGCTACGGCCGCCTTGCGGTCTTCGTCACGCCGGGTTGGCTCTCGGGGATCAGCGCGATGCAGTGGCGCACCTTCTGCATCTTCAACGCGCTCGCCGCCGTCGTGTGGGCCGCGTCGTACGCCGGCCTGGCAGCACTCGTCGGGCCGAGCGTCGAGGAGGCGGCCGGCGACTGGACCGTCATGGGGCTCGTGGCGATGGGAGCCCTGGTGCTCGCCTCCGCGCTGCGCCGCCGGCGCGGCGCTGCGGCAGACCACGGTTGAAGCGGGCCGGGCGGGTCCGCGAGGCTGTGGTCATGAGCAACGACCGGCCGGATGCAGCCTTCGCGATCGTAGCCGTCTACGACGGGACCCCTGCCGCGCGGGACGACTACGAGGCGATCGAGGAGCTGGCGACGAGCCACGACGTGCACGTCCACGACCTCGCGATCGTCGAGCACCGCGACGGCCAGGTGAAGATCGTGCGCCGCGATGAGCGCTCCGCCGCGCATGGCGCCGAGGGCGGCGTGATCATCGGCGCGCTGCTCGGGATCCTGTTCCCGCCCGCGCTCCTGGGCCTGCTCGTCGGCGCGGCGGCGGGCGCCGGCATCGGCGGCGTCATCGGGCATCTGTGGCGCGGGTTCTCGCGCGGCGACCTGAAGGACCTCGGGGACGCCGTCGAGGAGGGGCACGCCGCCATCATCGTGATCGGCACGGCAGCGCAGCTCGAGGCCGTCGAGGGGGCGCTGACGCGCGCGGCACGCGTCGTGCGCAAGGACCTCGACGCCGACCTCGACGAGCTGCGCGCTGCCGCGTCCGGGGAAGAGGAGGGGGAGCAGGCGCCCGAGCAGGCGCCCGAGGCGACGGCCGCGCCCGAGTAGGCGGCGATGGCCTGGTCCGCCGCGGCCGCTAGGCTCGTGGCGAATGGGCGAAATCCCGATCAACATTGCCGACCTCGTCGGCGGCACGCCCATCGTCCGCATCACGCGGCTGCTGGAGGAACGCGGCGTCGACGGCGTGGAGCTCTACGGCAAGCTCGAGGCGCTGAATCCCGGCGGATCGGTGAAGGACCGCATCGGGGTCGCCATGATCGATGCCGCCGAGCGCGATGGCCTGATCGAGCCCGGGCGCACGACGATCGTCGAAGCGACGTCGGGCAACACCGGTATCGCGCTCGCGTTCGTGTGTGCGGCGAAGGGCTACGACCTGCGGATCTTCCTGCCGCAGGGCATGAGCCGGGAGCGCGAGGCGCTGCTGCGCCTGTATGGGGCCAGCGTCGAGGTCGTCGAGTCGATGGGCGGCATGAACGAGGCCGTCGACGCGGCGCGCGCCCTCGCGCGCGAGCCCGACGTCTTCCTGCCCGACCAGTTCTCGAACCCCGCGAACCCCGAGGCGCATCGCGTCGGCACGGGGCCGGAGATCCTCGCTGCGCTCGACGGGCGCGTCGATGTGCTGGTCGCCGGCGTGGGGACCGGCGGCACGATCACCGGTGCCGGCGAGGCGATCAAGGCCGCGAACCCGAAGGCCGCCGTCGTGGCGGTCGAGCCGGCGTCGTCGGCCGTGCTGTCCGGTGGTCCGGCCGGCCCGCACCGGATCCAGGGCATCGGGGCCGGCTTCGTGCCGCCGGTGCTCGACCGCGCGATCCTCGATGAGGTCATCGCGGTCACCGACGAGCAGGCGATCGCGACTGCGCGTCGGGCCGCCGCCCGAGAGGGCGTGATGGCGGGGCTCTCGTGCGGCGCCGCGCTCTGGGGTGCGCTCGAGGTCGCGGCTCGGCCGCAGTCCCGCGGCAAGCGGATCGTCGTGGTGCTGCCCGACTCCGGTGAGCGCTACATCTCCGCGCCGTTCTTCGCCCCGCCGGGCTGAGCACCGCCGCCCGCTACGCTGCAGGAATGCTCGGGCTCGGCACCCTGGCCCGCGTCGCCGGCGAGCTGCGCCGCGACGTCGCGGCCGCGCATGAGCGCGACCCGGCGGCGCGCGGCGTCTCCTCGCTGGAGATCCTGTTCTCGTGGCCCGGCGTGCACGCGCTGCTGGCCCATCGCGTCGCGCACGCGCTGCACGAGGCGGGGCTGCCCGTCGCTCCGCGCTCCCTCGCGTACCTCAGCCGTGCACTGACCGGCATCGAGATCCACCCCGCCGCGCGCATCGGCGAGGGCCTGTTCATCGACCACGGCAGCGGCGTCGTGATCGGCGAGACCGCGCAGATCGGAGTGGACGTGACGCTCTACCAGGGTGTCACGCTCGGCGGCACGGGCTTTGCGACCGGCAAGCGCCACCCGACGGTCGAGGACAACGTCACGGTGGGCTCCGGCGCCAAGCTGCTGGGGCCGATCGTCGTCGGCCACGGGGCGAAGATCGGCGCCGGGAGCGTCGTCATCACCGACGTGCCGCCGAACTCGACGGTCGTCGGCAACCCCGGGCACGTGGTGCGTGTCGACGGGCGCATGCCGGAGGGCCCGGACGCCGACTGGATCCACCTGCCCGACCCGGTCGCGGACGCGATCCGAGAGCTCTCCGCACGCCTCACCGAGCTCGAGCAGCGCCTGGCCGAGCTCGCCGGGGAGGAGGCGCCGGCTCAGGTGCGCCCGCTGCGCCCGGTGCGCGGGCGCAACCCCGCGGGCGGCTGACGCACGAGAACGCCCAATCCGGGCGCGCGGGGCCCCGCTCCGGTACGGTCGCGCCCACAGGCGCGCGTGCGCCGCGACCCAGGGGAGGGCACCGTGAGCAGTGCAGCACCGGACATCGAGTTCGTCGAGACCACGACGCAGCTCGCCGTCGAGGAGAAGGGCCACCTGAAGAAGTCGCTGCGGCGCTTCGACATGGTCGGGTTCACCGTCTGTGCGTTCGTCGGGCTCGACACGCTCGGGACGGTCGCCTCCAACGGCGCTCAGGGCTTCACCTGGCTCGCGCTGCTGGCGGTCCTGTTCGTGCTGCCGTATGGCCTCCTGATGTCGGAGGTCGGCAGCGCGTTCACCCAGGAGGGCGGCCCGTATGAATGGGTCAAGCTCGCGTTCGGCCGGATGCAGGGCGGCATCGCGGCGGTCCTCTACTGGATCACGAATCCGCTCTGGGTCGGCGGCTCGCTGGCGTTCATCGCCACCGAGGCGTGGGACAAGAACATCTCCGGCGTCGGCTCGGGTTCGTTCGGCGACTACCTGTTCAAGTTCCTCTTCATCTGGCTGTCGATCGGCGTCGCGATCATCTCGCTCAAGCGCGGCAAGTGGATCCCGAACGTCGGCGCGCTCCTGCGCGTCGTCCTGCTCGGGTTCTTCACGATCACGACGATCATCTACGCGATCGACCACGGCGTCGCGGGTTTCTCGGCGTCCGACCTCAAGCCCACCACGGCGATCTTCCTCGCGCTGGTGCCGCTGCTGCTCTTCAACTACGTGGGCTTCGAGCTGCAGAACGGTGCGGCCGAGGAGATGGAGAACCCGCACCGCGACGTGCCGCTGGCGGTGCTGCGCAGCGGCGTCACCGGCGTCCTGCTGTACGCGATCCCCATCTTCGCGATCCTGCTCGTGCTCCCGGCCTCGAAGGTGACGGGCATCGGCGGGTTCCTCGACGCCGTCACGACGACGTTCAGCGTGTACGGCGGGGCGCAGCACGCGCTGCTCGTGTTCATGACGTTCTGCTTCATCGGCACGCTCCTGACGTCCGGCGCGGTCTGGATGATGGGCGGCGACCGGATCCTCGCCGTGGCCGCCTACGACGGGGCGTTCCCGGGGTACTTCGGGCGCTTCCACCCCAAGCTGGGGACGCCGGTGCGCTGCAACGTCATGTCGGGCATCTTCGCGACGATCTTCATGATCGTCGCCGTCGCCGCCTTCCAGGGCGGCTCGGACTCGAAGTTCGTCGTCGTCCTGACGATCGCGATCTCGACGACGCTGATCTCGTACCTGTGGATCTTCCCCGCGGCGCTGAAGCTGCGCTACAACCACGCGCACATCCACCGGCCCTACAGCATCCCGGGCGGCCTGCGCGGCATGTGGGTCGCCGTCGTGATCACGACGTTCTGGGTCGCGCTCGGATCGTGGGTCGCGGTGTTCCCCGGCACGCTCGAGTCGCTGCTCGGCGTCTCCTACGACTTCAAGGGGACCTGGGGGGTGTCGCGCGGCACCTACGAGCTGCTCACGCTCACGACGCTCATCGTGATCTTCCTGATCGCGCTGATCGGGTACGCGCTGGCGCGCGACGTCCGTGCGCGCGCGGCGATCGTGCCCGTCGACGACGAGGGGGTGCTGCCGGCCGTCGCGGGCTGAGTGGGTGCCGGCTGGTCGACATCTGCACGCGATGCGTGCACAACTCGACCGCGCTGCAAACCGCGCTCACGCCGGACCCGGCGGCAGCACGTCCCGCGCCCACTCGCGGCGCTTCCAGTCCGGGATCGGCGTCGGCGCCTCGCTGCGCGGCACGTAGGGCGAGCGCTCCTCGAGGCGGTAGCGATGGATGTAGCGCGGGCAGTTCGGGAACACCTCCCGGGCGCGCACGCGCACGACGAGCTGCGCCTGCGGGTACTCGGCGATCAGCGGGTCCTCCCAGTCGATGCTCGCCTCGCCGTTCAGGCGCAGCCGCGACTGCCCCTCGAAGTCGATGAAGAGCATCCCGACGGCCGCGTGCTCGAGCACGTTGCCCAGCGAGAGGAAGGTCCCGTTGCCGTCGTAGCTCGGGAACGCCAGCGTGTGCGGGTCGAGCACGCGCACGAACCCGGGGTCGCCGCCCTTGTACGAGCACTGCGGGCGCCCGTCGGCGTCGCAGGTCGCCAGGAAGAACATGTCGCGCGCGGCGATGAACGCGGCGTCGTCGTCGGTGATCCGGTCGTGCGCGATGCGCTCGCTGATGCGGTCGGCGAGCGGGCGGGCGCCGAAGCGGTCCTGGAGGGCGCGCTGGCCCTCGTGGTAGCGCAGGGTCATTGGCGCAGTATCCGCGCTGCGCGGCGGCGCGTCAGTAGTAGACGGTGCGGCAGCGGTGCCGCGGGCGCGCCTTGTACGCGGGGTCCTGGCCACGGGTCCACAGCCGGTGGTCGAGCTCGCGCTCGCTGATGCCCAGCCGCAGCGCGAGCTGCCGGCAGGCGTGAACGGCGCAGGCGCGGATCTCGCGCTCCTGCGCGCCGAAGCGCAGCGGGCGCCCGGCGTCGATCAGCGCCGCCAGGCCGTCGCTGTAGACGAGCACGCCGTCGCAGCGCAGGACGTGCGGGACGAGGTTGTCGGCGAAGATCGTGAGCTCGTCGACGTCGTGGAAGGTGGCGACGCCCGCCAGCGCGAGGTTCGACGGGACGATCTGCGCGCGCTTCCAGAACCCGCGGTCGTCGAACAGCGCCATCCCGTGTGCCAGGTCCCGGGCCAGGCGCGCCGCCGAGCCGTGCGCCTGGGCGACGACGTCGTGCGGCGCGCGCTCGCCGAGGAAACTCCCGAGCTGGCGCAGCGCCTGCGCGAACAGCGCCATCAGCTCGTGGTCACGCGACTGGCCGAGCGTGTCGGCGATCTCCTCGGTGCGCATCGCGCGCAGCTCGGCGTTCGACCACGGCCCCGCGGCGCGGAAGCGGTCGGCCAGGCTCCAGGCGACGGTGAAGTAGCCCGAGACCGCGGTGCCGTCCTCGGTCCTGCGCTTGCGCAGCGTCGGGAACCAGCCCGACCCGAAGTTGATCGTGTCGAGCGTCAGGAAGTAGGCCGCGACCTCGTCGGGCGGGGCGTCGAGATGGTGGCGCCGGCGGTCCAGCTCCGGCGGCGGGCCGGGGTCCAGCGCGCCGAGGGCCTCGAGGTCGATGCGCACCGAGCGGGCGCTGCGGGCGGTCCGCTCGCAGCCTGAGCGCACCTCCTCGGGCAGGGTCATCGCGGACACTGAGGCGAGCGTACCGGCCGGGTTCGGGCCTATCCTCGCACTAGATGCCCGACACGACCGCCGACGAGCGCATCGAGCACCTGCTCGCCGGGCTCAACGAGCCCCAGCGCGCGGCGGTCACGCACGAGGGCGGCCCGCTGCTCGTGCTCGCGGGCGCCGGCTCGGGCAAGACGCGCGTGCTGACCCATCGCATCGCCTGGCTCGTGCAGACCGGCCGCGCGCGCCCGGGCGAGATCCTCGCGATCACCTTCACGAACAAGGCCGCGCAGGAGATGCGCGAGCGCGTCGAGCTGCTGCTCGGCCACGGCACGCGCGGGATGTGGGTGCTGACCTTCCACAGCGCGTGCGCGCGCATCCTGCGCGGCGAGGCGCCGCGGCTCGGCTACACGCGCCAGTACACGATCTACGACCAGGCGGACAGCCGCCGGCTCGTCAAGCAGTGCCTCGACGAGCTCGGCATCGACACCAAGCGCTTCACCCCCGGCGCGATCCAGCACCAGATCTCCGACGCGAAGAACCAGCTGCGCGACGCGGCCGAGTACCGGCGGCTGACCGAGGGCTACTTCGAGCAGACGGTGGCCGACGTCTACGAGCTCTACGAGCGCCAGCTGCACCGCATGAACGCGATGGACTTCGACGACCTGCTCGGGCGCACCGTCGATGTCCTGCAGCTGTTCCCGGAGGTCCGCGCCCGCTACGCGGCGACGTTCCGCCACGTGCTCGTCGACGAGTACCAGGACACCAACCACGCCCAGTACCGCCTGCTCCAGCTGCTCTCGCCCGGCGAGTCGCCGGACCTCGTGGTCGTGGGCGACGACGCGCAGTGCCTGGTGGAGGGCACGCGCGTCACGATGGCCGACGGCTCGGAGCGGGCGATCGAGACGATCCGCCCCGGCGATCATGTCCTTTCGTGCTTCGGCAGTGGCGACTACCGACCCGCGCGGGTGTCCGCGGTGCACCGTTCGATGTCGACGTTCGGCGTCGAGATCCGTACGCGCAGCGGGCGGCGGATCGTCTCAACGCCTGAGCACACCCATTTCGCCGGCTTCCGGCAGGGGATGAGCCCGCAGCTCCACATGACGTACGTCATGCGCCGGCGCACCCACGGGTTCCGGGTCGGCACTACTCGCACTTGGCCGGAGCGGGGAACGCCGCGGCCCGTGTCGGGCGTACAGCTGCGCGCGCGGCAGGAGCACGCGGACGCGGCATGGGTCGTCTCGGTGCACGACCGCGAAGCCGAGGCGCGCGCGCTCGAAGCGCAGCTCTCCCTGCGCTACCAGCTTCCGACGTTGCCGTTCGTCGCGCGCCGCGGCGCGAGCGTCAACGGGCTCGTCAATGACCAGGAGCTGCTCGACCGGCTGTTCTTCTCGCTGGACACCGACTCGGGCGGCCGCCGGCTGTTGCACGACTACGCGCTCGACATCGAGCACCCGCACCACACACCGCGGGGGTTCGAGGGGCGCCGACGCACCATCACGGTGACGCTGTGCGCCGACCGGCGTGGCGGCACGCCGATGCACACGGTGGCGGTGGGCGGGCGCGACGCCGATGCGCGGCGTGCGCTGGAGTCGCTCGGGCTGACCGTCCGGCCGGCGAAGGCCGGCTCCAGCAGCTGGCGGTTCGAGACCGCGGTCGCGGACTTCGGCCGTGCGATGGACCTGGTGCGCCGGATCGAGTCGGTCCTCCCTGTCGAACGCCGGCTCATGGCCCGGCTGGGGGCGAACATCGACCGCCCGGGCAAGAACACGCTGCCCTTCACGCCCGCTGCGTCCGTGCGGCGGGGGATGGCCATGTTCGACGCGGGCGGCGGCTACGACGTCGTCGAAGAGGCTCGCGTGATCCCGCTCGACCGGCCGGTCTTCGATCTGAACGTCGAGCGCACGCACAACTTCATCGCCGAGGGGCTCGTCACCCACAATTCGATCTACGGCTTCCGCGGCGCGGACATCCGCAACATCCTCGACTTCCAGGAGGACTTCCCGACGGCCGCGACCGTCAAGCTCGAGCAGAACTACCGCTCGACGCAGACGATCCTCAGCGCCGCAAACGCGGTGATCGAGCACAACCGCGAGCAGATGCACAAGCACCTGTGGACGGACGTGGGCGAGGGCGACCCGATCGTCGTGCGTGAGGTCGAGGACGAGCACGCCGAGGCGCGCTACGTCGCCGGGGAGATCGAGCGGCTCGTCGACGAGGGGCTCTCCCGCGCGGAGATCGCGGTCTTCTACCGGATGAACGCGCAGTCACGGGTGCTGGAGGACACGCTCGTGCGCCGCGAGATCGCCTACCAGGTGATCGGCGGGACGAAGTTCTACGAGCGCGCCGAGATCAAGGACGCCCTCGCCTACCTGACGCTGCTGGCCAATCCGCAGGACGCCGTGAGCTTCCAGCGGGTGGCGAACACGCCGCGGCGCGGCATCGGGCAGACGTCGCTGTCGCGCGTGCTGACGCACGCGCAGACGATGGGGATCACGGTCTGGGAGGCCGCCGCCGACCCGGCCGCGGTGCCGGGCCTCGGGGCCGCCGCCGTGAAGGCGCTCACGCGCTTCATGGCGACGATGGAGTCGCTGCGCGGCCGCGTCGAGGAACGCGTCCCTGTCGGCGACCTGCTCGAGGCGGTCATCCACGAGACGGGCTACCACGACTGGCTCGAGGCCGAGCGCACGATCGAGGCGCAGGGCCGGCTCGAGACCCTCGAGGCGCTCGCCGAGGCGGCGCGCGAGTTCGACGCGGCGAACGCCGCGCAGGACGACCGGCTCGAGCTGTTCCTCCAGGAGGTGGCGCTCGTCGCCGATGCCGACACGCGCCGCGACGACGAGGGCCTCGTGACGCTCATGACGCTGCACAACGCCAAGGGCCTCGAGTACCCGATCGTCTTCATGATCGGCTGCGAGGAGGGGATCTTCCCCCACTCGCGCTCGATCGACGAGGGCTCGCTGGAGGAGGAGCGGCGCCTGTGCTACGTGGGGATCACGCGCGCGATGCGTGACCTCTATCTCACCTACGCGCGGCGGCGGACCGTGTTCGGGTCGCCGACGTCGAGCCTGCCGAGCCGCTTCATCTCCGAGATCCCGCCCGAGCTGCTCGACCGCGAAGGCCACCTCGCCGGCTGGGCCGGCGCGCGCGAGGCCGCCGCTCGGGCCGGCGGGCGACCGCGCGCGCTCTCGTGGCCGACCGGGCCGCCGGCGGAGGGCGCG
>DATKLF010000127.1:0-6272 GCA_035542555.1 Solirubrobacteraceae bacterium | reverse complement strand
CGCGGTGAAGCTCGAGGGCGGCGGCGAGGTCTCCGTGCGCCGCGCGCGGGCGATCATCGGCGCCGGGATCCCCGTGATGGGCCATGTCGGCCTGACCCCGCAGACCTCGACCGCGCTCGGCGGCTACAAGGCGCAGGGACGGACCGCGCAGGCCGCCTCGCGCATCGCCGACGAGGCACTCGCGTTGCAGGAGGCGGGCTGCTTCGCGATCGTCTTCGAGGCGATCCCGTCGGCGGTCTCCGAGGCGCTGATGCCG
The DNA here is from genome assembly GCA_035542555.1 of Solirubrobacteraceae bacterium. Classification (GTDB taxonomy): domain Bacteria; phylum Actinomycetota; class Thermoleophilia; order Solirubrobacterales; family Solirubrobacteraceae; genus F1-60-MAGs163. The sequence goes on along the minus strand of DATKLF010000127.1, from coordinate 6,016 downwards.
CGCATGGAGATCCCGGTGATCGGGATCGGCGCCGGCCCCGCCGTCGACGGCCAGGTGCTCGTCTTCCATGACCTGCTGGGCATCCGCGAAGGCCTCGGCGCGCGCTTCGTCAAGCGCTACGCGAGCCTCCTCGACGAGATGACCGCCGGCGTCGCGCAGTACGCGCGCGAGGTCCGCGAGCGCACCTACCCGGGCCCCGAGCACGGCTACTCGATCGACGCCGCCGAGCTCGCGGAGTTCCGCGCCGCGCTGGCCGCGCGCTGAGGCGCTCCCCCGCCGCAGAGCGCCACCCACCACCCTCGAACGTCCCTCGCGGCCCCTCATGGGCGGCAACGCGGGACGCTGGACGGCCCCAGAGATGCGAACGAGGTGTGAACCCGCCCACGACGAGCGTCCCTCATGGCCGTCCATAGGAGGCCGCGAGGGACGTTCGGTGGCGGCCGGCGCTACTGCCCGTCGTGCGCGAGTCGCTCGCGCACGGCCGGGGCGGCGGGCATCACGGCCGCCGGGATGCGGCCGAGGAGCGGCGCGAGCGACGGCTGCAGCTCGAGCGCGCGGCGGACGAGCCCGGTACCCAACTCGAGGTTCCCCGTGGCGGCGCCGAGACCGATCCAGAGCAGCAGCTGCGCGTCGTCGGGCGCGAGGGCCAGCGCCGCCATACCGGCCTGCGCGGCGCCCTCGCCGTCGCCCACCGCCGCGCGCTCCCCCGCGAGGTCCATCAGCGCGAAAGCGCGGTGAATGGCGAGCGCCCGCGCGACCTGCCCCAGCGGATCGGGGTGGACGTCAACGCGCACGTCGGCGCTGCGCTCCCACGGCTCCCCCTCCGACGGGGCGACGACCAGCGCTGCGGACATCCTGCCGCGGGCGTCCCCGCCGGCCCGCTCGCCTGCCTCCAGGGCGGACAGCAGCCGCACCGCAAGCTCGCCCTCAGCGGCGCTGAACGCCTCGCACATCGCCTCGGGGACGCCCGCCGCCGCCATCATGTTCGCCTGGCAGCGGCAATCCAGCCCCGTCGCCTCCCCCGCGAACCCCACGCAGCCGGCACCGGTGAAGCCGGCCGCCTCGCCCCGTGCCGGCAGGACGGCGAGCTGCCACGTGTCCGACGCGTCCTCGGGGGCGGCCAGCGCCTCGATCACCGCTGCGGCGCCTGCACCGGCGCGCAGCAGCTCAAGCGCGCGCGGGCCGAGCCGGCGCGGGGCGAACGACTGGACCGCGACGGCCCCTACGCCGGGCTCCGTGAACGGCACGCGCATCCCCACGCTCGGGTAGGCGGTGAACACCGCCACGCCGAGCTCGCCGGTTGCGGCGTCCCGGGCGACAATCGACGCGGTCACCGCCCGAACGCTACTGCGCGCAGAGCCCCGCCCCACCGTGGGGCCCGGCGGCTACGCCCCACCCGTAAACGCGATCTCGCGGATCACCCGCGCGGGCGCCCCGGCGGCGATGACGCCGGGCGGGATGTCGCGCGTGACGACGCTGTTCGCGCCGATCACCGAGCGCGAGCCGATCGTCACGCCGCTGGTGACGACGACGTGCGCCCCCAGCCAGACGTTGTCCTCCAGGCGCGTCGGCCCTTTCGACGTGAACCCCTGCCACGTGATCGGCCTCGTCGGATCGTCGTGCCGGTGGTCGGCGTCGGTCACGAACGATCCGTTGGCGAGCATGCAGTGGTCGCCGATCTCCACGTGATCGGTCGCGGCGATCATCACCTGCTGGTTGAGGAAGACGCCCGCGCCGATCGTGATCCGCCCGCGCTCGCCGCCGGTGAGCCACACCCCCGGCTCCAGCAGCGTGCCCTCGCCCAGCTGCAGGCGCCCGGAGCGCAGCAGCTCGAGCACCTCGCCGTTCACCGGCCACTTGACGAAGGCGCGCCGGCGCGCGAACTCGGCGTGGATCCGGGCCCGGTTCCACGGATGCGCGTTGCGCTGGTACCAGCGCCACTTCACCCACCACAGGCGGGCGTCGTTCACGCGGCGGCCTTCGCCGCGGCCCGCCGCGGCCGCGCGCCGCGCCGCCCCCGTGGCTTCGCCGGCTCGACGAGCGCGCGCAGGAACTCGCCGGTATGCGAGCCGGCGGTCCCGGCGACCTCCTCCGGGGTGCCGTGTGCGACGACGGTGCCGCCCTCCTCGCCGCCCTCCGGGCCCATGTCGATGATCCGGTCGGCGGTCTTGATCACGTCGAGGTTGTGCTCGATGACGACGACCGAGTTCCCCTGCTCGACGAGCCGGTGCAGCACGTCGAGCAGGCGCTGCACGTCGGCGAAGTGCAGGCCCGTCGTCGGTTCGTCGAGGATGTAGAGCGTACGGCCCGTCGCGACCTTCGACAGCTCGGTCGCAAGCTTCACGCGCTGCGCCTCGCCGCCGGAGAGCGTCGTCGCCGGCTGGCCCAGGCGGATGTAACCCAGGCCGACGTCGTTCAGCGTCTCCAGCCGCCGGCGGATCTTCGGGATGTTCGCGAAGAACGCGACGGCCTCCTCGACCGGCATGTCGAGCACGTCGGCGATCGTCTTGCCCTTGAAGCGCACGTCCAGCGTCTCGCGGTTGTAGCGCTTGCCGTGGCACTGCTCGCACGGCACGTAGACGTCCGGCAGGAAGTGCATCTCGATCTTGATCTGCCCGTCGCCCTTGCAGACCTCGCAGCGCCCGCCCTTGACGTTGAACGAGAAGCGGCCCGGCTTGTAGCCGCGCGCCCGCGCCTCCGGGGTCTTGGAGAACAGGTCGCGGATCACGTCGAACAGGCCGGTGTACGTCGCCGGGTTCGAGCGCGGCGTGCGGCCGATCGGCGACTGGTCGACCTGGATGATCTTGTCCAGCTGGTCGAGCCCCAGCACCGCGGTGTGGCCGCCGGCACGTTGGCGCGCGCGGTGCAGCTTGTTCGCGACCGCCTTGTAGAGCACCTCGTTGACGAGCGTCGACTTCCCGGACCCCGAGACACCGGTGACGACGGTGAAGACGCCGAGCGGCACAGTGACGTCGATGCCGCGCAGGTTGTGCTGGCGCGCGCCGCGGACCTCCAGGCTGCCGGCGGGCGCGCGCCGCCGCTCGGGCACCGCGACGCTCTCCGCGCCGGAGAGGAAGCGCCCCGTCAGCGACTCGGCCACCCGTTCGACCTGTTCCGCCGTGCCCTGCGCGATGACCCTGCCGCCGTGCTCGCCGGCGCCGGGGCCGAGGTCCACGAGCCAGTCGGCGGCGCGCATCGTCTGCTCGTCGTGCTCGACGACGAGCACCGAGTTCCCGAGGTCGCGCAGCCGCTCGAGCGTGTGGATGAGCTTCGAGTTGTCGCGCTGGTGCAGGCCGATCGACGGCTCGTCGAGCACGTAGAGGACGCCGACGAGCGCCGAGCCGATCTGCGTGGCCAGGCGGATGCGCTGCGCCTCGCCGCCCGACAGCGTCGACGCCGCGCGATCGAGCGACAGGTAGCCGATGCCGACGTTCTCCAGGAAGCGCAGGCGCTCCTCGATCTCGCGCAGGATCAGCCGCGCGATGTGGCGCTCGGTGTCGGTGAGCTGGACCTCGTTGACCCAGCGCAGCGCCTGGCGCACCGACAGGCGTGTGAAGTCGTGGATCGCCATGCCGCCGACGAGCACCGCGCGCGACTCGGGGCGCAGCCGCGAGCCCTTGCATGCCGGGCACGGGACGACCGCCATGAACTCCTCGATGCGCTCGCGCATCCCCTCGGAGTCGGTCTCCCGGTAGCGGCGCTGCAGGTTGTCGACGACGCCCTCGAAGCGCGTCGCATACGAGCGCTCGCGCCCGTAGCGGTTGCGGTAGGTGATGTGGACGCGCTCGCCGCGCGTGCCGTGTAGGAAGAGGTCGCGGTGCTCGTCGGGAAGCTCGTCCCACGGCGCGTCGAGGTCGACGCCGTACTCGCGCGAGATCGCCTCGGCGATCTGGTCGTAGTACTGCGACGAGCTGCCGGCCCACGGCGCGATCGCGCCCTCCCCGATCGACAGCGACGGGTCCGGGACGACGAGGTCCGGGTCGATCTCCATCTGCGAGCCCAGGCCGGTGCAGCGCTCGCATGCGCCGTGCGGCGAGTTGAACGAGAAGATCCGCGGCTCGAGCTCGGGCATCGAGGTGCCGCACTTCAGGCACGCGAACTTCTCGGAGAAGGTCAGCGTCGCGCCGGCCCCCTCACCGTCGCGGGGCACGAGCTCGATCTCGACGATGCCGTCCGCCAGGCCGACGGCGGTCTCGATCGAGTCCGCCAGGCGCTTGCGCAGGTCGGTGCGCATCACGAGGCGGTCGACGACCACCGAGATGTCGTGCTTGTACTTCTTGTCGAGCTCGATGCCGTCCTCGAGCATCCGCAGCTCGCCGTCGACCTTCGCGCGCGCGAAGCCGTCGGCGCGCAGCTCCTCGAAGAGCTTGCCGTACTCGCCCTTGCGCCCGCGCACGACCGGCGCGAGCACCATGAAGCGCGTGCCCTCCTCGAGCTCCATCACCTGGTCGATGATCTGCTCGGCCGACTGCCCGGCGATCGGCGCGCCGCAGTTGTAGCAGTGGGGATGACCCACCCGCGACCACAGCAGGCGCAGGTAGTCGTAGATCTCGGTGACCGTGCCGACGGTCGAGCGCGGGTTGCGCGAGGTCGTCTTCTGGTCGATCGAGATCGCCGGCGAGAGGCCCTCGATCGAGTCGACGTCGGGCTTGTCCATCTGCCCCAGGAACTGGCGCGCGTAGGCGCTCAGCGACTCGACGTAGCGCCGCTGCCCCTCGGCGTAGATCGTGTCGAAGGCCAGCGAGGACTTCCCGGATCCGGACAGCCCGGTGATCACCACCAGCGCGTTGCGCGGCAGCTCGAGCGAGACGTTCTTCAGGTTGTGCTCACGAGCGCCGGAGACGACGATCGTGTCGGATGGCGGCATCGCCGCCCAGTCTAGAGAGGCGAACAGACGTTCGTGTGTGCTAGCCCTCGAGTCGCAGCGCGACCGCCCGGTAGGCCGCCAGCGCGGGCTTGCTGATGAAGCGGCCGGCGGGCGTGTACGTGCGCAGGCCGGCGTAGTCGAAGGCGTTCGGCGAGTCGCGGTCGGTCGTCGCCCACGCGTACCAGAAGGCGCGGTGCAGCTTCAGCGAGCGCGCCGCCTTCGCGTAGGCCTCGTAGACCTGGCGCACCTTCACCGCCTCGCCGGCGGGCGTGGTGACCCAGCGCTGGTTGGACTGCGCCTTCCCGCGTCCGGACGGCCATGAGACCTCGGTGACCCAGATGGCGGCACGCCGGTCGCCGTTGCGGTCCATCACCGCCCGCACGTAGCGCAGGATGCGCACGCTGTCCGACGGCCGACCGGTGAACGGGTGCACCGCGACCGCGTCGAAGTGCCCCTTGGCGTGCAGCCCCGCCTTGTACATCGTCTCGAGGTCGCGCCAGGAGAAGTTCGGCAGCCCCGCGGTGACGACCGTCGCGCCCGGGTCGGCGGCCTTGATCGCGCTGTACGCGGCCCCGAGCAGCTGCACGTACGGCCGCGCGAAGCTCTTGACGGGGAAGTAGCGCGGCAGGCTCGGCTCGTTCCAGATCTGCCACAGGCGCAGCGGGCGCTTCGAAACGCCGGGGTTCTGCGCCCAGAAGCTGCCCTGCGGCCCGTAGCGGCCGACGAGCGCGCGCAGGAAGCGCGCGTAGTCGGCGTCGTCGCGCGGCGGCGAGAAGACGTTCGACGGGTTCCGGGCGGCCCAGGCGGGCGTCTCCAGCACGAGCGACAAGACGTCCAGTCCGTTGCGCGCGGCGGCCGCGACGCGCCCGTCCATCGTGCTGAAGTCGGTGGGGACGCCGTCGACGACGGTGTAGCGCGCGCGGTCGGCCGCGGGCACCTGGTCGAGCGTCCGGTAGGGCTGCATCTGCGGCCACAGCGTCGGCACGCGGATGCTCTGCACGCCGCTGGCGTGCATCACGGCGTACTCGGCGTCGAGGTTCACTTGCGGCAGCTCGAGCGGCCCGTTGGCCATCACGCCGAAGAAGCCGGGCGGAACGGAGCTCGCGGCGGCCGGCGCGGCGAGCGCGAGCAGGCAGGCGAGCAGGACCG
>DATKLF010000126.1:0-16838 GCA_035542555.1 Solirubrobacteraceae bacterium | reverse complement strand
GGCGATCAGCACGACGACGAGGTCGTGCTCGAGTCGCAGGTTGGCGGCGGACAGGCCCGGGAGGCGATGCGCGAGCGGGCCGACGAGCCAGCGCGCGAAGCGCGCGTGCCGCGCCGTGCCGGAGAGGATCGACGGCCGTTCCGTCGCGGCGAGGACGAGCCACAGCGACAGCGCCACCGATCCCGCGAGCGACGCGACGCCGAGCACACGCATCGTCCAGCCACCGGCCGCGACCGCGATCGCGCGCGCCGGGCGGGGAGCGGTGATGACCTGCGTCGTCATGCCGTGCGCTGCGACCTCACGCTGCAGCGAGGACGGCGGGACGCCGCCGCGCGCCCGGTGCGACGACGACGTCCTGGACGTTCAGCGGCCGGCGCAGGACCGCCAGCAGCGACAGGCCCGCCGGGACGCGCAGCCCGCGCCCGATCAGCCGCGCCTCGAGCGCCGGCGGCAGCTCGAGCAGGCCGTCCGCGAAGCCCGGCGTCAGCGTGAGGTCCGACCGCACGCGCGGCGCCGGGCGACGACGCTGCAGCCGGCGGACCACCGCAGCCGGGACGAGCGGCAGCATGTGGAAGTACGTCTCGCTGCTGACCTCGTACCCGGCGCCCCGCGCCGCGTCGAGCAGCTGCGCGCGCCGGTATCGGCGGTAATGCTGGTTGACGACGTCGTGGTTCGACCACAGCGCCGGGTGCGCCGGAACGGTGACGATGGCGGCCCCGCCGGGCCGCGTAACGCGCAGGAGCTCGCGCAGCACCGCGACGTCGTCGGGCGTGTGCTCGATCACGTCGAGGCAGGTGACGGCGTCGAAGCTCGCGTCGGGGAAGGGCAGCTCCTCGACCGCCCCGAGATGGACGTCGGGGAAGCCGCGCCGGCGGGCCGCCGCCACGGCGACCGCACTCGCGTCCAGGCCGGTCACACGCCCATAGTGCGCCAGCTCGACGAGCGTGCGCCCCGAGCCGCAGCCGGCGTCGAGCAGCCGCGCCTCGCGGGGCAGACCCAGACGGTCGAGCTCGGCCCGCAACACGCGGCGGCGCCCCCGGTACCACCAGTGGCGTTCGTCATGGGCCAGCATCGCATCGAGCTCGTGCGCCTCCATGGCTCCACCGTGCCGCAAACCGGTGAGCCGTCGGGCAAGGCCGGATTGGCCGGTGGCTGCCGTCATGTTGGGAGCGCGTTGGGTTCCCGGCGGCCTACTGCGGGGCCGCGTGCGGCGGCCGCGACGCTCAGACCGCCCGGCGACCCATGAACGCCTTGCCCAGCGTGACCTCGTCGGCGTACTCGAGGTCCGATCCGACGGGCAGGCCGGACGCCAGCCGCGTCACCGCGACCTGCGGCGCGCGCTCGTGCAGCGCACGCGCGATGTGCAGCGCCGTCGCCTCGCCGGTCGTCGTCGGGTTCGTCGCCAGGACGACCTCGCGCACGGGCGGTTCAGGGGCCGGCGGGCCGCACACGCGGGTGTACAGCTCCTCCAGGCGCAGATGCTCGGGATCCACCCCGTCGATCGGCGACAGCGCGCCGCCGAGCACGTGGTAGCGCCCGCGGAACTCGTGCGTGCGCTCGATCGGGATGATGTCGCCCGGCTCCTCGACGACGCAGATCACGCCGGCGTCGCGGCGCGTGTCGAGGCAGATCACGCAGCGCGGCCCCTCGGCGAGGTTGAAGCACACCTCGCAGAAGCCGATCCGCTCCTTCACGTCGCGGATCGCGTCGGCGAGCGCGAGCGCGTCCTGCGGCTCGCTGCGCAGGATGTGGAAGGCCAGGCGCTGCGCCGTGCGCGGGCCGATGCCCGGCAGCTTGCCGAGCTCGGTGATGAGGCGCTGGACGGGCGGGGCGTGGATGCGGTGCTCCTACATGCCCGGCAGGCCGAGTCCGCCCAGCCCGCCGGTCAGCGGGCCAAGGCGGTCGGCCGCGAGCTGCTGTGCCGCGCGGATCGCCTCGTTCACGGCGGCAGTGACCATGTCCTGCAGCAGCTCGGCGTCCTCCGGGTCGATCGCCTCGGGGTCGATCGTCACGGCCTGCACAACCAGGTCGCCGCTGATCCGGACGGTGACCATCCCGCCGCCGGCGGACGCCTCGACCACCTCGTGCTTGAGCTGCTCCTGGGCTGCCAGCATGTCCTGCTGCATCTTCTGGACCTGCTTGAGCATCTGCTGCATGTTCGGCTGGGGCATCAGGCCACACCTTCATCGTTCTTGGCGGTGACCGGCGCGGCCTCGTCGGCCGGCTCGGCCTCGATCTCCTCGGCGTCGAACTCTCGCACGATGCGGGCCACCAGCTCGTCGCCGCCGAGCTCGGGCGGCGCGAGCGGCTCACCGAGATCGCGCAGCTGGAAGTCGAGCCGCAGGCGGGCGCCGGTGAGCGCCGCGATCGCGTCGGTGAGCGCCCGGCGGTGGTCGGCGCTCTCGGCTGCCATGCGGCGGTTGAAGCTGTCGTCCTGCGCGAAGGCGACGGTCAGCACGCCGCTGTCGATCTCGACCGGGCGCGCGTTGCGCAGCGCCGCCGCGAGCAGCGAGAAGTCCGCGCCGACCGTGTCGATCGCGGCCGGCCAGACGTCGGCGACGTCCTCGAGTCTCAAGGCGACGGGCGCGCGCTCGTCCGGGCCGGACGTTGCGGCTGCTGGCTCCGGTGCAGGAGGCTCGGGCGCGGGGACCGCCGGTGCGGGCTCGGGCGCGAGCTGGGCGGCCGCGCTCGGCCCCGCCTCGGGGGCGGGCGGCGGCTCGGGAGCCCGCGGCGTGCTCGCGGGCACCGGGGCGGCCGCTGCCGAGCCGCGCTCGAGCGCGGCCTCCAGCCGCGACAGGCGCGCCAGCAGCGCCTTCGTCGAGGGGTCGACCTCGGGCGCGGCCGCCTTCACGAGCGCGAGTTCGAGCTGGGTCCGGGGATCGGCCCCGTCCTTCATCGCGCGCAGCGCGACCGCGAGCAGCTCGAGCAGGCGCACGACGGGGCCCTCGGGCACGCGGCCGGCCTGCTCGCGCAGACGTGCGTCGCGGTCGGGCGTGACGCGCAGCTCGGCGGGGACTGCCCCCAACGTGCGCACGACGAGCAGCTCGCGCGCGTGGATCTCGAGGTCGCGCGTGGCCACCGAGAGGTCGCGGCCGGTGTCGGCCAGCCGCGCCGCGGCCTCCAACGCCGCGCGCGCGTCGTGCGCTGCTACAGCGTCGAGCGCGCCGAACAGCACGTCCTCGTCGGCCACGCCGAGCACCGCCAGGACATCCTGGGCGGTGATCCGCGTCCCGGTGAACGTCACAAGCTGCTCGAGCGTGCCGAGCGCGTCGCGGAAGGAACCGGTCGCGTGGCGCGCGATCAGCGCAAGCGCGTCGGGCGCGATGTCGATCCCCTCCTGCTCTGCCACCCGGCGCAGCACGACCGACAGCTGCTCGACCGTGGGGCGCGTGAAGTCGAAGCGGTGGCAGCGATCGACGACCGTCGGCAGGACCTTGCCCGCCTCGGTCGTCGCCAGCACGAAGATCGTGTCCGGCGGCGGCTCCTCGAGCGTCTTGAGGAAGGCGTTCCACGCCTGCGAGGAGAGCATGTGCGCCTCGTCGAGGATGTAGACCTTCGAGCGCCCGGAGACCGGGGCGAACGCGACGCTCTCGCGCAGCTCGCGGATGTCGTCGACGGAGTTGTTCGACGCGGCGTCCATCTCGATGACGTCGAGCGACGTCGCGTTCTGGATCGCCACGCACGATGCACAGGTCCCGCACGGCTCGACCGTGGGCCCGTGCTCGCAGTTCAGGCAGGCGGCGAGGATCTTCGCCATCGAGGTCTTGCCCGTTCCGCGCGAGCCGACGAACAGGTAGGCGTGGTGGACCTTGCCCTGCTCGATCGCGTTGCGCAGGGTGCGCACCACGTGCTCCTGGCCCACGACATCCGCAAAGCTGCGCGGGCGGTGGCGGCGGTAGAGCGAGGGGCCGGCGGACACGGGCTGCCGAATATAGACCCCTTCCCGGCGCGCGGCGGGGCGGCCCCGAGGCCTCGCGAAGTAGGGTGCCCGGCGTGCGCGCTGGACGCTTCGCCGCGGGGATCGGGGCGCTCGCCGCCGCCATCTGGCTCCTCGTCGGGACGGGGCTCGTCAACTACGACACCCTCTACGCGCTCGTCTGGGGCCGCGAGCTCGCGCAGGGCCGCACCCCCGACCTCGACATCCCGATCGCGCCCACGCCGCACCCGCTGGGGACGCTGCTCGGCCTCGTGCTCTCGCCGCTGAGCCTGCACTCGCGGGCGGGCGTGCACGGCGACGCCACGATGACCGTCGTCCTCGTCATCGCGTTCGTCTCGCTGGCGCTGCTCGGGTGGGTCGTCTACGCGCTCGGCAGGGCCTGGTTCGACCCGTGGGTAGGCGGGCTCGCGGCGCTGATCATCCTCACGCGCCAGCCGGTGCTCGACTTCGGCGCGCGCGCCTACGTCGACATCCCGTATGTCGTGCTCGTCCTGGGCGCCCTCCTCGCGGAGACGCGCCGCCCGCGCTGCGGGTTCCCCGTGCTGGCGCTGCTCGCCGTCGCCGGCCTCATCCGTCCCGAGGCGTGGCTCTTCTCGGGGGTCTACGTCGTCTATCTCGTGTGGGCCGGCGAGCGCGAGCCCGCGCGCGTGGCGCGCCTGTTCGTGGTGGCGGCGAGCGCGCCGGTGCTGTGGCTGGCGGCCGACTGGGCGGTCACGGGCGACCCGCTGCACTCCCTGACCGGCACACGCGCGACCGCCGAGGAGCTCGGGCGCGTCACCGGCATCGGGGAAGTGCCGCTCACTGCCCCGCGACGCATTGGGGAGATCCTGCGCGAGCCCGTGCTCGTCGGCGCCGTCGGCGGGCTCGTGCTCGCGTGGCTGTGGCTGCGGTCGCGGGTGCGCCTGGCGGTCACTGCGGGCATCGTGAGCCTGCTGGCGTTCACGCTGCTGGCGGCGGCCGGCCTGCCGATCCTCGGGCGCTACCTGCTGCTGCCGGCGTCGGTCGGCGCAGTGCTCTGCGGTGCCGGGGCGTTCGGATGGCGCTCGCTGCCGGCGGGCGATCGGCGGCGGCGGCCGTGGGCGTGGTTCGGCGTCCTGGTGCTGGTGCTGCTCGTCATCTTCACGCCGGCGCAGGTCTCGCGGATCCGCGCGCTGCGCCACGCGCTCGCGCGCCAGGACCAGATCCAGGACGACCTGCGCGCGCTTGTGCACCGGCCTCCGGGACTGGTCTCGCGCCGGTGCGCCCCGGTCGGCGTGCCCAATCACCGCCCGGTGCCGCTGCTGGCGCTGTGGCTGGACGTCCCGCCGCAGCGGATCTTCAGCGCCCAGGAGCGGCGCAACGCGCTCGGGACCTACGTACGCCCCGCGACCTCCGCCGTCGCGCACGACTTCATCCTCGACCCGCGCGACGAGAACCAGTCGATCGCGCCGCCCCCGCCGACGTTCCACCTCGTGGGCGGGAACCGCTCGTGGCTCGTCTACGAGCACTGCGCGCCCGACGTCGTCGTCCTCGGCGGCGAGTGACAGGCGGACCGTGCACCCTCAATCGAAGCGCGCCCCGCGGGCGGCGCCGTCCTGAGCGGCTCCGGCTCGGGAGCTCCCGTCACGCCCGCCGGGCACCGCTTAAGGCTGCTTCCTTCCGGACCTGACCTGGTTCACGGACCGACGTCGTGCGGGACCCGGGCCATCGACACCGCGCTGGGTGGCGCCGGCACCACAGGCCGCGCCCCTCGAGAGGGGATTCGGCCTCGCTAGAGCGGATTGCGAGCGACAGGGCACCGCTACCTCCCCGCCTAGCACGGTCCGCGACGACCGTAGCACGCACGTGACGGCGCGCGACGCGGGCCCCGGCCGTCGGTGGGAGATTTGCGCGGCGCGCCGCCTGGGGGGCGTGGCGGCGCGCCGCGCCGCTCCGGGACGCGCGGGGCGCGCCTCAGCTTTGTGCCGCTACGGGGCCGTGGCGCCCCCGCTCGGCGCCGTTGTCGTCTTCGTCACGGTCGGGGAGGTCGTGGTCGTCCGGGTGATCGTGGCCGGGGACGTCGTCGTCACCGTCGTCGTGGGCAGCGTGTTCGTGACCTTGACCGTCGTCGTGCGGTTGATGACCGTCGGCTTGGTCGAGCTGTTGTTGTTGTTGGAGATCAGCAGCGCGGCGATCACGCCGGCGACGATCAGCGCCACCGCACCGAGGACCCAGGGCCACGGGTTGCGCCCGCCGCCGTCGCGCGCAGGCGTCTGGTACTGCTGACCGTAGGACTGCTGCTGAGAGGCGGGCTGCTGGCCGTATCCGGGCTGCTGGCCCGCAGACGGCTGGCGCGTCGTCGGCTGCTCGCCGGGATCCTGCGGGGGCGGTGTACTCGACATCGCGCCGCAGGGTAGGCCCCCCGCCGGACGCCTCGTCCACAGGGCTGTCCTCACCTGGGCGCGATCGGCCCGCGCGGCGGCCTCGCACCGGCCTACGATGGCCGCGTGATCCCGCGACACCGGCCCCGGTCGCCAACCGCGCAGGGCGAGCTGACGCTGAAGGACGTGACCGCCTCGACGGTCGCGAACATCGGCCCGGGCATCGACTTCTACTTCGCGTTCGGCGTCATCGCGGTCACGGCCGGCGTCGGGGCGCCGCTGACGATCATCAGCGCCGCGATCGCGGTCTGCTTCCTGGCGTTCGTCGTCGCGGAGTTCACGCGGATGGAGCCCTCGGCAGGGAGCTTCATCACCTACGTCGAGACCTCGCTCGGCCCGCGAGCCGGGGCGGCGACCGCGCTGCTGCTCGCTGTCGGCTACACCATCGCGATCGCCGGCGTCTTCACGATGTCCGGCGGCATGATCGCGCTGACGCTGGCGCACTACACGGACTGGGACCCGAGCTGGCTGCCGATCGCGCTCGTCATGACGGCCGGTGGGGTCGCGCTCACGCTGCGCGGTGCGAGCCCGTCGACGGCGGTCGTGGCCGTGGCGCTCGCCTTCCAGGTCGGCATCATGGTCATCACGTGCCTGATCGTGCTGGTGCGCGAGGGGGCGCACCTGACCCTCGCCCCGTTCTCCTGGTCGCACGTCAACGGCGGCCTGGCGGGCCTGGCTGCCGGGTTCCCGCTCGCGCTCTACATGTTCATCGGCTGGGAGAACGGCCCGGCGCTCGCGGAGGAGACCCGCGACCCGGAGCGGACGATCCCGCGTGCCCTGTACATCTCGATCGCGATCGCCGCGCTGCTGTTCGTCACCTTCGCCTACACGACGATCGTGGCCTACGGCTACGACACGTCGTCGATCGGCCGCGCGTCGATCCCGTTCCTGCAGATGGCCGATCACTACCTCGGCTCGGCCGCGATCCTCGCCTGGCTCGCGGGGATCCTCTCCGTGCTCACAACCCTCGTCGCGGCCCTCAACGCGCAGGCGCGGATGCTCTTCGACGGCGGGCGTTCCGGACTGCTCCCGAAGCGCCTGGGCACCTCGCGCCCGCCCGGCGAGACACCGGTCGCAGCGCTGCTCGCGATGGCCGCAGTCGGCCTCGGCATCGTCGTGTGCTGGTGGCTGTGCCACGTGACGGGCCTGCTCGGCGGCTCGGCCAACCCCGTGAGCCTCTACGCGGAATCCTCGACCATGGGCACGATCCTCGTGCTGTTCGTCTACGTCCTGACCGCCGCGTCACTCCCCGTCTTCGTGCGCCGCTACCACCGCCGAGCGTTCTCCCCGATCCGCCACGTCCTCATGCCGCTGCTCGGCGCGCTGACGCTCGTGATCCCGTTCGTCGCGCTCTTCCACCCCGGGCAGCCGGCGCCGTACAGCATCTTCCCGTACGCCTCCATCGTCGTGCTGGGCGCTTCGGTCGTCTATGCCAGGAGGGTGCTTGCACGCAACCCCCAGGCCGGAGCCGGCGAAGGCTCGGCTCTGCGGCCGGCGGCACATAACCGCGCCGTCACGCGCCATAACGATTCCGACTGACCAGCCCGCTGCCGGGGGGCGACACTTCACACGGCGAGGGCGACTCGGCCTCGACGACCATCCGACCAGACTGGAGCGGCGATGACGGATTCGGACAACATGGTGCTCTACACGGGCATCTACAGCAATCGCGACGACGCGCTGAGCGACCTGCAGGCCATCGAGCAACTGCACAAGGACGACATCATCGGGAAGTTCGACGCCGCGGTGATCGATCAGGAGAACGGCAAGCCGCACATCGTCAAGCGGCTCGATCGGCCGCGCATTCACCTGATCCCCGAGGCGTTCGGCGGGGGGACGCTCCCGCGCAAGGAGCTCCATGAGGCCGCCGACGAGCTCACACCAGGCCAAGCGGGACTGATCGTGGCCGGTGAGCCGACGCTCGAGAAGGGCTTCGAGAAGGCGGTCACGAAGGCGGACAAGGTGGTCAAGCGCACGGTCGACGCGACGACGGACGAGATCGCCGACGAGCTGCGCGAGGCCGCGAAGAGCTGAGCCTGCAGCCAGGGAGCACTGGGCGCCGGTGCGTCGACCGCGCGCAGCTGCGCGGCGACGCACCATGCTCGCTCCATGATGTCCACCGTCCTCGTCGTCGACGACGACCCGGTCTTCCGTGCACTTGCCGGGCGGCTGCTGGCAGCGTGCGGGCTGGTCGTCGTCGGCGAGGCCGCCAGCATCGCGCAGGCGCTGGCAGTGGCGAGACGCGCGAGACCCGCGGCGGCCCTCGTCGACGTCGGGCTGCCCGACGGTGACGGGTTCTCGCTGGCGGGACTGCTGACCGCGCTCCCCTGGAACCCCTGCGTGGTGCTCACCTCAGTGGAATCGGATGTCGGATCCGGCGACGCCTTGCGCCGCAGCGGCGCCAGGGCGTTCGTGCACAAGGCGGATCTGCCGAACGCGCCGCTCGCGACGCTGCTCGGAACCGGATGACCGGGTAGCTCGCGGCCGGCTTCGAGCGGTCCTCCGTGCCGCCGCGGGCTTGGCGCAGCGCGGCCCGCGCGCTACCGTCGTGCGGAGGGCGTGATGCAAGACGCTTGCCGGTTCGGCGCGGGCCCGGCCGAGGGCCCTGGGGAGGCCGCGGGCGCTCGCGCGGCGAGCGAGGCGGCGGCCCGCGCGCTTGACGCCGCACGCGAGCGCGTCGAACTGCTCGCGGAAGACCACGCGGCATTGCAGCGCGTGGCGACGCTGGTCGCGCGGGGAGCTCCGCGCGATCGGGTGTACGCGGCCGTCGCCGCGGAGATCGCAGAGCGGCTGCGCGCGGACGTGGTTGCGCTGCTGCGCTTCGACGCGGCGACGTTCGCGACGATCACGGGCGGCTGGGGGGCCGGGACGATCAGGGTCCCCGTTGGCGAGCGACTCACCGTCGGCGGCACCGGCGTGGCGATCTCCGTGCTGCGCACGGGCCGCACCGCGTTCGTGGAGCATCTCGCCGGGCCGCCCGGCTCGGTCGCCGCGTGGCTGCTCGGACTCGGCGTGCGGTCCGGCATCGGATCCCCGGTCATCGTGGAGGGGAAGCTCTGGGGCGTCGCGATCGCCGCGTCAACCCGGCCGGAGGCGCTGCCCGAGGGCAGCGAGGCGCGCATCGGCGAGTTCACCGAGCTCATGGGCGCAGCGGTGGCCAGCGCCGAGGCGCGAGCCGAGCTGCGCTGCGTCGCCGACGAGCAGGCCGCGCTGCATCGCGTCGCGACACTGGTCGCCGAGGCCGCGGAGCCGTCTGTTGTCTTGGCGGCGGTGGCGGAGGAGGTCGGGCGCCTGCTGTCGGTCGATCGCTCCCTGGTACTGCGCTACGGCCCGGAAGACCGCCTCACGCAGGTCGCGGTGTGGAGGGCGCACGGGGCATCGGGACCAGTGGACGAGCCCGTCGCGATCCTCGGGCACGATGAGCTGCCGGTGACGCAGCAGCTCGGCGACCGCGACGCCGCGACGATCGTTCGGAGCACGGGGCGGCCGGCGCGGGTCGAGCGCGTCGCCTGGGGGGACACGAGCCGTGTCACGCAGACCGGGCTCGGCGCGGGCGCGGGATCGGTGGTCGGGGTGCCGCTCGTCGTGGGGGGGCGGGTGTGGGGCGCACTGCAGGTCTTCACGCTCACGGGCCAGGCCCCGCTGCCGGCCGGCACGGAGGAGCGTCTCACGGCCTTCGCGGAGCTCGCGTCGACGGCGGTCGCCAACGCCCAGGCGCGCGAGGATCTGCGCCGGGTCGCCGACGAGCAGGCCGCGCTCAGGCGGGTCGCCACGCTCGTCGCCCATGCGGCGGCGCCCCGCGTCGTCTTCGCGGCCGTGGCCGAGGAGGCCGGCCTCCTGCTCTCGTGCGAGAGCGCGGCGGTGGTTCGCTACGACCGCGGCCACATGGTCACGGTCGTCGCCGGCTGGAGCGCGAGCACGCGCGACCCGGTGCTCGACCTGCTGCCCGACGGCACCGTCGGCAAGCTCGTGCGCGAGACCGGGCACCCGGTTCGGATCGAAGCCCCCGAGGGGCGGACAGACGCGCCGCGTCGCGCGGCACTCGGCGTGCCGATCACGGTCGACGGCGCGTTGTGGGGATTCGTCGCGGCCTTCTCGAGCAGCGACCACCCCGCTCCGACCGGAGCAGAGCTGCGGCTCGCCGCCTTCACGGAGCTTGCCGCCACCGCGATCGCCAACGCCGAGTCACAGGCCGAGGTGAAGGCTTCGCGCGCCCGCATCGTCGCCGGCGCGGACGAGACGCGACGGCGGATCGTGCGCGACCTGCACGACGGCGCGCAGCAGCGCCTCGTCCACACGATCATCACCTTGAAGCTCGCACGCCGGGCCCTGGAGAGCGCGCAGCCGGATGCCGGATGGAGGTACGTCGGCGAGGCGCTCGGCCACGCCGAGCAGGCCAACTGCGCTCTGCGTGAGCTCGCGCACGGCATCCTTCCCAGCGTCCTTGCGCGCGGTGGGCTCGCCGCCGGGGTCGACGAGCTCGTGTCCCGCATGCCGGTGCCCGTCGGCATCGACGTGGCACCGAGCCGGTTCCCGCCCGAGATCGAGGCCAACGCCTACTTCGTCATCGCGGAGGCCCTGACGAACGTGGCCAAGCACTCGGGAGCCATCCACGCGGAGGTGGCGGCGCGTCCCGACGACCACGTGTTGCGCGTCTCGGTGCACGACGACGGTGTGGGCGGAGCCCGCCCGCAGGGCAGCGGTCTGCTCGGCCTGCGCGATCGCGTGGTCGCACTCGGAGGCCAACTGGCAATCGACAGCCCGCCCGGCGGCGGCACGTGCGTGGAGGCGGAGTTCCCCCTGTCTTAGCTCAGAGCGGCTTTCAGAAAGCCGGTGCGCGCCGGTTCGGTGGTAGGGACGGCCCTACCACCGACTGCGGAAAAGCCCTGTCTGGGCTCGCGGCTCACCCGATATGAACCTACGGGGCGCCACCCTGTCCGCAGCCGACCCAGCCTGCGAACGTCCGTCCGCCGCAGGAGCCGACGCGCAGCGCCCCGCACACAGCTGGGAGGAGTTGGGTCATGGACCTACGCCACCTTCGGTACTTCGTGACCATCGCCGAGGAGCGAAGCTTCACGCGAGCCGCCGAGCGTCTCTGGGTCGCCCAGCCGGGGCTGTCGGCGCAGATCCGTCGGCTCGAGGCTGAGCTGGGCGTCCAACTGTTCACCCGCCATGTCAGGGGCGTGAGCCTGACGGACGCAGGCGAGCTGTTTCTCGAGCGCGCGCGCGCGACGCTGGCGGCTGCCGAATCGGCGGCCGCGATCGGGCGCGAGCTCTCCGAGGGCATCACCGGCTCGCTGAGGCTGGGGATCTCGGCAGAGGCCGCCTGGCCGGGAGCCCCGCAGCTGCTGGCGACCGTCGTCCGTGAGCTGCCGGGCATCGAGCTGTCGACGGTCGAGGCATACGGCGGTGCGCTCTGGCGTGAGCTGCGCAACGGCCGGCTGGACGCCGTGCTGGCCCCGGCCGGACTCTGCTCGGGCGATCTTCGCGCCGTGACGCTTGGCACCGAGCCGTGGACGGTCCTGCTCGCCGCCGAGCATCCGCTCGCCGATGGCGATCCGTTGACGCCCGAGCGCTTCAGCGGATCGCGCGTGGCGGTGCACGGACACCGTGATGCTGTCGTGTTCGACGGGGCGGTCGCCGACCTCGTCGAGACCATGGGCGTCGACGCGCGGCTGGTTGCGTGCGGCCCGCCGCCCGCCCTGCGCGCGGCCGTCGCGGCTGGATCGGCGCTCGGCTTCACCAGCGCGGCGGACCCGCCGCCCGGGATGGTGGGGCGCCGACTCCAGCCGGAGCGCTCGCTGAGCTTCGCCCTGCTGGCACGCCGCGACGAGGCCTCCTCCGCCCTCGCGGAGCTGACGCGCATCGCGCTCGACCTCGCGGCGAGCCGTCAGCCGGCGGCGGGGCAGCGCCCGCTCGCCGCCGTGGCGTAGGGACGCACGATGCGCGAGCGCCCGGAGAATCCCAGGCCATGAGCGCGACGAGGGCGCGGCCCCTCACCGCCTGCGAGGAGGTGCTGCTGGCAAGGCGCGTCGAGCGAGGGGACGGGGAGGCGCGGCGCGAGATGGTCGAGCGCAACCTCGGGCTGGTGACGAGCGTCGCGGCGTCCTACAGGGGTCGCGGCGTGCCGCTCGCCGACCTGGTCCAGCAGGGGAGCGTCGGGCTGCTGCACGCCGTCGAGCGCTTCGACCACCGCCGCGGGCACAAGTTCTCCACCTACGCGGTGTGGTGGATCCGCAGAGCGATGCTCGATGCGCTCGCGGACGCCCGGCCGATCCGCGTTCCCGCGAAGGCACGACGCCGCATCGCGGCGATTCGCAACGCCGAGTCATCACTTGAGCGTCGCGGCACTCGCTCCGCCTCGAGCAGGATGATCGCCGAGCTCACCGGGCTCGAGGAGGCGACCGTCGAGCGGTTGCGCGACAGCGCGCGCGTCACCGCGTCGCTGGATCAGCCGATCGGCGACGGAGACGCCGTGCTGGCGGAGGTCCTTGCCGACGAGGCGAGCGTCGATCCCTGCGAGCGGGCCATCGCTCGTGATGAGCAGGCGGACCTCGCCGCCATGCTCGGCCTCCTGCCCGAACGGCACCGCGAGGTCCTGGTCCGCCGCTACGGCCTCAACTCCCGCAGGCCGCACCGCCACAGCGAGATCGCGGCATGGCTGGGTGTGGGCGAAGGACGCTGCCGTCAGATCGAGCGCGAGGGCCTCCAGCGCTTGCGGTCGATCTCGAGCGTCGTCGCCCATCGCGCCGCCTGAGAGCCCACAAGCCTGAGGGGCGTTCACGCAGCTCGCCGGTACCCGGCGAGGAACAGCGCCTCCGTCAGTGCCATCCGCTCGATCTCCGCGGGATCCACGCTCTCGTTGGGGGCGTGGATGAGACACGTGGGCTCCTCGACACCGATGAGCAGCACCTCGGCCTCGGGGAGCGTCTCGTGCAGGACGTTGCAGAGCGGGATCGAGCCGCCCTGTCCCGCAGTGGTCGCCTTACGCCCGAATGCCTCCTGCATCGCCTCGCGCATCGCGGCGTAGGCCGGGCCGGACGTGTCGGCTTCGAACGGCTGTCCGATGCCATCGTCCTCCACCTCGACCCTGACATGCCAGGGGGCCGCCCGCTCGAGGTGGCGGATCAGCGCGCGCTGCGCCTTGCGTGCGTCCATCCCCGGCGGCACGCGGAGGCTGACGCGGGCACGCGCGCGGGCGGGCACGGCCCCGGCCGACCCGACGACCGGAGGGCAGTCGATGCCGAGCACGGTCACCGCGGGACGGGCCCAGAGCATGTCGGCGACCTTGCCGTCTCCGAGCACGCGCACGCCGTCGAGGACGTGCGCGTCGGCGCGGAACTGCGCGCGCGGGTACGCGACGCCGGACCACCGCGCATCGCAGTCCAGCTTGTGGATGGTCGTGTTGCCGCGCTTGTCACGCAGCGAGTCGAGCATCCGGATGAGCGCCAGAAGCGCGTCGGGGGCGGGCCCGCCGAACATCCCGGAATGCATCGCGCCCTCCATCGTGCTGACGGTGACGACGACGTCGGCCACGCCCCGGAGGGTGGTCGTGAGCGTCGGGACGCCGACCGCGAAGTTGCCCGTGTCGGCGATGACGACCGCGTCGGCGTGGAGCAGGTCCGCATGATCGGGGACGAAGCGCTCCAGGCCATCGGTGCCCTGCTCCTCGGACCCCTCGGCGATGAGCTTCACACCGACCGGCAGGTCACCCCCCAGCGCGCGGAGCGCCGTCAGGTGCACGACGATGTTCCCCTTGCAGTCGGCGGCACCTCGGCCGTACCAACGCCCGTCGCGCTCGGTCAGCTCGAACGGCGGCGATTTCCACGCGGTGCCGTCCGCATCGAGCGGGGGCTGCACGTCGTAGTGGCAGTAGAGCAGCACCGTCGGGGCACCTGCCGGCGCCGGCAGGTGCCCGTAGACCGCCGGGTGGCCGTCGGGAGTCTGCTCGCGGCGCACCTCCTGCAGGCCCGCCTCCGCGAAGCGGTCGATCACGAGCTGCGCCGCCTTCTCGCATTCCTCCGGCGGGAACTGGCGCGGGTCGGCCACCGACCTGCACGCGACGAGCGCGGCGAGATCCTCGCGGGCGCGCGGCATGAGCGAGCCGATCCGGTCCCGCAACGCGTCCCTGGAACGCGGTGCCGGCTGGGGCGTGGCCGATGTCGTCATCTGCTTCCTCCTGTCGTGGAACGCGTGGCCCAGCGCCGTGTGGTGCCCGTGCGCGTCTGCCCATCAGTCGGTGACGACCTCGAGCGTGAACGGGGGCGCATCGGAGAGGCCCAGCCCACGGCGACAGCGATCGGCGGCCCGCCGCGCCGCCTCGGCGAGCGGCTCGTCTCCGGCCCCCTGGAAGAACGCCTGCACCCTGCAATTGATGCTGTCGTACAACAGCGCGTCGCCGCCCAGCCCCGAGGACACCTCCAAGGTGACCTCGATGTTCAGCTCGCGCGCCGGTGCGCGGCGCGCGGCCAGCTCGTCGGCCACCAGCCAGACGAGCACGCTTCCGATTCCGCCGGCGAGGAGCTCGCCCGGTGCGGCATGCAGCGGCGTGGGCGCGTCCGGGTCGAGCGAGACCGCGGCTGCGGCGATCGATTCCGACCCGACGGTGAGCCGCGGTGGGGCACCTCTGGCTCTGGCCCAATGGATGTGGGCCGTTCTGCGCGGTGCAGCGAGTTGATCAGCCATGGCGACTGCCGCCGATCCTGTCACCGAGGCGCACACCCAGCCAGACGAACCGAGCCACGCGCGCAGCACGGCGTCTTATGACACCGCGGCCCGTGCTCCACGCGCCTACCTCTCGCGGAGGTAGGCGAGCACAGCGAGTACGCGGCGGTGCTCGGTCCCCGCAGGATCGAGCCCGAGCTTGTGAAAGATGCTCGTCACGTGCTTCTCGACGGCGGCCTGGCTGACGGACAGCGCCTGGGCGATTCCGCTGTTGGACTTCCCCTCGGCCATCGCCGCCAGCACGTCGAGCTCGCGCGTCGTGAGCCGGTCGATTGGGCTCGCGGGGCGGCGGCGGCCAAGCATCCGCGTTACGACCTCGGCATCGAGCGCGCTGCGGCCGGCGGCCACGCGCTCCGCGGCCTGAACGAAGCTCTCCAGATCGCCGACGCGCTCCTTCAGCAGGTAGCCGATACCGTCCGGTCCCTCCGCCAGCAGCTCCAGCAGATAGTGCTCCTCGTAGTACTGCGAGAGGATGAGAACACCGGTTCCGGGCCGCCGCTCGCGCAGCTCAAGCGCGGCCCGCAGTCCGTCGTCGCTCCTGCCGGGCGGCATGTTGATGTCGGCGATCACGAGGTCGGGACGATGCGCCAGGCCCTTGCGAACGAGATCGCCGGCGTCGCCAGCCTGCGCCACGACATCGAAGCCCGCCTCCACGAGCAGGCGCGCAACACCCTCGCGCAGGAGCACGTCGTCCTCGCCGATCACCACGCGCAGCGCCTTCGCCATCCGGCGAGGCTAGCTCGCGCTCAACGCCCCCGCGACATCATGGCCGGCCCACTATGCTCCACTCCCGGCCGCCCGCTCACGGGCGCGTAGCTCAGCGGGAGAGCGCTCGCTTCACACGCGAGAGGTCGCTGGTTCGAAACCAGCCGCGCCCATCGAACGAACGCCCTGCACCTGCGTGGCGTTCGGCGTTTCGGGGGCGGGCGGGCCGGCGGGGCTTCGTGGCGCGCTGGCGCTCGATTGTGCCCAATGGTGCCCAATCAGTGCCCTCGAGGAGGGCTTTGAGGCGTTTGCGGACATCCTCGTCACGGCGCATCGCATGGGCGTAAACGCGCAGCGTGAAGGCCGGATCGGTGTGCCCCATCTGCGCCATCACGTAGGCGGGATCCTCGCCGCAGGCGACGAGCAGCGACGCGAACGTATGGCGCAGCTTGTGGGCGCTGATGCCGTCGGGCAGCGGCTCCTGGCCGCGCTCGGCGAGCAGCTCGCCGGCGCGCTTGACGACCGGGCGGATCACGCGCTCGCGCGCGTTGTCCTTGTCGCGGCGGCTACCGGTCGAGGTCGGGAACACGAGCGCGTCGGGCTCGGCGGAGCGCACGCTCATCTTGTGCGTGGTGAGCTCTTCGCGGAGCACCGGAACGATCCGCACTTCGCGCACGCCGGCGTCGGTCTTCGACGCGCCGACGCTGATCTGGCCCACAGCGAGGTCGATGTCGCTCCAGCGCAGCGAGCACGCCTCGCCGATGCGCAACCCGGCGAAGACGAGCGTCGCCATCAGGGCGCGCCGGCCCGCGGTTCGTGCTTCGGGCTTGGCGTCCAGGTCGGTGGCCGCGTCGAGCAGCGCGAGAATCGGCTCTGCGGTGTCGAGGTAGACCGGCCGTGGGCGACTCGCCTTGAGCTTGCGGTTGCGCGTGTTGACGCGGACGGGGTTGCGAGCGATGAGGTCGCGTTCCTCGGCGACGGCGAGGATCTGCCCGAGACGCGTGATCGTCTTGTTGATCGATTCTGCGGACAGGACGCCCTCGCGGACCTTGTGCTCGCGATAGCGGTCGACC
>DATKLF010000125.1:0-8393 GCA_035542555.1 Solirubrobacteraceae bacterium | reverse complement strand
AAATGGCCGCCCGAGACCAGCCGCACCTGGGGCACCAAGATCCGGATGAGCGACGACGTGATCCGCACGGTCACGGAGAAGTGGCCGAAGCTCGGACTGCCGGGCTCGGGAAAACCGATCTGGAAATAACGATCAGGCCGGCACGTACTGGTCGAGCCAGTGCCGGAGCATCTGCGCGGGCAAGGCGCCGCTCTGGCGCGCGATCTCGCGGCCGTCCTTGAACAGGATCAGGGTCGGGATCGAGCGGATCTGGTAGCGGCCGGCCAGTTCGCGCTCGGCCTCGGTGTCCACCTTGCCGAACCGCAGCCGCGGCTCCATCTCGCGCGCCGCCGCCTCGAAGATCGGCGCCATCGCCTTGCAGGGGCCGCACCAGGCGGCCCAGAAGTCGACGACCACCGGGGTCGTCCGCGAGCGCTCGATGACCTGCTGCTGGAAGTCCTGCTCGGTGACATCGATCACGGCCATCCGCAGAGGGTAATCGGCGGCGGCGAGCGCCGTGATACGACTCGCGTTCGTGACGCAGCCGCGCCTGCATATCGCCAGCGCCGGTGCGGGAACCCCCGTGGTCCTCCTGCACGGGCTGACTGCGACGCTGCGCTACGTCGTCATGGGCTCGCGGGCGCTCGAGCGCTCCGGTCATCACGTCGTCGCCTACGACGCGCGTGGCCACGGCTCATCCGACCCCGCGCCGCACCAGCGCGAGTACGAGTACGCGGACCTCGCCGCCGACCTGCTGCGCGTGATGGACGGGGCGGGCATCCGGCGTGCCGTACTGGCCGGCGCCTCGATGGGCGCCCATACCGCGCTGCGCGTCGCACTCGAACATCCCGACCGGGTGCTCGGCCTCGTCGTGATCACGCCGGCCTACGACCCGGACCTTCACGCCGACGCCGTGTCGCTGGCACGCTGGGACGCGCTGAGCGAGGGCCTGCGCCGCGGCGGTGTCGAGGGGTTCATCGCGGCTTATGGCGAGCCCGACGTGCCGCAGGCCTGGCGCGCGACGCTGCTGACCGTCCTGCGCCAGCGCCTCGCAGCCCACGAGCATCCCGAGGCGGTCGCCGATGCGCTGCGGGTCGTGCCGCGCTCGCGGCCGTTCGACGCGCTCGACGACCTGGCGCAGATCGACGTCCCGGTCGCGATCGTCGCCGATCGCGACGAGCCCGATCCCGGGCATCCGCTGGCAATCGGCGAGGCGTACGCGGCGCGGATCCCGGGCGCGCAGCTCGTCGTCGAGGAACCCGGGCGCTCGCCGATCGCCTGGCAGGGCGGGCAGCTCTCGAAGGTCATCGCGCAGATCGCGGCCGCGGCGGAGCGAGGGTGAGCGAATCCGTCTTCGAGCGCGTCGGCGGAGCGTGGGCGCCGACCGCGCACGCGCGCGGCCCGTGGGACCCGCACGCCCAGCACGGCGGGGCGCCGGCGGCGCTGCTCGCACGCGAGATCGAGTGGACGGAGCCGGGGACGGACATGACCGTCGCGCGAATCACGTACGAGTTCCTCGGGCCCGTGCCCCTTCGGCCGCTGACGGCCGTCGCTCGCGTCACTCGCCCGGGGCGCCGGCTGCAGCTCGTCGAAGCCGAGCTTCGCGACGGCGGGCGCGCCGTCGTCCGCGCGCGTGCGGTGCGCCTGCGGCGCGGCGCCGTCGAACTGCCGGCCGACGCGCGCACGGACGAGCCTGTGCCGTGCCCCGGTCCCGAGCAGTCGCAGTCCGCGCCGTTCCCGACGGACGGGCCGGCCGAAGGCTTCCACCGCAGCGCGATGGAGATCCGCTTCGCCGCCGGGACGGCCTACGGCGGCGGGCCGGCGTACGCCTGGTTTCGCTTCGCGCGGCCGCTCGTCGCCGGTGAGGAGCCCAGCCCGCTCCAGCTCGCGGCGGCGGCCGCGGACTTCGGGAACGGGGTCTCCAGCATCCTGGACTTCGGCGAGCATCTGTTCGTGAACACCGACCTCACGCTCCACCTCGCGCGCGAGCCTGCCGGCGATTGGGTGCTGCTCGACGCGCGCACGCTGATCGAGGCGCACGGGGCTGGGCTGGCGTTCTCGCGGCTCTTCGACCTGCGCGGGCCGATCGGTCTGGCGGCGCAGAGCCTCTACGTCGAGCCCCGCTGAGGCCGCGATCGCCGCCGCCCGCGTGGTCGGCCGTCCGACGGGTTTCGCTTCGCGCGTCTAAAGGAGGCGGCCGATCGATCCGATGGCTCCAGCGTGAGCCCCGTCCGGGACAGGTCGCCGGTACCTGTGCGCGCCGCCGCGATCGCCGTCGCCCTGGCGTGCGTGGTCGTCGCGTGGCTGGCGGCGCCCGCGGGGTCGTACGTGACCGCAGGACGCACCATCTGGACGATCGCGGGCAACGGCATCACCTGCTACCCACCGACATCCGCGTGCG
Source organism: Solirubrobacteraceae bacterium (assembly GCA_035542555.1). Lineage (GTDB taxonomy): Bacteria > Actinomycetota > Thermoleophilia > Solirubrobacterales > Solirubrobacteraceae > F1-60-MAGs163. The sequence goes on along the minus strand of DATKLF010000125.1, from coordinate 6,013 downwards.
GCGACGGGCCATCCTCGGTCGACGCGATGCTCGACAACCCCGCCGGCGTCGCCGTGGCATCCGACGGGACCGTGTACATCGCCGACACGGCGGACCAGAAGATCCGCAAGGTCACAACGGACGGGGCGATCTCGACGATCGCAGGCACGGGCACCCAGTGCGTCCCGGCCACCGGCACCTGCGGCGACGGCGGGCCCGGCATCGCGGCCCAGCTGTCCAATCCCCGCGGCCTTGCGCTCAGCGCCGACGGCGGCCTCTACATCGCCGACAGCGGGACGAACCGCATCCGACTGCTCGCGCGGGACGGCACCATCTCGACGGTCGCGGGCAACGGCGTCTCCTGCCCGGACGCGACGACCTCCTGCGGCGACGGCGGGAACGCCACCGACGCCAACCTGAAGTCGCCGCGTGGCTTGGCGATCGACCGCCAGAACGGTGACCTCTACATCGCCGACAGCGGGACGAACCGCGTCCGCAAGGTCAGCGGCGGCGTGATCACGACGGTCGCGGGCTCCGGCGCCGTCTGCGGCGGCACGACGCAGGCGTGCGGCGACGGCGCCGCGGCGACGCTCGCGAGCTTCAACAACCCCAGCGGCGTCGCCGTCGACGACGCGCACAACCTCTACATCGCCGACACCTACGACAACCGGATCCGCCGGGTGAGCGCGAGCGGCTCGGTCGGCACGGTCGTCGGGACGGGCGCCGGCTGCGCGTCGTCCACCGGCCCCTGCGGCGATGGCGGCACCGCCACCTTCGCGAACCTCACGAACCCCTTCGCCGTCGCGGTCTCCGGCAGCGTCATCTACATCGCCGACTCCGGCGACCACAAGATCCGGCGCGTCGCGGCCGGGACGATCTCAACGATCGCCGGGACCGGCGACGAGTGCCTGAGCACCCCGGCATGCGGCGACGGCGGCGCGGCGACCGCCGCGACGTTCAACCTGCCGAGCGCGCTGGCCGTCGGGCCCGGAGGCGACATCTTCGTTGCCGACACCGACGACGCACTGATCCGCTGGCTGACCGGCCCGCCGTCCTCCGGCGGCGGTGGCGGGACCGGTACGACCACGACGACGACCACAGGCACGACCACGACGACGGACGACCCCGGGACGACGACGACCGCCACCACGGGGGCGACGACGCAACCGGCGCCGACGACCACGACGCAGCCCACGACCACCACAGCGCCTACGGGCGGCCCGATCCCGCTCGTGCGCTGCGCCGGAACGAACTGCCTGATCATCGCCGACGCGGGCGATGCGAGGACCACCGCCAAGCTGCGCAAGCGCGCCAGCGCCGCCCAGCGCAGCTCGCGCTGGGCCCGCGTCGAGCTGCGCCGCGCAGGTCAGACCTACGCCGCGGGGATGGGCACGACCCTCGCGCAGGCGCTGACCCTGATCCCGGCCCGGAAGCTGACCCCGGGCAGCTACCGGCTGCGGATCACGCTCTACGCGCACCGCCAGCAGCGACGGATCAACCGGCTCGTGACGCTGGCCTGAGAAGGCCCCGTCTCATTCCGAAACCGGTTCTGATTGCCGGAGCTGCGGGCCGGTACTACGATGGCCGGACGCGAGAAACCGGCCCGCAAGGGCGTCTGACGATCTGACAACGGCAGCACCCGGAACCGTCCATCCATCCCGACCATGAGCACTCCGACCACCGGCCCCGGCGCAGCGCGCGGGGCGCCTGTGACCGTCGACCAGCGCTGACATCCGGCTGAGGCGCGGCCCCGCCGTCCGCGTCCCACCGTCCTCCGAGCCGCCCGAGCGACCCGGTACCTCGCGTCCGAGACACAGACCGGATCGGGTCGGCCCGTGCGCCGCTCGCAGGAGAGAAGGGAGTCGCCCATGCAGCTCGTGATCGCGGCCGCCGTCATGGCGATCGGGTTCGTCGGTGCCGCAGTTGTGCTGACGCGCGCGCGTGGCGGGCGCGCGGAAGGTGTGCCGGACGCCGACGCGGAGCTGCGCGGCCGCGAAGCCGAGCTGGCCCGCCACGAGGAGCACGCGCGCAGCCTCGAGCGCTCGCTCGACCAGCGCGCGCTCGAGCTCGACCGGCGCGCGGCGGAGCTCGAGCGCCGCGAGGAGGCGCTCGAGGATGACCGCCGGCGCGCGGGCGAGCTGGCCGACCAGCATCGGCGCGCGCTCGAGCGCGCCGCGGGCATGAGCGCGGGGGAGGCCAAGCAGGCGCTGCTCAAGGAGGTCGAGGACGGTGCCCGCCACGATCAGGCGCGCATCCTGCGTCAGGTCGACGAGGAGACCAAGCGCCAGGCCGAGCGGCGCGTGCGCTCGATCCTGTCGGTCGCGATGCAGCGCCTGGCGGGCAGCCACGCGGCCGAGACCACGGTGTCCGTCGTGCAGCTGCCCGCGGATGACATGAAGGGCCGGATCATCGGCCGCGAGGGCCGCAACATCCGCACCCTGGAGACGCTGACCGGGGTCGACTTCATCATCGACGACACCCCCAATGCGGTCGTGCTGTCGGCGTTCGACGGGGTGCGCCGCGAGATCGCTCGCATGACGCTCGAGAAGCTCCTGCAGGACGGGCGCATCCATCCCGCTCGCATCGAGGAGGCCTACTACCAGTCCAAGAGCGAGCTCGAGCAGCACGTCGTCGAGCTGGGCGAGGCGGCGGTGCTCGAGGCCGACGTCCACGGGCTGGATCCCGAGCTCGTGCGGCTGCTGGGGCGGCTGCGCTTCCGCACGTCCTACGGCCAGAACGTCCTCGCGCACTCGATCGAATGCGCGCAACTGGCCGCGATGATGGCTGACGAGCTCGGGGCGAGCGCCAAGACCGCCCGGCGCGCCGCGCTGCTGCACGACATCGGCAAGGCCGTGACGCACGAGGTCGAGGGTCCGCACGCGCTGGTCGGCGGCGAGCTGGCGCGCCGCCACGGCGAGAGCGAGGCGGTCGCGCACGCGATGGAGGCCCACCACAACGAGGTGGAGCCGCAGACGGTCGAGGCCGTGATCGTCCAGGCGGCCGACGCCCTCTCCGGGGCGCGACCCGGCGCCCGTGGGGAGTCGCTGGAGCAGTACGTCAAGCGCCTGCGCGAGCTCGAGCAGCTTGCGGCCCGCCACGACGGGGTCGACAAGGTCTACGCGATGCAGGCCGGGCGCGAGCTTCGCGTGATCGTGGCCCCAGGCGCACTCGACGACGACGGCGCCACGCTGCTGGCGCGCTCGATCGCGCGCGACATCGAGCAGCAGCTCGAGTACCCGGGCCAGATCAAGGTGACCGTCATCCGCGAGTCCCGTGCGGTGGAATACGCGAAGTGATGAGGCTGCGCTACCACGTGACCACCTTCGGGTGTCAGATGAACGAGCACGACTCCGAGCGGATGAAGGGGATGCTCGAGTCGCTCGGCTACGGCGAGGCAGAGCGGCGCGAGGACGCGGACGTGATCCTCTTCAACACCTGCTCGATCCGCGAGCACGCGGACACGCGCTTCGTCGCCCATCTGGGCGACGCCAAGCGCATCAAGCGCATGCGCCCCGACGTGGTGGTCGGCGTCGGCGGCTGCTGGGCGCAGTCGGTCAAGGAGGACGTCTTCCGCCAGTTCCCGTTCGTCGACGTGGCGTTCGGCCCGGGGCAGGTGGCGCGCCTGGCGGAGTTCCTCACGTCGGACTCGCTGAGCGCGCAGGGGTACTTCGAGTTCGAGGGTTTCACCGCCGACCTGCCGGCGCGGCGCGCGCGTGAGCATCAGGCGTGGGTGCAGATCAGCGTGGGCTGCAACTGCCGCTGCTCCTACTGCATCGTCCCGAGCACACGCGGGCGCGAGGTGAGCAGGCCGCTGGACCAGCTCGTCGGCGAGGTGGAGCGCCTGGCGGCCGACGGCGTCCGCGAGGTGACGCTGCTGGGGCAGAACGTGAACTCCTACGGGCGCGACCTGCGCGGGGTCAGTGGGCGCCCGCGGTCGTTCGCCGAGCTGCTGCGCGTGCTCGACGCGGTCCCCGGCATCGAGCGCCTCCGCTACACGAGCCCGCACCCGAAGGACATGCGCGAGGACGTGGTGCGCGCGCACGCCGAGCTGGCCTCGCTGTGCGAGCACATCCACCTGCCGCTGCAGTCGGGCTCCTCGCGGGTCCTGAAGGCGATGCGCCGCACGTACGACCGCGCCCGCTACCTGGAGCGCGTGGCGCTGATCCGCGAGCACGTCCCGGACTGCGCGCTGACGACGGACATCATCGTGGGCTTCCCCGGGGAGACCGAGGAGGACTTCGCCCACACGCTCGAGGTCGTCGACGAGGTCGGCTTCGACGCGGCGTTCACGTTCATCTTCTCGCCGCGGCGCGGGACCGAGGCGGGCGGGATGACGCAGGGCCTGGTGGCGCACGAACTCAAGGTCGAGCGCATGGAACGCCTGGTGGAGCTCGTCCAGCGCCGTGCGCATGAGCGCGCGCAGCGCTTCGTGGGGCGCGAGGTCGAGGTGCTCGTGGAGGGGGCTTCGCGCACCGATCCCTCGCGCCTGCGCGGGCGCTCGCGCCACAACAAGGTTGTGAACTTCACCGGGTTCGCGCAGCCGGGCGACCTCATCGGCGTCCGGATCGAGTCGGCGACGAGCCAGACGCTGCTCGGCGAGGCGCCGCTGCTCGCGCCCGCGCTGAGCGCGGCCCGCAGCTGACACCCGGCGCATCGAGCGTCCCGCGCGGCCGCCCATGAGGCGCCGCGAGGGACGTTCGTTGTCAGCGCTTGGCGCGCTGGCCGTGCGAGAGCTCGCCGGCCAGGCGTGCACCGCCGATGCGGTGCGCGATCGCCGCGGCCGCGGTCGGCGCGAGCTCGGCGACCTTGACGCCGGCGCGCATGCTCAGCGGCGCCACGTCGACCTCGCCGCGGTCGTGGACGATCGCGTCGACGACCGCGGCGGCGACCTGCTCGGGCGAGCTCGTCCCGACGAAGCCCGGCAGCGTGGCGCCGGAGTCGTGGAACATCCCCGCGTCGCGCACGAAGCCCGGGAAGACGACGCTCACCCCGACTCCGGTGCCGCGCAGGTCGGTGCGCAGCGCCTGGCCGAAGCCGCGCAGCCCGAACTTCGTCGCCGAGTACAGCGACGCGCCTCCGCTCGTCGCCTTGCCCGCCAGCGAGGACATCAGCACGATGTGGCCCGAGCCGCGCTCGACCATCGGCTCGCCGAGCAGCCGCGCGAGCACGATCGGTGCGCGCAGGTTCACGTCGAGCGTGCGATCGATCTCCTCGACGCCGAATGAGAAGAGCCCGCCCGAGGCCGGCAGGCCGGCGTTGGCCACGAGCACGTCGATCCCCGAGCAGCGCTCGGCCAGCTGGGCGACGGCGGCGCGATCGGCCAGGTCGGCGGCGACCATGTCGGCCCCGACCTCGGCCGCGAGCGGCTCGAGCACCTCCGTGCGCCGGCCGGTGAGGGTCAGGCGGGCCCCGGCCGCGTGCAGCCGGCGCGCGACCGCATGACCGATGCCGCCGCTCGCCCCGGTGAGCAGCACACTGCGTGCGCTGAGGTCCATCGGCGACAGTCTGCCAGCGTCAGGCGGCGAACACGGCGACGGTCGCCGTAAAGCCGTGCACGAAGTTCTCCCCGCCGACCGGGCCGATCTCGCCGGCGGCGAAGAACCCGGCGACCGGTGCGCCGCCGAGCTCGTCCTCCACGGCGTGCACGTCATGGCCCTCCTCGCCGAACAGCGAGGCGCCGCGGCCGTTGCAGGTGAAGAGCAGCGCGCCCGCGGCGTTGCCGCCGAGCGCCGCGTTGCGCAGCGCCAGCCCCTGGCGGAGATCCCGGTCGGCGGAGTCGCGGTCGCGCGCGTGCAGGCGGACGACCTGGCCGGGCCGTACGTCCGCGCCGACGGCGATCGTGCCCGCTTGCGGGTCGACGCCGACGATGCCGCGCACGAGGAAGTCGCCGTGTCCGTAGTCGGGCCCCGAGCCGTCGATGACGGTGCCCAGCAGCAGCCCCCCGCCGATCAGCGCGCGCTCGCGCGGGTCGAGGCCCTCGATCGCCTCGCGCAGCACGTCGAGCGCCGGGCGCCCGGCCAGCTCGCGAACGACG
>DATKLF010000124.1:0-4715 GCA_035542555.1 Solirubrobacteraceae bacterium | reverse complement strand
AGGCGGTTGATGAACTCGGGCTTGAAGTGGGACTGGACCGCGGCCATGTAGTCGCCCGTGTCGGACCCCACGTTGGAGGTCATGATCAGGACGGTGTTCTTGAAGTCGACCGTGCGGCCCTGCCCGTCGGTGAGTCGCCCGTCGTCGAGCACCTGCAGCAGCGTGTTGAAGACGTCCGGGTGGGCCTTCTCGAGCTCGTCGAGCAGGACGACCGAGTAGGGCCGCCGGCGTACCGCCTCGGTCAGCTGGCCGCCCTCCTCGTAGCCGACGTAGCCGGGCGGGGCGCCGACGAGCCGCGAGACGGAGTGCTTCTCCATGTACTCCGACATGTCGATGCGGACCATCGCGTCCTGGCTGTCGAACATGAACTCGGCGAGCGCACGGGCGAGCTCGGTCTTGCCGACGCCGGTCGGCCCGAGGAAGAGGAACGAGCCGATCGGGCGATCGGGGTCCTGCAGGCCGGCACGTGAGCGGCGCAGCGCGCTGGCCACGGCCGTGACCGCCTCGTCCTGGCCGACGACCCGCTGGTGCAGACGCTCCTCCATGTGGACGAGCTTCGCCGTCTCGGACTCCTCGATGCGACTGACCGGGATGCCCGTCCAGCGCGCGACGACCTCGGCGACGTCCTCGGCGTCGACGTGCTCCTTGAAGAAGCTGCGGTGCGCGTCGGACTCCTCGTCGGCGGCCGCCTGGGCCTCCTCGAGCCGGCGTTCGAGCTCGGGGATCTCACCGTGGCGCAGCTGCGCCGCGCGCTCGAGGTCCCCCTCGCGCGTGGCCCGCTCGAGCTCGCGCTGGGCCTCGCCGAGGCGCTGGCGGACCTCGTCGGCGCCGGCGATGCGGTCCTTCTCCGCCTGCCACTCGGCCTTCATGCCGGCCGCGCGCTCTTGCAGGTCGGCGAGCTCGCGCTCGAGCGCCTCGAGTCGGTCCTTGGAAGCCTGGTCCTCCTCCTTGGCAAGCGACGTGCGCTCGATCTCGAGCTGCAGGATGCGCCGCTCGACCTCGTCGATCTCCTCGGGCACCGAGTCGATCTCGATGCGCACCCGCGAGGCCGCCTCGTCGATGAGATCGATCGCCTTGTCGGGGAGGAAGCGGTCGGCGATGTAGCGGTCCGAGAGGGTCGCCGCGGCGATCAGCGCGGAGTCCTGGATGCGGACGTTGTGGTGCTGCTCGTAGCGCTCGCGCAGGCCGCGCAGGATCGCGATCGTGTCCTCGACGCTCGGCTCGCCGACCATCACCGGCTGGAAGCGCCGCTCGAGCGCGGCGTCCTTCTCGATGTGCTTGCGGTACTCGTCGAGCGTGGTCGCGCCAACGGCGCGCAGCTCCCCGCGCGCGAGCATCGGCTTGAGCAGGTTGGCGGCGTCGACGGCGCCCTCGGCGGCGCCGGCGCCGACGATCGTGTGCAGCTCGTCGATGAAGAGGATGATCTCGCCGCCCGCGTCCTGGATCTCCTTGAGGACGGCCTTCAGGCGGTCCTCGAACTCGCCGCGGTACTTCGCGCCGGCGATCATCGCCCCGATGTCGAGCGAGATCACGCGCCGGCCCTTGAGCGACTCGGGCACGTCGCCGGAGACGATGCGCTGGGCGAGCCCCTCGACGATCGCGGTCTTGCCCACACCGGGCTCGCCGATCAGGACCGGGTTGTTCTTCGTGCGGCGGCTGAGCACCTGCACGACGCGGCGGATCTCGTCGTCGCGGCCGATCACCGGGTCGAGCCGGCCGTCGGCCGCGCGCTCGGTCAGATCGATGCCGTAGCGCTGCAGCGCCTCGAAGCGCTCCTCGGCGTTCGGGTCGCTGACCCCGTGGGGGCCGACGGCCTCCACGATCGCGATGCGCAGCGCCTCGGGGGTCGCACCCGCCTCGCGCAGCGCGGCGCCGGCCGGGGTGCCGTCCTGCTCGGCGAGGGCGAGCAGCACGTGGTGGACCGAGACGTACTGGTGACCCATGTCGCGCATCACGCCCTCGGCGCGCTGCAGCGCCTGCACGAACTCACTGGAGACCTGGGAGGCCTCGCCGCCGGTGCCCATGGTGGGCAGCTCGCGCAGCGCGGCATCGACGCGGGCGCGCACGATGTCCGGGTCGGCGCCCGCACGGCGGAGCACGCCGGGAACCGCCCCGCCCTCCTGGTCGAGGAGCGCGAGCAGCAGATGCTCGGGCATCGCTTGCGGGTTGCGGCGCGCGGCGGCCAGCGACACGCCCTCCTGCACCGCCTCCTGCGTCTTGACGGTAAAGCGTTCGGGATTCACGGATCTAAGTGTAGCTGACTTAGATTTTCTTGGCAAGGAGGAGCTCTCGGGCGATCGTGTGCATTGGCATCGGCCGCACCGATGCGGACGCACACGACCCCGACGTGGAGCTGGCCCAAGCCGCCCTCCCCGAAGCCTCGCCGCCGAGATATCGCCGCGGCCGCGCGAGGCGAATCGTGTGCATCCACGTCGGCCGCACCGATGCGAGCACACACGACACCGACGTAGCGCCGGGGCCCCGGGGCGCCCCGCGAATCGTGTGCATCCACGTCGGCCGCACCGGCGCGGGAACACGCGATCCTGCCAGGCGTCCGGGCGGGCCGGCCCCGCCCGCGCGCCCTCCCTCGGTGCCCGGACACGGCACCGGCGCACGATCCACCTCCCCCGCTGCCCGCAACAGCGCGGGCGCACCCGACCACCGGCGCGCCGGTGAAGGAGCCGGCGCGCCTACGCCCCGCGCGACCCGCGCGCCCGCGCGACGTCCGCGGCGCGGACGACCTGGCGCGAGGAGCGCGGCACGTGCACGAGCTCCCCGCGCAGGGTGCGGCGGGCCCGCTCGAGCTCCGTCTCGAGCTCCTCGCGCACCTGCCGGCTGCGCTCCTCGAGCTGCTGGAGGCGTGCCTGGGTGCGCTCGAGCTGCTCCTCGAGCGCGAGCACCCGCTCGACGCCGGCGAGGTTGAGGCCGAGCTCGGTGGTCATCTCCTGGATGCGGCGCAGGCGCTCGACGTCCGCCTGCGAGTACAGGCGCGTGCCCTTCGGCGAGCGCTGCGGATGGATCAGACCGCGCTGCTCGTACATGCGCAGCGTCTGCGGGTGCATGTCGGCCAGCTCGGCGGCGACCGAGATCATGAAGACGCCGCGCGTGACGTCCACCGTGATGCGCGTGGTGGTGCGCCGCGGCGTGCTCATGCCGCCGCCTCCCGGCCTGCCTGCGCGAAGAGCCTCGCGCGCGGATCGGAGCCGTGCATCGTCTCGGAGAGCTTGTCGATCAGCTCGGACTGCTCGGCGTCGAGCGTCGACGGGACGTCGATGAGGAAGCGGTAGTGGATGTCCCCGTGGCTCTTGGAGCCGAGCTTCGGCGGCCCCTCGCCACGCAGGCGCTGGACCGTGCCGTGCCGCGTCCCCGGGGGCACGCGCAGCTTCTTGCTGCCGCGCAGCGTCGGCACCTCGACCTCGGCGCCGCGCACCGCCTCGGGGATCGTCAGCGGCACCTCGACCTCGACGTTGTCCCCCTTGCGCTTGAACACCGGCGAGGTGGCGACGCGCGTGATCACGTACAGATCGCCGCTGGGCCCGCCGTTGCGCCCGGCCTCGCCCTTGCCGGCGATCCGCACGCGCGAGCCGTCCTTGACGCCCGCGGGCACGTTGACGCGCAGCTTCTTGGCCTTGCGCACCTGCCCGGCGCCCTTGCAGGTGGGGCATGGGTCCTCGATCACGGTGCCCGTGCCGTGGCAGCGCGAGCACGGCTGCGAGATCGAGAAGAGCCCCTGGCCCTGCGACTCGACACCGCGGCCCTGACAGCGCGGGCAGACCTTCGGCGTCGTGCCCGGCTTGGCCCCGGTCCCGTGGCAGGTCTCGCACGCGGCCGCCATCGTGAGCGTCAGCGGCACCTGGATGCCGGCGAGCGACTGGTCGAAGCTCAGGCTCACCTCGGCCTCGAGGTCGGCGCCGCGCTCCGGCCGGGGCTTGCCGCGGCCCGCCCGGGGGCCCTCGCCGCCGAAGAGGTTGCTGAAGATGTCGCCGAACGCGGAGGCATCGAAGCCCGCGCCGCCCTGGCCGGGCGGGCCGCCGCCCTGGCCGAAGGCGCCAAACAGGCCCCCGCGGTCGTACTGCTTGCGCTTGTCGGGGTCGGAGAGGACGTCGTAGGCCGCCGAGATCTCCTTGAAGCGCTCCTCCGCCTTCGCGTCACCGGGGTTGGTGTCCGGGTGGTACTCGCGCGCGAGCTTGCGGTAGGCCTTCTTGATCTCCTCGGGCGTCGCCTTCTTGTCGACGCCGAGCGTCTTGTAGAGGTCGCGCTGGGCCATCGCCGTCTCCTGTGCCCGCTAGGCGGCCACGACCACCTTCGCCGCGCGCAGCACGTCGTCGCCGAGGCGGTAGCCCGGCGAGTAGACCTCGATGATCGTGCCGGTCCGGGCCTGATCGGCCGGCGCCTGCGCGACAGCCTCGTGCACGTGCGGGTCGAAGACCTCGCCGAGCGGCGAGTCCTGGACGATGCCGGCCCGCCCGAGTGCGGCGAGCAGGTCCTGCTGGACGAGCCGGATGCCGTCGGTCAGGTGGTGGTCGGCGTTCTCGGGCTGTGCCTCGGCTGCGGCGAGCGCCCGGTCGAGGTTGTCGAGTGCCGGCAGCAGCTCGCGTGCGAGTCGCGCGGCGCCGCGCGACTCGGCCAGGCCGATGTCGCGGCGCGCGCGCTTGCGCACGTTGTCGAGATCGGCGACCGCACGCAGCCACTGGTCCTTGTAATCGGGCTCGGGC
>DATKLF010000123.1:0-2028 GCA_035542555.1 Solirubrobacteraceae bacterium | reverse complement strand
CTGCGGCGTGATCGTCGTGTGCGAGGTCCATCGCCTTGGCGCCCAGGATCTCACGCGGGCGCGCGCCGGTCACAGCGTGCGCGGGACCTTCCCGGTCAGCTGCAGCATGACGCGCATGCAGCGATGACCGACATCGGACGTCTCGCCGAACATGCACGGGCATCCGCCGGGGATGACCGTCATCCCGTGCTCCGCGCAGAAGCGGGTCGCCTCATCCGAGCTGCTGCCGGGGCCCATGCCCCGGTGCAGCCACACGCGCGGCACGCCGGCGGCGTGCGCATCCTTTGCCACCTCCACGGCCGCCTGCGTCGGCGTCACGATCACGACGCCGTCGGGCGGCGCCCCCGGGATGGCCTGCAGACTCGGAAAGCAGGTGTCGCCCTCGACCAGCTCAGCGTTCGGGTTGACGGCGAACACGTCGTGGCCGCTGTCGCGCAGGCGCCGGTAGATGAGGTTCGCCGGCTGCTTCGTGTCGCGTGAGACGCCGGCGACGGCGATCCGCCGCTGCGCGAGGAACTCGTGCGCCGATTCCTTGAGGGTCGTCATGCGGTCAGGGTCGCCGGTCGACCGCGCCCACGCGACCGTGCAAACCACTGGTCCGCGGCACCTCAGCCGTCGGCGAAGGCGGCGGTCGCCACCCGCCGGTAGTCGTAGGACGTGGCGTTGCCCATCACGAGCACCCCGCGACGACGGCCCGGCTGGATGCGCATCACACTGAAGAAGCCACCGCCCCCGCCGAGGTGCTCGAGATGCGGCTCGCCCCCGTCGACGGGGTCGTCGCGGCGCCGGAACCAGCCCAGCCCGACGTCCAGCTTGCGCCCGCGCGCCTGGATCGTCTGCATCGCCACGACGCTCCCGGCGGAGAGCACTCGGACACCGTCGAGGGACCCGTCGCCGACGTGCACGCGCAGGAACCGGGCGGCGTCGGACGCGGGGCCGACAAGGCCGCCGTACGCCGGCCCGTCCACGCAGAATCGGTGGAACGCCAGGTACCGGCCCTGCCGGCCGGCGACGATCCCGCGCGGCAGCAGCAGGCGCAGCAACGGGGTCATCGGGCTGCGGCGGGACTGGTAGCCGGTCGCGGCGTCGGCGCCCGGGAGGTAGGCGAAGCCGGTCCGGCGCATCGCGAGCGGGCCGAGGATGTGCTCACGCACGTGGTCCTCGTAGCGCCGCCCCGCCGCCGCGCTGATCACCTCGCCGAGGGCGAGGTAGCCGAGATTCGTGTAGCTCGCCTTCGAGCCGGCCGGGAACCGCAGGCGACGATGGCGAGCGAGCAGGTCGAGCGTTAAGCGATGCGGATCGCGCGCCGGACGGTCGGCCGGATGCACCCAGCGCACGGGAATCGGGTTCGCCAGCCCCGAGCTGTGGCTGAGCAGGTGACGGACCGTGACCTGCGGCCAGCCGCGGCGTGGCGCGGGGAACTCCGGCAGGTGCCCGCGGACGGGGTCGTCGAGTCCCAGAACACCGCGCTCGACGAGCTGCATCGCCGCCGTTGCGGTGACGATCTTCGTCATCGAGAACCACAGGCACGCCGTGTCGACCGTCATGCGCCGGCCGTCCGCGAGGTCGGCCAAGCCGGCGGCACATTCGCGGGTGCCGCCATCGGGGCCGGCGACGACCGCGGCGAGACCGGGCACGACCTGGGGAGTGAGGTCGTGGAGCACGCCCACGAGTGGCGACATCGGAGGGGCAGCGGGAGCGGTCACGCCGGATGCCTCGTGATGCGATGAAGCTACCGGGTTGTTGCGGACTCCGTAGTCCGCCCGCTGGCCCCGCGGTCCGCAGCGCTCTACCCTCCGCCGCGATGCCCAGCCGGATCGTCATCCTCGGCGGCGGGACCGGCGGTACGCTCGCCGCCAACCGCCTGCACCGTGAGCTCGGCGAGGCGGTCGAGATCACCGTCGTCGACCAGGACGACCGGCACATCTACCAGCCGGGGCTCCTGTTCGTCCCGTTCGGCCTCGCGGACCCCGACCACATCGTGCGCTCGCGCCGGGCGCAGCTCGCGGACGGCGTGCGCTTCGTGCT
>DATKLF010000122.1:0-3805 GCA_035542555.1 Solirubrobacteraceae bacterium | reverse complement strand
GGGTCGCGTGCGTCATCTCCAGGCGCGCCTGCACGGCGGCGCGCACGGCGGGCGGCGCGTCGAGCCGGGCGACGGCGTCCGCGATCGAGCCGCCGGCGCGCGCCGCCGCCGGCAGCCCGGCGGCCGCCGCGGACACCTCGCCGCGGGTGGCGGCCGGCCCGGGCCCGCGCGGCTCGCGCGCGCCGTAGGGGAAGCCCTTGTCGGCGAGCGTCAGCCCGAGCCGCGCGCACAGGGCGCGCACCTGCTCGTGCCCGTCGAAGACGAACTCCGCCCCGCGCTCGACGAGCGCACCGGCGAAGGGCACCGAGTGCACGCGCCCGCCGACCCGGTCGCGGGCGTCGAGCACGGTCACCTCGTGACCGGCGCGGTGCAGCGCGTCCGCCGCCGCCAGCCCGGCGAACCCCGCTCCGACGACCGCGACGCGCATGGAGCGTGATCGTAGTCGCGCGCGGTTCGCCAGCACGCTGCCACGTCATCGCGCCGAGACACACTTGACTAGGTGGACTAACGAGGACATCATGGTGCGATGAGGCCGGTGAAGATCCATGAGGCCAAGACGCACTTCTCCAGGCTCATCGCCCTCGTCGAACAGGGCCACGAGGTCGTCGTCCAGCGCGGCGACACGCCGGTCGCCAAACTCGTCCCCTACGACCGCCCGCGCCCGCGGGTGCCCGGAGCGCTCCGCGGTCAGATCGTGATCGGCCCGGACTTCGACGCGATCCCGGAGGAGTTGGGCGAGCACCTCCTGTGACGGCGCTGCTGCTCGACACGCACGCGCTGCTCTGGTTCCTCGTGGACGACCGGCGGCTGTCGGAACCGGCGCGCGCGGCGATCGCCGCCGAGCGCAACGTGCCGCTGGTCAGCGCGGCGTCCGTCTGGGAGATCGCGATCAAGGCGGCCAAGGGCCGTCTGACGGTGCCGTCCGAGCTGCCGCGGCTGTTGCGCGAGCTCGGGTTCGGAGCGCTCGAGGTCACCCACGAGCACGCCTGGGCGGCCGGATCGCTCCCGGACACGGGGCACCAGGATCCGTTCGACCGGGTGATCGCCGCACAGGCACTCGCCGAGCGCCTCCCGGTCGTCAGCCACGACCGCGCATTCGACGCGCACGGGGTCGAACGCTGCTGGTAGCAGGCAGGCGCCGGGGTGACGCGGCGCCTGCCCTGAGCCTCATCAGCCGCGCCCGGCGAAGCAGCCGAGCCGCAGCGCGGCCGCCTGTTCGTCCGCAGTGACGCCTCCCGCACGATGATGTCCGCGATGAAGGACGGCGTGGACGACCAGCGGGTCCGCATCGTGAACGTGCCCGACGGCGTCGTGGCCGTCGCCGACGAGCACCTTGACGGTGACCCTGTCGCCGACGCGGTGCCGTGATCCCGCGACGCCGAACACATAGCACGCGTGGATGCGATCGATCTCGTAGACGTCGCCCAGGAACACCCCGGAGGCGTTCTTGGTACCGGCATCGATCGACCCGTCCGGCCGTCGCGGGATGCGTTGGTCGAGCCGGATGACCATGCGATAGCCAGCGACCCCGGGAATGGTGTGGAGATACGGAGCGCCGTGCGCCGTTGCGGCGGTTGCCGGCGTGCCTGCGGCGACCGCGCTTGTCGCTGCCACGCAACAAGCGATAAGAGCGAATCTACGGATGGTCGTCGTCATCGGTCGACTGTCAGTTGCTCGTACCGCCGGACAGGCAGTTTGCGGACATGAACGCCCAGCGGCTGGCCATGTACACCCTCACGGCCCGCGCGCCGTACAGACGGTAGTGATAGGGACCAGCGTCACGGACGTTGATCACGTTGCCGTTTGTGTACGTGATGCCCGTGTCGGTCTTGAAATTATCGGCAGCCGGATCGTAGTTTCGGTAGAGCTTCGTCGACGCACACGTCACCGTCTCGTTGTGGAAGGTGGCTCCGTGATCGAGCGGCCCGACCAACTCCGGGGCCGATGAGGCGTTCAAATCGCCGCACAGCACGTTGCCGTTCTTCAGGACCTCGCCGGACGCGTACCCCAAGCACCAGACGCCGTCCGGCGACGAGTTAACGCTGAACCCCTGACCGGTGGCGAGCCAGCCGATGTACGGGCCGTCGTAGTATCCATTCGCACTTGTGACATGCACGTCAGCCCCGTTTGGGTTGACCACGTACTTCGCTTCGGCGACACCCGCGCACGCGGCGAACATAGCGACGACAACACACGTTGCCACCGCGATCCTGAAGCCGCGCAGCATGCGCGGCGATGCTGAACCGTCCAAGATAAGCCTCCTTGCCTGACTCGTGCTCCGCCTCGGCTAGCGGGACGTGAACCTGATGTCGGCTCGCTCTGCGAGTCCACCGAATCCGTGAATCGGTTCGTCCATCTGCCCCACGAGCACGCATGGGCAGCCGGATCCCTCCCGGACACGGGGCACCAGGATCCGTTCGACCGGGTGATCGCCGCACAGGCACTCGCCGAGCGCCTCCCGGTCGTCAGCCACGACCGCGCATTCGACGCGCACGGGGTCGAACGCTGCTGGTAGCGCCGTGCCCGTTACGGTGCGCCGAGCATGCGCGCCGCCGTGCTCACGATCTCGACGTCCCTGGCAGCCGGTGAGGGCGAGGACCGCTCCGGGCCGCGGCTGGCCGAGCTGCTGCGGGGCGCCGGCTGCGAGGTCGCCCCGGTCGAGGTCCTGCCGGACGACCGCGAGGCGATCGCGGCGCGGCTGCGGGAGCTGGTCGCGCAGGACGTGCGCTTCGTCTTCACGACCGGCGGCACCGGGCTGACGACCGACGACGTCACGCCGGAGGCCACCCGCGAGGTGATCGAGCGCGAGGCGCCGGCCTTCCAGCAGGCGATGCTCGTCGAGGGCCTGCGCCACCAGCCGATGGCGCTGCTCACCCGCGGCGTGAGCGGGATCGCCGGACGCACGCTGATCGTCAACATGCCGGGCAGCCCCAAGGCGATCGAGCAGCTGGTGCCGGTGCTCGCGCCGGCGCTGCGCCACGCGGCCGACTCGCTGACGCGGGGCGGAGGCCGCACCGCCGGTGAGCACTGAGGCGCCCGCGATCGCCGCCGACGGGCTCGTGCGCCGCTACGGCGAGCGTGCCGCGCTCGACGGCGTGACGCTGAAGCTCGAGGCCGGGCGCACGCTTGTCGTCTTCGGCCCCAACGGGGCGGGCAAGTCGACGCTGCTGCGCGTGCTGGCGACGCTGCTGCGCCCGACCGCCGGCACGGCCAGCGTGCTCGGCCACGACGTGCGCCGCGACGGCTGGGCGGTGCGCGGGCGCATCGGCTTCCTCGGCCACGCGCCGCTGCTCTACGGCGACCTCAGCGCCCGCGAGAACCTCGCCTACCACGCGCGCCTGCACGGCCTGCACGGCGCGGGCGCGACCGAGCGCGTCGGGCAGCTGCTCGCCGCCGTCGGGCTCGAGCGCCGCGCCGACGACCGCGTGCAGGCCTACTCGCGCGGGATGGTGCAGCGCCTGGCCGTCTGCCGCGCGGTCCTGCACGACCCCGACGTCCTGCTGCTCGACGAGCCGCGCGCGAACCTCGACCCGCGCGCCGCCGAGCAGGTGGAGCCGCTGATCGGGCGCTCCAGCGGGCGCACGCGCGTGGTCACGAGCCACGACCCCGCCGGCGGCCTGGCCGAGGGGGACCTGGCGCTCGGGCTGCGCGCGGGCCGCCAGGAGCTGCTCGCGCCCGCAGCGGGCATCACACCCGAGCAGGTCGGGGAGCTCTACCGGTGAGCCACGCGCCGCCGCCCTCGACCGGCGCCGCCGCGCGCGCGGTGCTCGTCAAGGAGCTGCGCCTGGAGCGCCGCGCGCCGCAG
>DATKLF010000121.1:0-27123 GCA_035542555.1 Solirubrobacteraceae bacterium | reverse complement strand
CCGGCGCGTGGCCGGTGCGCGTGACGATCAGCCGGTAGGCGGAGCGGGCGAGCATCAGCGGGCCAGCGCAGCGGCCGCCTGCTCGAGTGCGTCGTCGCCGTGGGCCAGCACGCCGGGCGCCCACACGGCCGGCACGCGGCGGACGCCCCGCTCGGCGGCCTGCGCCGTCGCGGCGGCAAGCGACTCGCGCGTCGAGCGCAGCGCGCAGGCCTTCAGCAGCGCCGCCGGGTGCATCTCGCAGGCCGAGCCCGCTATCACGACGTTGTCCGGCTCGGACATGGGGCGCCCCGCCGCGTAGGCCTGACGGAAGGCCGCCAGTGCGAACGCGACCGTGCGCCCGATCTGGCGGGCGTAGGTCGCCGCCAGCATCCCGAGCTGGCTGTCGAAGGGCAGCGGCTCGGGCCAGCGCAGCGGCTGCAGGCCGCGCTCGCGCGCGATGCGCTCGATCATCGCACGGTCGGGGGCGGAGGGCTCGCCGGCCGGGAGGTCGCGCGCGAGCACCGGCACCCACTCCGTCGCCACCGGCATGAGCTGCAGGATCCGCTCGGCGCTGAGGTACGCCTCCGGGCTGGCGAGGTCGAAGTAGAAGACGCTCAACCCTGGATGAGCCAGCCGTCGGCGGCGCGCGCGGCCTCGAGCACCGCCTCGCTGAAGGTCGGGTGGCCGTGGACCATCGTGGCGACCTCGGGATAGCCGCCCTCGAGCAGCCGGGTGTTGACGAGCTCCTGGATCATGTCGGCGGCCTTCGCGCCGACGATGTGCGCGCCGAGGAGCTCGCCGTAGGTGCGGTCGCCGACGAGCTTCACGATCCCGCTGCGGTCGCCGTAGACCGTCGTCGCGCCCGCGACGCCGTAGGGGACCTTGCCGACCACGACGTCGTGCCCGGCCTGCTTGGCCTGCGCCTCGGTCAGGCCGAAGGACCCGACGTTCGGCAGGCAGAACGTCGCGCGCGGGATGTCCGGGTAGGAGAGCGGGCGCGGGTCGTGCCCGGCGGCGTGCTCGACGGCGATCACGCCCTCCTCGGAGGACTTGTGCGCGAGCGCCGGCCCCAGCACGAGGTCGCCGATCGCGTAGACCCGCGGGGCGCTCGTGCGCAGCATCCCGTCGACCTCGATCAGCCCGTCCTCGGCGAGCTTCACGCCGGCCGCCTCGAGGCCGAGCCCCTCGACGTCGGGAGCGCGGCCGGTCGCGATCACGAGCCAGTCGGCCTCGCCGCGCCCATCCTCGCCGAAGGCGAACGTGACGCCGTCGGCACCGGACTGCACGTCGGAGACGAACGTCTTGGTGTGCACCTCGATGCCCTGCTTCTTGAAGGCGCGCGCGGCGATCTTGCTGATGTCGGCGTCCTCGCCCGGCAGCACCCGGTCCAGGCCCTCGAACAGCTGCACCTGCGAGCCCAGCCGTGCGTAGGCGCTCGCGATCTCTGTGCCCGACGCCCCGGCGCCGACGACCGCCAGGCGCGCGGGCAGCTCGCGCAGCGACCACGCCTCCTCGGTGCCGATCACGCGCCCGCCGAACGACGTCCCCGGGATCGACCGCGGAACCGACCCGGTCGCCAGCACGATCGCCTTCGTCGCCTCGAGCTCTTGGTCGCCCACCGTCACGGTGCCCGCCGCCGTGAGCGAGGCCGCTCCCTCGATGACGTCGATCTTGTGCTTCTTCAGCAGCATCCCGACGCCGCCGGTCAGCGTGCCGACGACCGAGTCGCGGCGCTCCATGACCTTCGCGAAGTCGACCACCGGCTCGCCGGTGAGGATCCCGAACTCTCCCGCGTCGCGGATCTCCTGTGCGACGTCCGCGCTGCGCAGCACCGCCTTGGCGGGAATGCACGCGACGTTCAGGCAGCGCCCGCCGATCGCCTCCTTCTCGATGCAGACGGTCGACATCCCCAGCTGCGCGGCGCGGATGGCGGCAACGTAGCCGCCGGGCCCTGAGCCGATGACGATGCAGTCGTAGGTCGCGGTAGCCATACGGCCGAGTCTATGCAAGACGTCAGGCGCCCGGCCGGGGCACGCCGAGGCGCGCGAGCACGCGCACGAGCTTCCAGAACAGCCAGCCGCCGAAGACGAGCACCCCTAGGCACAGCGCGACCGCCGCGAGGTTGCCCGCGACCATGATCGACAGGCCGGCGATCACCAGCGAGACGGCGAGCAGCGCCTGGAAGCCGAGCACCGCCCAGTAGCGCTTGGTCCACATGCCCCAGGCCGCGAGGAGCATGATCGCCGCGAACAGCAGCACGCCCGCGAGCGACGGAGCGGCGCCCCGCACGTCGACGCCGATCGCGTAGAAGAGGACGTTGAGGATCGCGAGCGCCGAGGCGGTCGCCGCGCCGGCGACGAGCGCGCCGGGGCGCTCATCCGGCGCGAGCGGCTGCAGCTCGGCGCGGATCGCGGAATCGCGCTCGGCGCCGCGGCGGCTACTGCGCGCTGCGCCCCCGGTCTCGGGGACGGCCTCGGCCTCCACTGCGCCTCCGGCCTGCGGCGCGGCGCCGGCTGTCCGGACCGGCGGCTTGCGCCTACGCCGCGCCACGCACCGTCTCCAGGTCAGCGGCCGGCAGCGGAACCGTCTCGAGCAGGGCGCGCAGCTCGCGCGCAGCCGCGCGCGGGTCGTCCGCCAGCGCGACCGCCCGCACGACCGCCGCGCGCGTCGCGCCGGCCGACACGACGGCGGGGAGCGTGCCGGCGTCCAAGCCGCCGATCGCGAACCACGGCGCCCGGGCCGCGCGCGCCGCGTACGCGACGAGCTCGAGCCCGACCGCCGGGCGCCCAGGCTTCGTCGGCGTGGCGTGCACCGGGCCGACACCCAAGTAGTCGGTGCCCGCGGCGTGGGCCGCGTCGACCTGCGCGGGGTCGTGCGTGGAGAGGCCGATCAGCGCGCCCGGCCCGGCCAGCGCGCGGGCGCGGGCGACCGGCTCATCGTCCTGCCCCACGTGCGCGCCGTCCGCGCCCGCGGCCGCGACGAGCTCGGGCTGGTCGTTGAGGATGAACAGCGCGCCGGCGGCGTCGCACAGCTTGCGTGCGACCGCGGCCGCGGCGAGCAGCTCGCCCACGCGCGCGCCCTTCTCGCGCAGCTGGAAGACGTCGACGCCGCCGGCGAGCGCCGGGCCGAGCACGTCGGCGAGCGGCCGCCCCCCGGGGGCGGCGCCGGTCACGAGGTACAGGCGCGCGCCCGCCAGGCGCGCGCGGCGCTCGGCCGCGGTCCGCATGGCCCCAGTCTCGCAGCCCCCGCGCAGTAGCATGGAGGTGAACGGGAGCCCCGGGCAGACGGGGGCTGAGAGGGTGGCGCGCCGCCGCCGACCGTCAACAGCTGATCCGGGTCATGCCGGCGAAGCGAGGAGTGAAGGTCTGTCGGATGCGCAGCACATGAGCTGGGACGTCGTCATCGTCGGCGGCGGGGTCTGCGGCCTCGCGGTCGCATGGCGCGCCGCTGCGCGCGGGCTGGGCGTCTGCGTGCTCGAGCGCGGCGAGCTCGGCGCTGCGACCTCCGCGGTCGCGGCGGGCATGCTCGCCCCGGTCAGCGAGGCGGACGCGGGCGGGCCCGCGCTCGTCGCGCTCGGCCTGCAGAGCGCGCGCCGCTGGCCGTCGTTCGCCGGTGAGCTCGAGGACGTCACGGGGCAGTCCGTCGGCTACCGGCCGTGCGGCACGCTGCTGCTCGCACGCGACCGCGACGAGGCCGAGGCCCTCGAGCGCGAGCTCGCGCTGCGCGAGCGGCTCGGGCTCGAGGTGCGGCGGCTCGTCCCCTCGGCGGCGCGCGCGCTCGAGCCGGCGCTCGCTCCGGCGCTGCGCCTGGCGCTCGAGGTGCCGGGCGACCACGCCGTCGACCCGCGCGCGCTGTGCGCCGCGCTCGCGCTGGCGGCCGAGCGGGCGGGCGCCGCGCTGCACCCAGGCGTCGCAGTCGAGCGCCTCGTCGTCGAGCGCGGGCGCATCGCAGGCGTCGAGCTGCCCGGCGGCGAGCGGATCGCCTGCGGGCAGGTCGTCGTCGCAGCGGGGCCGTGGTCCGGGACGCTCGCCGGCGTGCCGGAGGACGCGCGCGTGCCGGTGCGTCCTGTCAAAGGGCAGTCGCTGCGGCTGCGCGATCCCGCCGGTCGCTCGCTGCTGGAGCGCGTCGTGCGCTTCGAGGGCGGCTATCTCGTCCCGCGCGGGGACGGGCGCTGCGTGCTCGGCGCGACCGCCGAGGAGCGCGGGTTCGACACGGCCGTGACCGCGCTGGGCCTGTGGGAGCTGCTGCGCGACGCGCAGGAGCTGGTGCCCGGGGTGCTCGAGCTCGAGGTCGAGGAGCTGCCCGTGGGCCTGCGTCCCGGCACGCCGGACAACGCCCCGGCGCTGGGTCGCAGCGCCGGCGTCGACGGCCTGCTCTGGGCGACGGGCCACCATCGCAACGGCATCCTGCTCGCGCCGCTCACCGGCGAGCTCGTCGCCGCGGAGCTCACCGGCGAGCAGGCCGTCGATCCCGCATTCGCCCCCGACCGCTTCACGGGGGTGCACGCATGATCTGGCTCAACGGGCGCGAGCTCGACGGGTGCGACGGGGTCACCGTCGCCGAGCTGCTCGCCGAGCTGGGCGTCGAGCCGGCGGCGCGGGGCGTGGCCGTGGCCGTCGACGGCGAAGTCGTGCCGCGCGGAGAGTGGACGCGGCGTGCCGTGGCCGCCGGCGCGCGTGTCGAGGCGCTGACCGCGATGCAGGGCGGATGAGCGCGGCCGACCCCCTGATCATCGCCGGCCGCGAGCTGCGTTCGCGGCTGATCCTCGGCACCGGCGGGTTCCCGCGCCTGGAGACGCTGGCCGAGGCGATCCGCCTCAGCGCCGCTGAGCTCGTGACCGTCGCGCTGCGGCGCATCGACCCGCAGGCGCCCCACTCGCTGACCGAGGTGCTGCGCGAGCGCGGGGTCGACGTGCTGCCGAACACCGCCGGCTGCTTCACCGCCCGCGACGCCGTGCTGACGGCGCAGCTCGCGCGTGAGGCGTTCGAGACCGACTGGATCAAGCTCGAGGTGATCGGCGACGAGCGCACGCTGCTGCCCGACGCGACCGAGCTGCTCGTCGCCGCAGAGCAGCTCGTCGCGCAGGGCTTCGTGGTGTTGCCGTACACGACCGACGACCCGGTGCTTGCACGGCGCCTTGAGGACGTCGGGTGCGCCGCCGTGATGCCCCTGGGGTCGCCGATCGGCTCGGGGATGGGGATCCGCAATCCCTACAACGTGCAGCTCATCGTCGAGCGGGCGAGCGTGCCGGTCATCCTCGATGCCGGCGTGGGCACCGCATCCGACGCGGCGCTCGCGATGGAGCTCGGCTGCGACGCCGTGCTGTGCGCGAGCGCGATCTCGCGCGCCCAGGACCCTCCGGCGATGGCGCGCGCGATCCGCGCCGGCGTGGAGGGCGGGCGCCTGGCGCGGCTGGCCGGGCGCATTCCCCGCCAGCTGCACGCCGAGGCCTCCTCGCCGTTCGAGGGGCTCGCGGAGCTGTGAGCGACCTGATTGACGCCCTGCAGGATGCGTGGATGGGACGCCGGCGCGGCGCCTTCCGCCACATGTGCGCGGCCGACCTGCACTGGGAGGACCCCTTCTGCGAGGAGCCGCTGTACGGGCCCGAAGCGCTCGCCGACCACGCCGCGCGCCTCTGGGAGGCCTTCCCGGACGCGAAGGTCGAGGCGGCGGGCGAGCGCCTGAGCGACGGGCACTTCATCGCCGCGCCCGTGCGTCTGAGCGGGACGCACCTGGGCGAGATCGAGGGGATCCCGCCGACGGGCCGCTTCGTCGTCGTGCACGCGGTGCTCTACTGCGAGCTCGACCCGCCGCGCGAGCTGCTCTGGCGCGTGCGCGCGTTCTTCGACGCCTATGAGGCGGCTGTCCAGGTCGGCGTGCTGCCGCGCCGCGGCTCGCTCAGCGAGCGCGCGCTGTTCGCGCTGCGCGGCTTCGGCTTCGGGCGCCGCTGACGGCATGCGGCGCGCGCACCCGGCGGGGCCTACTTCGTCACGATGATCGTCCCGTCCATGCCGGGGTGGATGGTGCAGACGTAGGAGATCGTGCCGACCTTGTCGGCCTTCCACGTGAAGGTGCCGCCCCGGCCGAAGTTGTCGGACTTGAAGGTCGCGCCCTTCGTCGCGGTGACGTTGTGGTCGACCGAGTCGAGGTTCGTCCACTTCACCGTCTGGCCGACCTTCACGCTGACGACGTGCGGCGAGAAGGTGATGTTCTGCATCGTGACTGCGGCGGTGCCCGCGGCCGCCGGCGCGGCGGTGGTCGCCGCGGTCGTGACCGGCGTCGTCGCGGTCGTCGCGGTGGAGGAGCTCGAGCTGCTGCTACTGCCGCAGCCGGCGACGACGAGCAGCGCCGCGCCGGCGGCGAGCAGGGCGAGGATGCGCGACATGGCGTGCCTCCGAGGCACGGGGCCGGGACCGGTCGGCGCCCGATGGGACCTACGCAGTGTCGCGCGTTCGCGGCCGCAGCGCCACCAGTACCGGCACATGGTCGCTGAG
Source organism: Solirubrobacteraceae bacterium (assembly GCA_035542555.1). Classification (GTDB taxonomy): domain Bacteria; phylum Actinomycetota; class Thermoleophilia; order Solirubrobacterales; family Solirubrobacteraceae; genus F1-60-MAGs163. The sequence continues at coordinate 20,650 of DATKLF010000121.1, read as the reverse complement.
CGCGCCGCGGCCGGGGAGCTCGGGCGGCGCGTCGGCCTCGAGGCCGCGCGCGAAGACGTGGTCGATGACGTGCCCGCCGCAGTGCTCGAATCCCGGGAAGCGTGGCGTGCGGGTGTTGCAGTCGGCGCCGATCACGCAGGGCGCCCCGCTCCCAGCCCAGCGCAGCATCGCCGCAGCGCTCTCCTCGAGGTCGCCCTGCGCGCGCGCCTCGTCGTGCGCCGTGGCGTGCAGGTTGCCGATCCACAGCCCGTCGTCACGGCGTACCGCATGCAGGACGCGGCGCTCGGGCAGCAGCTGCACGCGGCGGCGTCGGTGCTCGGTCACGCCGTGCCCGCGCACGAGGATCGCATTCGCTCCGCCGCCGCCCGACTTCATGAGGTCCGGTCGGCGCCGCGCGGCGAACCGGCGCAGCGCCGGCAGCTGGTTGCGGGAGGTCAGCGCAGTGAAGGCCAGCGCGCCCGCGGCCTGGCCGAGGACGGGCGGCCACCAGGGGGGCACCTCCTGCAGCGCCGCGACATCCCAGTCCCAGGCCGCGATCGTCGCGGCGAACTCGGCGAGCAGCTCGCGCGGGCTGTCCGGGACCGACCGGCCGTGGAACAGATTCCACGTGAGCACCCTGACCACCGCGGTATCTTCCCGCGCTTGCCGCGTCACTTCCTCACCGGCGCCGAGCTCTCGCAGCGCGAGCTCGACGCGTTGCTCGCGCGGGGGCTCGAGCTGAAGGCCGCACCCAGGGCCTCGCGGGCGCTCGAGCACGCGATCGTCGCCCTGCTCTTCGAGCGCCCCAGCACGCGCACGCGGCTGTCCTACGAGGCGGGCATCGTCGAGCTCGGCGGGCACCCGATGATCCTGCGTGCCGAGGAGCTGCAGCTGGCGCGCGGCGAGTCGGTGAAGGACACGGCGCGCATCCTCTCGCGGCACGTGCAGGCGATCGGCGTGCGCACGGGCCCCGACGCGCTGCTCGAGGAGCTCGCCGCCGAGGGCGCGATCCCGGTCTTCAACATGCTCACCACGCGGCACCATCCCTCGCAGGCGCTGGCCGACCTGCTGACGCTGCGCGAGGAGTTCGCCACGCTCGAGGGGCTGAAGCTCGCCTATGTCGGCGACGGCAACAACGTCGCGCGGTCGCTGGCGATCCTCGGCGCGATCGCCGGCGTCGAGGTGGTCGTCGCCTCGCCCCCGGGCTACGAGCTCGAGCCTCAGGCGGGCGGCGCACGCGTTGCGGACCCGGTCGAAGCCGTGCGCGGGGCGCAGGCGGTGTACACCGACGTGTGGGTGTCGATGGGCGATGAGGCGACGGCCGTCGAGCGCCGCCGCGCGCTCGGGCCCTACAGGATCGACGACGCGCTGCTCGACCACGCCGCACCGGGGGCGATCGCGCTGCACTGCCTGCCCGCGCATCCGGGCGAGGAGATCAGCGCCGAGGTCCTCTACGGCGAGCGCCAGCGCATCTGGGCGCAGGCGGAGAACCGCCGCCACGCGCAGAAGGCGCTGCTGGAATGGCTGCTGTCCGAGCGATCAGGAGGGACACGCGATGGCTGACCCCGGGACGGGCGCCGGGCGCTCACGGGCCGCCGGCGGGCGTGGCGCAGCGAAGGGCGCCGCGAAGCGCACGACGGCTGCGGGCGCGAAGAAGACAACACCGAAGGCCACGTCCGCGACGCGCAAGCCGCGCGTGGCGACCAAGCCGGCGCAGCGGCGCAGCAAGCGCACGTCCGCCGCGCGCTCGCCCGCTGAAGCTTCGCGCGACGTCGCCCTGTTCGACAACCTCGGTGCGCTCGGTGAGCTGCTGGCCGAGCACGTCGTCGTCACCGTCGAGCGCCTGCACGAGACGCTCGACGACGCGGTACGCCGCGGGCGCATGCTGCCCGACGACGCCGCCGAGATCGCGCAGCGCCTCTCGCAGGCCGGGCGCCGGCAGGTCGACGAGCTGCTCGCTGAGGCGGAGCGGCGGCTGCGCCGGCTGCGCTGAGGCTGCGATCCTGGGGTCGTGACCGCCGAGCCGAGCGCCCCCGTCCCCGCCGCCGCCAAGCGCCCCGAGCGCGGCGACGAGCTCGACCTGCGCATCACCGCGCTGGCCTTCGGCGGCAACGGGGTGGCGCGCGTTGCGGTCGACGAGCGCGGCTACGTCGTCTTCGTCCGCGGCGCGATCCCCGGCGACCGCGTGCGCGCGCGGGTGACGAAGCGCAAGCGCGGCTACGCCGAGGCGCTGGCGCTCGAGGTGCTCGAGCCCGGTCCCGACCGCATCCCCGCGCGCGCGGGGCACCCCGGCGCGCCGTGGGAGATCCTGCCGTACGAGCGCCAGCTGCAGGTCAAGGCCGAGCAGGTCGAGGACGCGCTGCGGCGCCTGGGCCGGCTCGACGGCTTCGAGCTCGAGCCGATCGTCCCGGCCGCCGAGCAGTGGCGCTACCGCAACAAGCTCGAGTACTCGTTCGGCACCGGGGAGTCCGGCGACCTCGTCTGCGGCTTCCATGCGCCCGGCTCGTGGTCGCAGATCGTGGACATCGACGACTGCCTGCTGGCCTCCGAGCGCGGCGAGGCGGTGCGCCGCGGCGTCGTCGGGGCGCTGCGGGGGATGGGCCTCGACGCCTACGACCGGCGCACACAGCAGGGCTTCCTGCGCAACCTCGTCGTGCGCGAGGGCCGGCGTACCGGCGAGGTGCAGGTGCGCCTCGTCACCTCGCCGGGGCAGCTGGACGCCGAGGGCTTTCTCGAGGCGATCGAGCCGCTGGGCGTCGACAGCGTCGTGTGGACGCGTGCCGCGGGGGTCGCCGAGACGACCCAGGGCGGCCGTGACGTGCTGCTCGCCGGCGCCGACCGCATCACCGAGGAGCTGTGCGGCATGCGCTTCGCGCTGAGCGCGGAGGCGTTCTTCCAGACGAACACCGAGATGGCCGAGCGGCTCTACGCGGTCGCCGGGGAGTACGCGGCGCTCAGCGGCTGGGAGCGCGTCTACGACCTGTGCTGCGGCATCGGGACGATCGGCCTGATCCTCGCGCCGCGGGCCTCCGAGGTGATCGGCGTCGAGATCGTCGAGCAGGCCGTCGCCGACGCGCAGGCCAACGCCCGCGCCAACGAGATCCAGAACGCCCGCTTCCTCGCGGGCGACGTGCGCGTCGTGCTGCGCGACCTCGCCGAGGGCGGCGGTCCGCGCCCAGACGTCGTCGTCGTCGACCCCCCGCGCGCCGGCCTCTCCAAGAAGGTCGTCGGGCGCATCGCCGAGGCGGCGCCCAAGCGGATCGTCTATGTCTCCTGCAACCCGACGACGCTCGCCCCGAACGCCGCCCAGCTCGTCGAGGCGGGCTACCGGCTCAGCCGCGTGCGCCCGGTGGACATGTTCCCGCAGACGCCGCACATCGAGTGCGTGGCGTTGCTGGAGCGGGCATAGGTCGCGTCGTGGGCTGCTTCGTCATCCTCTTCGCGCTGATCGGCCCGCGCGTCGCCCTGATCTTCACGTGGATCTTCACGAACGTGCTGAGCCTCGCGTTCGAGAGCTGGATCGTGCCGGTGCTCGGGTTCTTCCTGCTCCCGTGGACGACGCTCGCCTATGCGTGGATGTGGGAATCGGGCAGCAACGGTGTGAGCGGCTTCGAGTGGTTCCTGGTGATCCTGGCGTTCGTCGTCGACCTCGGGTCGTACGTCGCCGAGCGCTCGCAGCGCGCGGCGCGCGGCGCGTAGATGGCTGCGCCCCTGCGCCGCGGCGAGCACAGCGGATACGAGGACTTCGAGCTCGGCGATGGCGGCGGGCCGCTGACCGAGAAGCTGATCGCGCTCGTCCTCGACGGGACGAAGACGGCGACCTGCAGCCTGCTGGCCGAGTTCGTGGACGAGGGGCGTGAGGTGCCGGCGGTCGGCAGCCGCTGGGCGCTGATCGACGGCGCCGGCCGCGAGCGCGGCGTGGTCGAGACGCTCGAGGCGCGCGTCATGCGCCTCGCGGATGTCGACGACGCGTTCGCGCGCGACGAAGGTGAGGGCGACGAGAACGCAGCGCAGTGGCGCGCCGGTCACGAGCGCTTCTGGCGCCGCCACGTGCCGCACGTGGAGCTCGGCGACGACACGCAGGTCGTCGCCGAGCGCTTCCGCCTCGTGGCGCTGTTCTAGGACCCGACCTTCACCGTCAGCGGCGCCGTGCCCCGCCCGGAGTTCTTGAAGTTGCCGGGCCACTGGGCGACGAAGGTGTTCGTCCCCTTCGCCAGGTGCCAGCTCGTGGTGTAGGCGCCGTTGGCGGCGGCCTTCACCGTCTGGGACTTCCAGCTGGTGCCGCCGGGCTTGAGGTAGCTGACGGTGACCTGATCGGCCCCCTGGGTCGGGCTCAGCTTGCCGGTCACCGTGATGCTCGTGGACGGCACCTTCTTGTACTTCGTGGTCTTCGTCGTGATGGTGAGCTTCGAGGCGGCGCCCGTGAGCCCGCCGCTCTTCGTGAACAGCAGGCTCGACCCGCCGCCGAGCAGGTAGTCGGTGCTGCCGGCGCCGGCGGCGACACCGCGCTGGTTGATCTGCGAGGAGACGACGAACTCCGGCGCCCAGGTCTTGCCCGAGTCGGTGGTCCGCAGGAGGAAGCCCCCGGAGTTCGGGCCGAAGCGCGGGATGATCAGGTACCCGCTGCTCGCCGAGCTGAAGGCCATGCCGTAGCCGCTGCCATTGCCGATGGCCAGCAGCGAGCTCCACGACTTGCCGCCGTTGCTCGTCCGGTACAGGAAGCCGTTCGTGTCAAGGAAGTAGCCCGTGTTGGCATTGACGAAGTTGACGGCCTTGACGCCCTTGCTGTTGACCTTCTTGCCGTTCTTCTTGACGTACTTGCCGGGCTTGAGCACGCTCGTCCACGTCTTCCCCTTGTCGGTCGAGCGCCAGACGTCCTGGTAGCCGTAGGCGAACAGCGCGCTCCCGGCGCTGTCGATGCCCGTCAGCGAGGACTTGCTGACCGACCCCGTCACGGCGCTGAAGGTCTCACCGGAGTCCGTCGAGCGCCGGAGCCCCGTCGGGCCGACGGTGAGGACCGTCGTCGTGCTCACGGCCTGCACGGCGGAGGGGCGGGCGGTCGTTCCGGTGTCGAGCGCGCTCCACGTGGCGCCGCCGTTGTCGGTCCGGAACAGTCCGCCCGTGCTGTCCAGCGCGAAGCCGCTGGTCGCCGTTGGGAACGACACGTCGATGACGTCGTTCGGCGTCGCGACGTTCCCGCGCACCCACGTCGCGCCGAAGTCGGTCGTCTTGGCCAGGGCGCCCTTGTCCCCCGGCGCGAACGCCACGCCCGCCGGCCCGGCGACCATCGAGTTGTAGCTGCCCGGCAGGCTCCCGCCGACGGGCGCGAACTGGACGCCCGCGTTGTCCGAGATCGCGGTCGTGCCGAAGTTGCCGAGCGCTGCGACACGTGTGGCCGATGCGAAGCCGGCGGCGTTGATCGCCGTCTGCGCCGGCGCCACGAGCGTGCCCGTGTCGCCGCCGTCGACCGTGCTCACGAGCTGGTTCGTGCCGGTCGCCATGACGCAGGTCTTCGCGTCCGTGCAGGAGATGTCGCCCAGGTTCAGCGGGCTCGGCAGCGTGAGGCCCTTGGCGACCCAGGTGACGCCGCCGTCGCTCGTCGTCAGGAAGAGCGACTGGTCACCGACCGCGAAGCCGTGCTGGGCGTCGAGGAAGAAGAACTTCTTCGCCGCGCGCTGCGTCGAGTTCACCTCGGTCCACGAGTTCGCGCCGTCGGTCGTGCGATAGATGTTCCCACCGGCCGAGGCCAGGCCCGTGCTGGCGTCGAGGAAGCGGATGTCGTTGACGGACGCCCCGCCGCCCGTCGTCCGCGTCCCGGGGATCGCGACCTTCTGCGCGAACGTGTCGCCGTCGTCGTCGGTGCGCAGCACCGTGCCGTCGTTGAGGACGAGGTAGCCCGTGACCTTGCTCACCCACCACGCTGCGGCCAGCGGCTGGCTGCAGCTCGATTCGACCGGGGTGAACGCGACCCGGATGCCGGTCACCCCGCCGTCGTCCGAGCGCCGGCCGACGCAGCCGCCGCCGGCGAACACGGAGTTCGCGTCGATGGCCTGGACGTCGGTGAGGTTCGCGAAGGTGCCGGACTCGATGCCCGTCCATGTCGAGCCGCCGTCGGTCGTGCGCAGGATCGTCCCGAAGTCGCCGACGGCGTAGCCCGTCGTTCCGGCGAACGACACGGCGTTGATCTTGTTGCCCTGGGGGAGCGGGTTGCCCCACAGCCACCCCGATGCTCCGACCTGCACTGCCGCGCTTGCCGACCCGGGCAGGATCGACAGCAGGACCAGCACCGAAACGGTGCCCAGCAGCAGCCTTGCTCGCATGACACGCCTCCTCGTAGAGCCGTGCGCGCTCACGCGCGCCCGGCGGGGAACGGGACGAGTCTCGCGGTTCGCGCGGCGGCGGGCAACCCGCGCGAGCCGCAGACCAGGGGCCGGAGAACTACGGAACGCGGCGACCCGGGGCGCAATGCGCCCCGGGTCGCTGATGCTGCCGGGAGGCGCCGCGCCGCGGGGAGGCGACGCGACGCGGGCCTTCAGGCGCTCAGGGTCGGCGACCCGGGCCGCACCTGGTGGCGATGACGGCGCAGCGTGACGGCGCCGGTGCCGATCAGCGCGACGCCCAGCAGCGCGACGCCGATCCCGAGCCACGGGGTGTCCGAGCCGGGCGAGGAGACGGCGACGGGCCGTGACGTGCTCGTGGCGTCCGCAGCGAAGCCGTTGCGGTAGCTCGACAGCGCGCTCGTCGGCGGCGCGACACGGCTGATGATCACGACCGGCGCAGGCTTGGCGCGCGCGGTAGCGGGGACGAACCCGGCGGGGCGCGCGAGCGCGGGGCCGGCGAGCAGGGCGCCCGCGAGGATCGCGGCGAACGCTGAGACGACGGTGCGGCGGATGATGGTGGACATTTGTGCCTCCAGGTCTGACAGGAACTCGACGCGAACAACGGTCCCATCGCACGGCGGAGGGCACGACGTCATCCGCACGCTGCGAACGTGATGTTCGTCACGGTCGGCGGCGGGGCTACTGCGCGTAGCGACGCAGCGCCTCGAGGTCCAGGACGACGATCCGTCGGCGGCGCGTCTCGACCCAGCCGAGCTGGCGCAGCGTCATCAGCGCCCGCGAGACCGCCTCGCGCGAGGCCGCCGTCCACGCCGCGAGCTCGTCGTGCGAGAGCGGGAGGTCGAGCTCGGCGGAGCCGTCGGCGACGCCCTGCTCGTCGGCGAGCTCCACCAGCCGGAGCGCGACGCGGCCGGTCACGTCGTACGCCGCGAACTCCAGGCGCTGGCGGTCGGCGACAAGCAGGCGGGCGGCCGCCACGCGCCACAGCACGAACGCCAGGCGGGGGTGCGCCTCCAGGAGCGCGCGGAAGGCCGACCCCGGGAGCACCAGGGCCTCAAGCTCCTCGAGCGCGCTGACGGTCGCCGCCCGCGGCGCGCCATCGACCGCCGACAGCTCGCCGACAAGCTCGCCCGGCCCCGGGAAGCCGAGCACCGCCTCCTTGCCGTCGGCGCTGAGCAGGCTCGTCTTCGCGCGCCCGTGCAGGATCACGAGGACGACGCCGGCGTCGTCGCCCTGATGAAAGAGGACCGACCCCGCCGGGTAGCGCCGCCGCGTGGCAGCCGCCTCCAGCGCGTCGCGCTCCTGGTCGGTGAGCGCCGCGAGGAAGTCGAACGGCTCGGCCATCGGCGCGACGAGCGTACCCGCTTGGACTACGGCTTCGACCTCGTGACGCTCTGCCGGCGAGGCGCGTGATCGCGGTGCCGGCGCCTCAGGCGGCCGGCGACGCGCCGAGAGCGTCGATCGCGCGGCGCAGCGCGGCGAGCTCCGCGCGCAGCTCGCGCACCTCCTCCTCAAGCGCGGCGAGCCGGGCGTTGTCGGGCTGGGGCGCCGGCTCGGCGCCTGCCGCGGGCGGCCACGACGGCAGCTCCTCCTCGCCGTACTCGCGCTGGGCGCCGCCCGGGCCGACGTCCTCCCCGCCGAGCTGGTGCTCCCAGCGCTCCTCCTTCTGCCCCGGCCGGCGCCCCGCCGAGCGCACGAGGTCGCGCTCGTGCAGGCGCTCGAGCGCGGCCTGCAGCGTCTCGGCGCCGTCGAAGCGGTGCAGGCGCTCGGTGCGCGCCCGCAGCTCGCCCGGTGTCTGCGGGCCGCGCAGCAGCAGGACGGCGAGCACCGCCTGCTCGTCGGGTGCGATGCCGAGCGTCTCGTCGAGCAGGTGGCGGTACTTCGGGGCGCGGCTTCCCTGGCCGCTGGCGTAGCGCGTCCAGCGGATCCGCCCCAGGCGCTCGAGCGCTTCGCGGATCGTCTGCTCGTCGTAGTCGACGACGGGGTCGCGGTTCGTCGCCTGGTTGCAGGCCAGGCGCAGGGTGTTGAGCGTCAACGGGTAGGCGTCGGGCGTCGTGCGCTGCTTCTCCAGCAGGCAGCCGAGCACCCGCTGCTCGGAGGTCGTGAGGTCCACGATCCGGGAGCCTAAGCTCTCGGGCGAGGATGTCCGAGCCCAGCGCCGACGAACGGGGCCCCGTCGCCCGCCTGGGCGTCGAGCTGCTGGACACGGCCGCCGAGCGCGTGTCGATCCGCGAGCGCCTCCTGCGGGTGCGCGCGGTCGCCCCGCGCGTGGCGATCGTGGCCGTGGCCGCGACGGTCTCGTACCTGGTCGCGCACTACCTCTACGGCCACCCGCGGCCGTTCTTCGCGCCGATCGCGACGATCGCCGTGCTCGGCATCACGCTCGGCCAGCGCACCGAGCGCGCGCTGCAGCTCGCGCTCGGCGTCGCGCTGGGCGTGCTCGTCGCCGACCTGGCCGTCAAGCTGATCGGGAGCGGCGCCTGGCAGATCGCGGTGATCGTGTTCGCGGGCATGACGGTCGTCGTCTTCCTCGGCGGCGACCAGATGGCGACGATCCAGGCGGCGAACGCGGGCGTGCTGATCGTGCTGCTCGCCGACCCGCACGACCCGCTCGGCCTGCATCGCTTCATCGACTCGCTGACCGGCGCGGCCGTCGCGCTCCTCTTCAACCTCGTGCTGTTCCCCGTGAACCCGCTGAAGCTCGCCGCGAGCGCCCTGGACCCGGCGGTCGAACGCCTGGCCACGGTGCTCGACGCGGTCGCCGACGCGCTCGAGAGCCAGGACCGCGCGGCGGCCGCCGCGGCGCTGCGCCGCGCGCGCGAGCTCGAGGACCACCTCGAGGAGATGCGCGCCGCGATCGCGACGAGCGGTGAGACGGCGCGCCTGGCGCTCGTGCGCCGCGGCCAGCGCGAGGCGGTGGCTCGCTACGCGCGGGCGCTCGATCAGATCGCGCGCGCGCAACGCGACGTGGCGGGGCTCGCGCGCGGAGCCGACCGCGCCCTGCGCCTCGGCGACCCGATGCCCGCGCCGGTGATCGCCGGGCTGCGCGACCTCGCCCAGGCGGCGCGCCACCTGTCGGGGGCGTTCGCCGACCCGCGCGAGCGCGACGAGGTGCGCGAGGCCGCGCTGCAGGGCGCCGTCGCCGCCACGGCCGGGCTCGACCGCACGCGCAACCTGTCGGTCAGCATCGTCGTCGGCCAGGCGCGCATGACCGCGCACGACCTGCTGCGCGCGAGCGGCATGTCGCTCGACGAGGCGCGCGGCGAGATCCGGCACGCGGCAGACGTCGAGACGGAGCAGCGCGCCGCGGCCGCCGCGGCCGCCGTCGAACGCCAGGCCGTCGGCGCCGAGGTCGACGCCGCGCGCCCGTCGTCCGGCGACGCGTCGTAGGCCGCTCCGCCGCGCCGCTATGTTCCAGCGCCATGCGCGCCGCGACCATCCGCGACGGCGAGATCCTCGTCGCCGAGCACGCCGACCCCGAGCCCGGCGCGGGCGAGGTGCTCGTGCGGGTGCGCGCCGCCGGTCTGAACGGCGCCGACCAGCTCCAGCTGCGCGGCGCCTACCCGGCTCCCCCCGGGGCGCCGGCCGACATCCCGGGGCTCGAGCTCGCCGGTGAGGTCGCCTCGTGCGGGCCGGGCGCCGAGCGCTTCGCCGCGGGCGATCGGGTGATGGCGATCGTCGGTGGCGGCGGGCAAGGCGAGCTCTGCGTCGTGCACGAGCGTCAGGCGATGCCCATCCCGCAGGGCCTGGGGTGGACGGCGGCGGGCGGGTTGCCCGAGGTCTTCACGACCGCGCACGATGCGCTGTTCACGCAGGCGGGTCTGGCGATGGGCGAGCGCGTGCTGATCAGCGGTGCTGCCGGCGGCGTCGGCACCGCCGCGGTGCAGCTCGCGGCGGCCGCGGGCGCGCACGTCACCGCCTCGGTCCGCAGCCCCGAGCTGCGCGAGCGCGTGCTCGCGCTCGGGGCGCATGCCGCGCTCGACCCGGAAGCGACGCCGGGGGCTGGGCCCTACGACGTCCTGCTCGAGCTCGTCGGCGCCTCGAACCTCGAGGCGAACCTGCCGGCGCTCGCAACCGGCGCCCGCGCCGTCGTGATCGGGGTCGGAGGGGGCGGCTTCAACGCCGAGCTGAACCTCCTCACGCTGATGGGCAAGCGCGGGCGGATCGGCGCCTCGACGCTGCGCGCGCGCCCGCTCGAGGAGAAGGCCGCGACGGCGCGGGCGATGGAGCGCCACGTGCTCCCGCTCGTCGAGCGCGGCGTCGTGCAGGTGCCGGTGGCGGCGGCCTACCCGCTCGACGACGTCGCACAGGCGTACGAGCGCTTCGCGGCGGGCGTCAAGCTCGGCAAGATCGTCCTCGAGATCTAGCCATCCAGTGGCCTGGAACGCCGTCGATCGCTTCTGGGCCGCGCGCAGCCGCGGCGACTGGGACGCCGTGGTCGCCCAGCTGCAGCGGGGCGTGAGCATCACGATGCTCCACGAGAACGCCGAGCTCAGCCGCGGCGAGTTCGCGACGTTCCTGCGCGTGATGCACAACGACGCCGAGACGACCGTGCGCCGGCGCATCGCCGGCGGCGGGCGGCAGATCGCCATTCTCGCGACGGTCGCCCGGCCGAAGGCGACATACGAATGCGCCGGCTTCTATGACCTGCGCGAGGGGCGCATCGAGGTCGTCCAGGAGCTGTGGCTGGCGCGCGGCGGCTCGACGATGATGGACTTCGTCTGACGGTGCGCGCTCAGTACGGCGGCAGCTCCGCCCACCACGTGCCGAGCGCGCGGAACGCCGCCCAGAAGGCGCGCTTGGAGGCGTCGTCGTCGAGCGAGTCATCGATGTCGGGCGTGACCAGCGCGTCGGTCGTGGGCGTGAGCTGCTGGATCACGCCGGGCTCCCAGGCCAGCGGGCGCGCGAGCGGCAGCTCCAGGTCGTTCAGCACGCCGAGCGCCTGCTCGCCCATCACCACGACGATGCGCGGCTGGACGATCGCGAACTCCTCGGCGACGCGCGCGACGCACGCGGGGTCGGCCAGCGCGGCGTCGCCGACCGGGCACTTCACGCAGAGCGTGCCGTAGACCGCGAGCGGGTCGATGTCCAGGCGCCGCAGCGACTTGCGCAGCGCCGTGCCGGCGCGGCCGTAGAAGGCGACGCCCTCCTCGATCTCGGAGACGACCGGCGCGTATTTCAGGAGGAACACGTCGGCCTGCGGGTGCCCGGAGCCGAGCACCGGCATGAGGTTGCCGCGCGGGCAGTGCCGGCACGCCTGCACGTCGTGCGTCAGCGCGTTCATCTCGCGGATGGCGCGCTCCAGGTACTTCTCGCGGATCTCGTCGTCGGTCGCGGGCACGGGTGGACCGGGTTTCGACGGTCCGGGCGCGTCTCCCTCGCGGTGCATCAGGCCTTGCGCGCGGCGCGCCGCACGCGCCGTTGGCGGACCCCGGCCCGCGCCCCCTGCGGCGTGGCCTTCGTCTGCAGGAACTTCAGCGCCTGCACGTAGACGTAGTTCGTCGGCGTGGTGAGGATCTCCGCGTCGCGGATCGACTCCAGGAACTCCTGCGGACCGTCGAAGTCGTGCATGCGCACGCGCGCGGTGCCGAGCCCCTGGGCCACGTGGGCGTCCGAGCCGGCGCCCGCGGGGATGCGGTACTTCTGCGCGAAGCGCTCGGCTTCCTCGTTGAACGCGCCGATCGCCACGCGCGGGTTGAAGACCTCGATGAGGTCGATGTCCTCGACGATCGTCAGCAGGTGCTCGTAGTCGGGCACGGCGTGCATGCGGTCGAATGGGTGCGGCACGTAGACGAGCCCGCCCTGGCGCTTGATCTCGGCGACCGTCTCGGCGAGTGTCATGCCGCGCGGGATCTTGCGTTCGATGAACAGGCCGATCACCTCGCCCTGCGCGGCGGTCTTCACCTCCTCGGCGAGGATCACCTTCACGCCGTACTCCTCCGACAGCGCGGCGGCCGCCTTCGCCCCCGAGATCTCGTTGTGCTCGGTCACCGCGATCGCCCCGAGCCCGCGCTCGCGCGCGGTCGCCATCAGCACCTCGACCGGCGTGGCGCAGTCGTGGCTGTGGTCGGTGTGCATGTGCAGGTCGACGTCGATCAGCGGCCGGCGCGCCAGGCGCCGGCGGATCGCCGGGTCGCGCCGCAGGCTCTTGCGGCGCGCCGTCAGCTCGCGGTAGAGGGCCTCCACCTCGTCGGCGACGACCGACCACGCGCGCGGCTCGGCGGCCGCGCGCAGGCGCTCGCGCAGCTGTGCGTCGCCGAGCAGGCGGCTGAGCTGGGCGCCGAGGGCGGCGGGGTCGCGCTGGTCGAAGAGCAGCCCGCGCGCGCCCTCGTCGACGACCTCCTCGTAGATCGCCAGGCGCGAGGCGAGCGGCACGGCGCCCGCGGCGCTGGCACGCGCGACGAGCCCCGGCTGCGGCGACGTCCCCGACGAGGCCGCCACGAGCACGTCCGAGCGCGCCAGCAGCCCGTCGACGTCGGTGTGCGCCGCGTCGGCGTAGTGCACGCGCTCGCGCAGGTCGGAGCGCAGCGGCGTCGAGGAGGGGCCCGTGGCGCTGACGACGACGAGCTCCCAGGGCGCCTCGCAGGACACGTGGCGCAGCGCGCGCAGCAGCAGGCGCAGCGCGGGGCGCTCCTCCTCCTCGACGAAGGCGACGCGCAGCGGGTCTCCCGCGGGGCGCGCGGTGCGTGCCAGCGCGGGGGCCCCCGGACGCAGCAGCCGGTAGCTCGCCGGGAAGTGGCGTGCCATCACCGCCGCGGTCGCCGCGTAGCTCGCGGTGCGCGCATCCAGGCGGCCGAAGACGAGCTCGACGACGCGCCGCGCGACCTGCGTGGCGACCAGGCGCTCCGTGGGCGCGTGGAACGAGCCGACGTTCAGCGCGCGCGAGGCGCGCAGCGCGGCGCTCGCGATGCTCGGCGCGAACGGCTCGTGCACGTGGCACAGGTCGAGCGGCGCGCGGTCGAAGAGGTCGGTGAGGGTGCGCGTGACGTCCAACGGGAGCGCAACGCGCCGGCGCCCCGGCAGCGGGCGCAGCGCCTCGCCGACCGCCAGCACGAGCGGCTCGCCCGCGGCGCCCTCGAGCAGCTCGTGTGCGCCGGAGCGCACCAGGCGGCGGCCGTCGCGTACGCGCGCCGGCGAGCCGGACGGGGCGACGACCAGCACCCGGTGGCCCCGCCGGGCGAGCTCGCGGCTCAGGTGGCGCACCGTCTCGTTGACCTCGTGCGGCTGCTCCCAGGGGTAGGGCGTGACCTGGGCGATGGAGAGGCGCTCGGGCACGGGGCGAGGATAGAGCCGCCGACGCCGACGGCCCGCCGGGGCGGGCCGTCGGCGTCGGCTGCGTGCGGCGCGGTGCGCCGCGCGGGCTACGCCTTGACCGCGGCGGCCTTGCGCGCCGGCGCCTTGCGGCCGGCCGGGCGATGGCCGGGACCCTTGCCGGCGTGCTTGGCGATGAAGCGCTCGGTCGCCTCGCGGGCCTCGTCGTCGGGCCGCTGGTTGTGCGGCGACTTCATGAGGTACGAGCTCGGGCCGTCGAGCTGCCCGGCGATGCCGTGGTTCAGCGCGAGCTTGCACAGGCGCACCGCGTCGATGACGATGCCGGCCGAGTTCGGGGAGTCCCAGACCTCGAGCTTCATCTCGACGTTCAGCGGCACGTCACCGAAGGCCTGGCCCTCGAGCCGGATGTGCGCCCACTTGCGGTCGGTGAGCCACGGCACGTAGTCGGATGGGCCGATGTAGACGTCCTCGGCGGGCAGCGTGTGGCCCATGATCGACGTGACGGCCTGCGTCTTGGAGATCTTCTTCGACTCCAGCCGCTCGCGCTCGAGCATGTTGTAGAAGTCCATGTTGCCGCCGACGTTCAGCTGCGAGGTGCGCAGCATCTTCACGCCGCGGTCGTGGAACAGGCGAGCGAGCGTGCGGTGCACGATCGTCGCGCCGACCTGCGACTTGATGTCGTCGCCGATGATCGGCAGGCCCGCCTTGCGGAACTTCTTCTCCCAGTAGTCGCTGGAGGCGATGAACACCGGGATGCAGTTCACGAAGCCGCAGCCGGCCTCGAGGATCTGCTCGACGTACCAGCGGGTCGCGTCCTCGGAGCCGACCGGCAGGTAGGAGACGACGACGTCGGTGTTCGTCTCGCGCAGGATCGTGGCGATGTCGGCGGTCTCGCCGGGCGCCTTGGTGATCTTCTCCTTGGCGTACTTGCCGATGCCGTCGAGCGTCATGCCGCGGTAGACGGGCGCGCCGAGGTGGCCCGGGACCTTTGCGAACTTGATCGTGTTGTTCGGGTCGGCCCAGATCGCCTTGCCGAGATCCTTTCCGACCTTGGTGCGGTTGATGTCGAAGGCGCAGGTGAACTCGATGTCGTTCACGTGGTAGCCGCCGAGCTCGACGTGCATCAGGCCCGGGACGGCGTGCGTGGGGTCGGCGTCGCGGTAGTACTCGACGCCCTGCACGAACGAGCTCGCGCAATTGCCCACGCCGATGATCGCCACCCGCACCTTGTCGGTCTGGTAGCGGGCCTTGCCGTTGGAATGCGCTGCGCCGTTCGGCGTCGCAGCCTTGCCGTTGGTGGTCACAGGGGGTTCCCTTCTGGAAAGACGTTCAGGGGGACACACCCCGCCGCGGCGGCGGGGTTACAGGCGCTCCGGCTCGACCGCGGGCGCGATCAGCTGCCGTCGCACGTGGAGGATGCGCTGCACCGTCGTGATGATGCCCATTGCGGCCAGGACATACACCGCCGGTGCCAGCAGCGAGAAGTCGCCGAGCCCCAGGCCGCGGGCGAACAGCAGGCCCACCGACAGCACGACGACTCGTGTCGCCCGACTGCCGACCCCGACCTTGCACTCCACGCCGAGCGCCTCGGCGCGCGCCCGCGTATAGCTCACCATCACCGAGGCGAGGACCGCAATGGAGGTCGCGGCGGCGGCGACGTCCTTGCCGTCCTTGGCGAACGTGTAGGTCACCGCCGCCAGGACGATGCCCTCCTCCATGCGATCGAGCGTCGAGTCCAGGAACGCGCCGAACGGCGTGCCCTTCCCCGACATCCGCGAGTAGCGGCCGTCGAGCGTGTCGCACACCGACCCGGCGATGTAGGCGATCCCGCCGAGGATCCAGAGCTCGCCCCAGACCAGCGCGGCTGCGACGAGGCACAGCGCGAAGCCGGTCATCGAGATCGCGTTCGGGGTCAGCCGCGACTCGATCAGGGCGTTGCGCACCGCCTCGCGGCGCTCGCCGGGCTGGCGCGCGCCGGGCCCGCTTCCTGGAGCCTGCCGGACGGCCATCAGGCGATGACTCGGACCGTCTCGGCTTCGAGGCCGCGCGCCGGTGGAGCCGTGCCCTCGAACGCCCACTGCGCGCGCAGGCGCGCCAGTTGCGTGGCGGCCATGGCGGCGGCGCCGGCGGTCAGCGCGCCGAGGATCGCGTCGGTGAGGAAGTGGTTGCCGGTGACGACGATCACGAACGTCACGAACACGGGGTAGACCGTCCAGATCCAGCGGGTCACGCGGTGGCGGGCTAGCAGCGCGAGCGGCACGCCGATCATCAGCGAGAAGGCGACGTGCATCGACGGGACGGCGGCGTAGGGGTTGAAGAGCGCGTTCACGCCGGCGCTTGTCGGCTGCACGCCCGTGAAGTCGGCGACGCTATCGACGAATCCCCATTCCGGGAAGAAGCGCGGCGGTGCGGACGGGTAGACGACGTAGCCGACCAGGGCGATCAGCCACGCCACCATGAACATGTTCCGCACGAAGTAGAAGCTGCGGTTGTGGCGCAGGTAGATGTACGCGAGCGCGCTGAGCGTGATCGTCACCTGGGCGTTGAGGTAGACCCAGGAGGCGGCATCGCCGACGAGGCTCGTCGCACCGAAGAACGCCTGCACCTTCGGCTCGATGAAGAAGTGCAGCGAGCGCTCGAGGTCGATGATGTTGCGCCCGTTCTGGAAGGCGAGAGCAGCGCCGTCGGGCTGGTCGACCCAGCCGCGGATGACGCGGTACAGCATGTAGCCCACCTCGAAGAGCACGAGCTGCAGCACGACGTCGGGGATGCCGCGCGGCAGACGGCGATCGAGGCGCGCGTAGGACGAGCGCACCACCGAGACCATCACCACGATCCTACTCGGGTCGCCCGCGGTGGTAAATGTCGCCACCCCCGATCTCCGGCGGCCGGTCAGGTGCAGCGGTCGCTCGTCGCGCGGATCCGGTCCAGCGCGAAGCGGATCCCCAGCGTCGCCCTGCCGGCGTGCGACAGGCGCACGCGCGTCCAGCCGCCCGGCGCGCGCCCGACACACCCGGAGCCCGACGTGAGCGCCCAGTAGGGCGTGAAGCGCACGCGCACGACAGCCGTGGCGGGCCGCGGGGTGGCGAGCCCGACCGTGTCCAGCCCCATGCTGGTGACACGCAGCGGCGCGGCCGCCAGCGGCCGGGCGCCGACGACGCGGTACAGGCGCCAGTGCGGGCCCCGCCAGATCAGGCGCAGGCCGGGCACGCGCCCCTCGCGCACGAGGTGGCCCTCGTGCGCCCCGGCCGGGTCGAGCCTGATGTCCGGCAGCGCGACGTAGGCGACCGAAAGGCTGTCGAGCCAGCGCCGGTAGCGCGCGCCGCTGAAGGCGGTGCCGTCGTAGAAGATCGGGTTGAGCGTCGTATCGACCTGGCGCTCCCAGCCGCGCGCGAGCGGATGGGAGGGCGGCAGGAAGCGCGTCTCCCAGTGGTTGGCGGTGAACGGGACCTCGATCCGCGAGGGCCCCTCGCGCGCGGAGAGCCGGTCGAGCTCGCCGATCAGCGGCCGGTAGTACTCCAGCTCGCTGGAGTCGTCGCCCGCACCGCGCTCGACCGAGCGCACGGGCGCGAGCCACTGCCAGTACAGCAGCGGCAGCGCGATCACCGCCAGCGCCACCATCCTCCGGTTCCAGAGCGCCCCGATCGCGACCGGCCCGGCGAAGACCGCGGCCAGGCGCACGAGGTTCCCGCCGAGCGCGTTGTCGATGCCGATGCCGGCGATCAGCACGGCCGCGTAGAGCGCGGCGCCGACGCGCAGTTCGCGCTCGCGCGGCGGGAGCGTGACGATCAGGGCCACGGCGATCGCCAGGCACCAGGCGAAGGTCGAGCCGGTGAACGGCTGGATCCCCGCCTCGGGGAAGGCGAGCATGATGAGCAGCCCCGGGACGAGCGCGCCGCCCGCCACCCATACGGCGTAGCGCGCGCGCCGCGCAAGCCACCACGCAGCGGCCGCGAGCAGCAGGAACGCGGCGGCGACCGGGCTCGTCAGCGTCGTCGCGGCGGCGAGACCGGCGGCGAGGCCGCCGCGCCGGCGCTCCGCCGCAAGCAGGGCCGCCAGGCCCGGCCCGAGGCCGGCGGCGAACGCCAGCTGGCCCCCGAGCAGCGTGGAGACCACGCCGACCGCGAACCACAGCGCCGAGAGGCTCGCAGCGGGCTCCTCCCAGTGATCGCGGGCCAGGCGCGCGAACGCCCAGGACGCGAGCACCGCGCCGGCGAGCCCGACGACCTGCGGCGAGAACAGCGCCGCAAGCGGCGGCATCAGCACGCTGTAGCCCGGCAGCGGGTGGCCGGCGTACCAGCCCTGCTCCCAGATCGCGAACGGGTGCTTGGCGGCGATCGCTGCGCGGTACTCGTGCGCCGCGAGGTCCGGGGTCGCCGGGTTGACGATCGCCCACGCGGTCCCGAGCACCGCGGTGACGATCCACGTGCGCAGCTGCGCGAGCCGCTCCGCCGCGCTGACGGTCGTCCGCGGGATCGCCTCGGATGCGCGGGAGAGCGCCATCAGTCGGCCGCTAGTTCTCCGGGGGGCCGGAGAGGAAGTCCGCCACGGTGTCGATCATGTCGGGTCGGTCGAGCCAGGGCCAGTGCCCGGCGTCCGATAGGTGCACGGTACGCGCTCGGCCGCCGAGCGCGGCGGCGTAGGCGTCCGCGAAGCGGGGCGGGATGTACGGGTCGGCGTCCCCCCACACGACCAGCGCCGGGCACCTCACGGCGCCCAGGCGCGCGCCGACCGCCGCGAGCCGGTCTTCGGGACTCGAGCGGTACAGCTGCAGGATCGCCCGCTGCGTCCCCTGGTCGAAGTGCGCGACGACCCCGTTGATGACCGCGTCGGGCAGCGGGCCCGGCGTCGCGTTGGCCTCGCGCGAGAGGTGGCGCATGCCGGCGCGCGTCGTGGCGCCGATCACCACCTCGCCGACCATACGCGTGCGCCAAAGTCGCGCGATCCGATGCCAGCGGTAGCCGGGGAGGAGCGGCACGGCGTTGATGACGACCAGGCGCTCGACGCGCTCGGGCGCGCGCATCGCCCACACCAGCCCGACCGTCCCCCAGTCGTGGACGACCAGGCGTACGCGCGCGACGCCGGCGCGCTCGAGGAAGCGCTCAAGGAAGGCGGCGTAGCCCTCGATCGTGTAGTCCAGGTCGCCGCGCTTGCCGCTGCGCCCGAACCCCATGAGGTCGGGCGCGAGCCCGCCGGTGCGCTCGAGGAACGGGAGCCAGTCGTCGCTGCTCGTCGGCACGCCGTGGAGGTAGAGCGCCGGCGGCGCGCCCGGGTCCGGTGCCGGCGCCGAGCGCCAGAACACCGGCTGCCCGTCGATCGCGTCCGTGTGGTCGGTGATCGCGGCCATCGGGGCGCGGCACGATAGCGTCCCTCCGCGTGAGCGCCCGCCAGCCAACGGTCCCCCGGGCCGCCTGGCGGCGGCCCTCCGCGCGGCGCGTGCAGGCGATCCGCGGGCGCCTGCGCGAGCTCTACGGCATGCCGGTGATGGCCCCGCACGAGGACCCGCTGGCCGAGCTCGTGCTGACCGTGCTCTCGCAGTCCACGAACGACCGCAACCGCGACGTCGCGTTCCTGCGCCTGCGCGAGCGCTACGACAGCTGGGAGGCGGTGCGCGCCGCCCCCGTCGGCGAGATCGAGGAGGCGATCCGCCCGGGCGGGATCTCGAAGGTCAAGTCCGCGCGGATCAAGGCGATGCTGGAGGCGCTGGGCGATGACCTCGACCTTGGCTGGATGCGCGATGCCCCGGTCGAGCGCTCGCGCGAGGTCCTGTGCGCGCTGCCCGGCGTCGGGCGCAAGACGGCCGCGTGCGTGCTGCTCTTCGCCTACGGCCTGCGCGACATCCCCGTCGACACGCACGTCTCGCGCGTGGGCACGCGGCTGGGCCTGCTCCGCCCCGGCGCCCCGTTCGACGAGCTCCACGACGAGCTGCTGCGCCTGACGCCGCCGGGCGCCGAGCTCGAGCTTCACGTCAACATGCTGCGCCACGGGCGGCGCACCTGCCACGCGCAGCGCCCGGCCTGCCGCGCGTGCGCGCTGCGGCGCATGTGTCCCGGGCGACAGGCGTGAGCGCCCGCAACCCCCATCGAATGGTCGATTCGCTACCTCAGCGGTACACGATCGACCACTCGACGGCGCGGGTGGCGCTCGCCACCTGCGCCGAGCTGCCCGAGCTCGACGACGACGACCGGCTGATCGCCCCCGCGCTCGCCGCGGTCGGCGTCGCCGCGGAGCCCGCGGTCTGGGACGACCCAGCGGTCGACTGGGCCGGCTTCGACCTCGTCGTCGTGCGCAACACCTGGGACTACCCGGCTCGCCGCGGGCGCTTCCTGGAGTGGGCGCGCGCGGCCGGGCGCGTCGTGAACCCGTCGGCGGTGCTCGCGTGGACGACCGACAAGCGCTACCTGTGCGAGCTCGCCGACGCCGGGCTTGCGGTCGTGCCGACGCTTGTCGCGGAGCCGGGGGTCGATCCGCGGGCGGTGCTCGGCGAGCCGGCCGAGGTCGTCGTCAAGCCGGCGGTCGGCGTCGGCTCGATCGGCACGCGGCGCTTCGCCGCCGCCGAGCACGACGCCGCGCTGGCGCACGTCCGCGCGCTGCATGCCGATGGCCGCGCTGCGCTCGTGCAGCCGTACCTGCGCGGCGTGGAGGACGGCCGCGGCGAGACCGCGCTGATCGCGCTCGGCGGGGCGCTCTCGCACGCGATCCACAAGGCCCCGATGCTCGCCGGCGCGCCCGCGGAGACCTTCGCCGACGGCCTCTACGTGCGCGAACGAGTCGTCGCGCGCGAGCCCACGGCCGACGAGCGCGATCTCGCCGCAGCAGTGCTCGCTTTCGTGACGGCGCGCTTCGGCGCGCCGCCGTACGCGCGCGTCGACGTCGTCCCGGGGCCGGACGGGAGCGCCCCTGTGGTCCTGGAGGTCGAGCTCGCCGAGCCGTCGCTGTTTCTGGGCACCGCGGCCGGCGCGCCGGGGCGCTTCGCGGCGGCGATCGCGGCGCTGCTCGCGTGAGGCCGCCGCGCGCGGCCGTTGACCGGCTGCGAAGATCTACTACACTCTCACTCAGAT
>DATKLF010000120.1:0-5840 GCA_035542555.1 Solirubrobacteraceae bacterium | reverse complement strand
GAAGCAGTCGAAGGTCGGGCGCCTGGCGGCGCTCACCTTCGCGGTGCCGAGCACCTGTCCGGTCGGGGAGATCTCGGTCGTGGCGAGGCCCGGGCGGCAGGGGTCGCGCTTGAGACTCGGGCTGCACAGCCAGGTCGTCTTCGTCGCCGCGTGGGCGCGAGGCGCGCCCCACAGAGCGACGCCGGCGAGCAGCACGACGAGCGCCGGCACGGTGCGCGGAGCGGCGGGGATGGATCGCATCGGGCCAGTCTCCCATCCGCTCGGCGGGCCCCGCGCCGGTCACCTGAGAGGATCCAGGCATGAGCCTTCCCGTCCCAAGCAAGGAGTCCGTCGTCGTCGTCACGGGCGCGTCATCCGGCATCGGCGCCGAGCTGACGCGCCAGCTCGCGGCGCTCGGGCACGATCTGGTCGTCGTCGCGCGGCGCGAGGACCGGCTGCAGGAGCTCGCCGACGACGTGCGCGTCGGCCACGGCGTCGATGTCATCGTCCACGCGGCGGACCTGCAGCTGCGCGAGGCGCGCCTGGCGCTGCTCGGGGCGGTGGCCGACCAGGGGCGCCACATCGTCGGGCTCGCGAACAACGCCGGCTACGGCTCGAGCGGGCGCGCCTGGGAGCTCGACCTCGACCACGAGGAGGGCGAGATCCAGCTGAACGTGGCCGCGCTGCACCACCTGACGCTCGCGGTCGTGCCCGAGATGGTGCGCCGCCGCGCGGGCGCCGTGCTCAACGTCGCCTCCGCCGCCGCGTTCCAGCCGATGCCCGGGATGGCGACCTACGCTGCGACGAAGGCCTTCGTGCAGTCCTTCTCCGAGGCGCTGCACGCCGAGCTCGCCGGCTCGGGCGTGTCGGTCACGACGCTCTGCCCGGGCCCGGTCGACACCGAGTTCGGCGCGGTCGCGGGGATCGACGAGGGGGTCTTCCCGGGCGTGCTCAAGGTCTCCGCCGAGGAGGTGGCCGCGCAGGCAGTGCGCGGCATGCTCACCGGCAAGCGCTCGGTCGTGCCCGGCCCGCAGACCAAGGTGCTCTCGCTCGCCGGGCGCTACGCCCCGCGCACCGTGCTGCTGCCGGCGATGCGCCGCCAGACGCTGTCCTGAGGACGGCACGCGCCGTGGTGAACGTCAACGCAGTGGGCCGTCAGGTGCGCCGCCTCGGTCTGCTGCCCGCCGCGTACCGCGCGGCCATGTGGCTCGACGTGGCGCGTCAGGCGCCGGGCAATCGCCGGTTCCGCCGCGCGTCGCCTGGGTTCGCCGCTCCGCCCGCCGAGCTGCTGTTCGAGACGCAGACCACCACCGACCTTCTGCGCTTCCAGCTCGGCGGCCAGGAGCGTGCTCAGTACGTGCTGCGCACCGCCGTCGAGCACCTGGAATCCCCCCGCCTGCGGGTCTGCGAGTGGGGGTGCGGGCCCGCGCGCGTCGTCCGCCACCTCCCGCACCTCGACTCGACCCGCGCCGTCGAGGCGCTTGGCACCGACTACTCGGACCGGATCATCAGCTGGTGCGAGGCGAACGTTCCCGACGTGACCTTCGCGCGCAACGCGCTGCGTCCCCCGCTGCCGTTCGATCGCGCGAGTCTCGACATGATCTACAGCTTCTCCGTCTTCACCCACCTCTCGCCGGAGGTCCAGCGGGAGTGGCTCGAGGAGCACCTGCGGGTCGTCCGTCCGGGCGGGATCATCATGTTCACGGTGCACGGCGACGCCTACCGCCCGCGGCTCGTCGGCGCCGAGCTCACGCAGTATGAGCAGGACGGGGTGGTCGTCCGCTCGGGAGTCGACGAGGGCGGCCCGTGGTACACGACCTACCAGCAGCCCGCGCAGGTCGAGCGCGAGCTGCTGCCTGGTCTGGAGGTCGTGCACCGCTCCCTCGCGAACGAGGGCGACGGCTGGGTACAGGACGTGTGGGTTGTGCGCCGCCCGGGCGTCGTCTGAGCAGCGCCGCTCAGGCTGCCTCGGCTGCCGGGCCGCGGCCGGCCAGCAGCTCCTCGCCGACGCGGTCGGTCGCGTCGTGCGTGCCGCCGACCAGGCGGCGACTGAGCTGCGCGCGGCGGAAGGTCAGCGGCGCGTCGTGCTCCCACGTCGCGCCGATACCGCCGTGCACCGCGATCTGCTGGCGGGCGGCGTAGTCGAGCGCGCCGCCGGCGACCGAGCGCGCCGCGCTGGCCGCGTAGGCGATCTCGTCCGGATGGTCGCTGAACGCGAAGCCCGCATAGATCAGCAGCGACTTGGCGTTCTCCAGGCGGCGCAGCATCTCGACGAGGCTGTGCTTGATCGCCTGGTAGGAGCCGATCGCGCGCCCGAAGGTGTAACGCTCCTTCGCGTACTGGACCGAGACCTCGAGCGCGGTCTCCGCCGCGCCGACCGACTCGGCCGCGATCAGCGCCTGCGTGAGGTACCAGGCCTGCGCGATGTCCTGTGCGGAGACGTCGAGCCGGGTCCCGCGCGCGTCCGCGAGCGTCACCGTCGCCAGGCGGCGCGTGGCGTCGTAGCGCCAGCCGGGCTCGAGGCTCACGCCCGCGCTGCCCGCGTCGACGGCGGCCGCGACGGGCTCGCCGCCGGCGGTGCGGCCGATCGCGACGAGCACGTCCGCCTCGCCGGCGTCCGGTGCCCACGCGACGGTGCCGTTGAGCGTCACGGTGTCGCCGTCGACGGTTGCGGCCGGCGCGGGCGGGCGGGCCATGCCCGCGATCGGGTCGGCCGTCCAGGCCTCCTCGAGCTCGCTCGGCGGGCGGGCGGGCAGCCATGCCGCCTTCAGCTCGCCCGCGGCCACCTCGCCGATGCGCTCGTATCCGCCGCGGTCCAGCAACAGCGACGCCGGCAGCGGGCCCAGCAGCGGCGCGCCCGCGAGCACGCGGCCGGCCTCCTGGGCGACGAGCAGCGCGTCGTAGGCGCCCAGCCCGGCGCCGCCGCGCTCCTCGGCGATCAGCAGGCCGGGCCAGCCGGCCTCGATCGCCGTCGGCCACAGGTCGAGGCGCGCGGACTCGTCCTCCAGGCCCTCGCGGGCGGCCTCGATCGTCTTCAGGCGCGAGAGCGCGCCGCGGGCGGCCTCGCGCAGGAACTCCTGCTCATCCGAGAGCTCGAGGTTCATGCCGCGGCTCCTTCCTTCTCCTTGGCGCGCAGCTCGCTGAAGGGCACGCCCTTGTCCAGGCGCGGCTCAGGGGGCAGCCCGAGCACGCGCTCGCCGATCGTGTTGCGCAGGATCTCCTCGGTCCCGCCCGCCGACTTCAGCCCGGGCAGGAACGAGATCATGTAGGAGAAGTTCCCGTCCGCAGCAAGCGCGTCCGGCCCGATGATGTCGGCGACCAGATCGCCGGCGCGGATCGCGCAGTTCACCATCGTGACCTTCGCCAGGCCGAACTCCGGCCCGGGGATCTGCCCGCTCTGCAGCGCGCTGATCGAGCGGTAGCCGGTCCAGCGGATCGCCTCCAGCTCGGCGCTGAGCTCGCCGAGCTCGTGGCGCACGCCGGCGTCGCGGCGGGCCGCGTCGTCAGCGGCGATCGTCTGCGCGAAGCGGGCCGCGCGGTAGCCGCCGCCGAGCCCGATCGTCAGGCGCTCGAACATGAGCGTCGTCAGGCCGACGCCCCACCCGCCGTCGACCGGGCCGACGACCGCGTCGGCGTCGACCGTGACGTCGTCGAAGAAGACCTCGTTGAACTCGGCCTCCCCGGAGATCTGGCGCAGGCCGCGGACGGTCACCCCTGGCGCGTCCATCGTGACGATGAACATCGTCATGCCCTTGTGCTTGGGCACGTCGGGGTTCGTGCGCGCGAGCAGCAGGCCGAACGAGGCGAACTGCTCGTTCGTCGTCCAGACCTTCTGGCCGTTGAGCGTCCACGTGCCGTCGTCGCCCCGGCGCGCGCGCGTCTGCACGGCCGCGAGGTCCGAGCCCGCGGCGGGCTCGGAGAACAGCTGACACCAGACCTCGTCGCCGTGCAACATGGGGCCGAGGTAACGGGTCTTCTGCGCGTCGGTGCCGTGCGCGATGATCGTCGGCCCGAGCATCCCGATGCCGATGACGTCGAGGATGCCCGGCACGCCGGCGCGGCGCATCTCCTGGCTGATGATGACGTTCTCGATCGGCCCGACGCCCTGGCCGCCGAACTCCTTCGGCCAGGTCGCCCCGGCGAGCCCGGCCTCCGCCAGCCGGCCCTGCCACGCGCGCCGCGCGGCGAGGATCTCGTCGGGGTCCGTGAGAGCTCCCTCGCCCCCCAGGACCGGCGCCTCGGACTTGTGCTCCTCGAGCCAGGACCGGATCTGCGCCCGGTACTGCGCCTGCTCGGGGGTGTCGTTCAGATCCACCCTTGCTCCTTTGACTGACTGGTCGGTCGGTCGTGCTCGGGCGGGAATACTACGGGCCGGGAGGAGCCGGGCCGTCGCCGCGACCCGGCTCCTCGGTTCCCTTGCAGGGCGCGCCGCTAGGAGACGACCTTCACCTGCGGGGTGAAGGAGCCGTCGAAGAAGCTGCCCGTGGCGTAGACCACGGTCGTCGTGCCGGCCGCGAATGTGAGGTTCGTGGGCGGGAGCGCGACGATGCTGTTGTTCGCGTCGGCGACCACGCTGATCGGATACGTCCCGGCGGGGACCACGAGCGACGCGGAGCTCGGGTTCGAGAGCGCGTTGATGACTGTCGTGGAGCCCGCGAGCACGTCGACCGCGGGCGCGTCGGCCAGATGGCGGACGATCACGCGCGCCTTGCCGGGGCCCGGGGAGGAGGTGTCGTTGGTGAAGATCCCCAGCCGCGGCTGCGGAGCGCCCGACGGGTTGCTCAGGCGGCCGGAGTCGGTCAGGTAGGCGACCGCCGTCACGTTGGCGCCCGGTGCGATGTACGTCCAGCGCGTGAGCGTCACGGGCGCCTCCTTGACGCGCACCTGGATGCGGTAGATGCCCGGCCTGACGGTCAGCGTGTCGGTCGCCGTCGGGAACGTCACGTCATCGAAGACCTTGACGCCGTCGAACAGGCGAGAGACGCGGATCTGCACCGGCAGCGAGCGCGAGGCCCCGAGCGACTCGCCCGGAATGCCATGGACGAGCGAGAGCTGCGCGCTCCATCCGCCGGCCGAGCCGAAGCCGTTCGCCTGGGCGCCGGGGGCGAGGGTGAGCGCGGCGAGGGCGGCCAGCACCGCCAGCAGGGACAGCAGTCTGCGCATGGGGCTCCTTCTCGACGAGGTGCGGGCCTGGTGCCCGCACCTGGGAACATGGATGCCCGCCACTACGCGAGGCGGCCGCAGGGCGGTTGGCGCACGACGCCAACCGGGCGCGCCCGCGCTCGGTCTACTCGTCGGGCGGCTGCTGCCACAGCGCGCCGAGGATGCCGATCGCGAGCAGCGCGAGGATCAGGATCGACACGACCGAGAGGATCGTGAAGCCACGGTCGATCGCCGCGTAGACCGTCATCAGCGCGAACCCGACGAGGAAGACCGCGACGACCGCGAGGATGCCGGTGCGCACCGCTCAGGCCCCGAACGCGCCGAGCAGCGCCAGGCCGGCCACGAGCACCGGCCACACGAGCGCCCAGATCCAGGCCCGCACGGCGACGAGGCTCGCGTAGAACGGGATCAGGACAACGCTCAGCACGCGCGCGCCGCGGAAGCGCACGACGTGCACGAGGACCATCGCGCTCACCGCGCCGACCGCGCCCAGCGTCGCCGTCGCCGCGCCGCCGGCGCCCAGCGCCACGCCGACGCCGGCCACGGCGCCCAGCGCGACCAGCACGAGGAAGCGCGCGACGCCGAGGCGGTCCTCCTCGGTCGCCCCGAACACCCACGCGAACAGCGCGCAGCAGGCGAGCGCGAGCGCCGTCCAGCCGGCCCCGCGGACGAGTTCGGCGACTGCCCCGGCGAGCGCC
>DATKLF010000119.1:0-2983 GCA_035542555.1 Solirubrobacteraceae bacterium | reverse complement strand
TGAGTACAGGGCGCTCGAGGCCGATCCGAGCCGTCTGGACGAGTGGTGGCACCGGATCCACTCCTGGCAGGAGCGCTACCCGCTGAGCTACACGGACAGCACAGACAGCGAGATCAAGCCGCAGTACATGGTGCAGGCGCTCTACGAGGCGACCGGCGGCGAGGCGATCGTCTGCTCGGACGTGGGCCAGCACCAGATGTGGGCGGCGCAGTACTACCACTTCCCCCAGCCGCGCCGGTGGATCAACTCCGGGGGGCTTGGGACGATGGGCTTCGGGCTGCCGGCGGCCATGGGCGCGAAGGTCGGCTGCCCCGACGCGCAGGTCGTCTGCATCAGCGGCGACGGCTCGGTGCAGATGAACATGCAGGAGCTCGCCACCTGCGCCCAGGAGGGCATCGGGGTGAAGGTGTTCATCATGAACAACGGCTACCTCGGCATGGTCCGCCAGTGGCAGGAGCTGTTCTGGGACCGGCGCTACTCGGCTGTCGACATGGGCAGCCACCCGGACTTCGTGAAGCTCGCCGACGCCTACGGCGCGACCGGCCTGCGCTTCACCGACAAGGGGACGCTCGTCGACGACATGCGCGAGGCGCTCGCCGTCGAGGGGCCCGTCCTGGTCGACGTGCGCGTCACGGCCGAGGAGAACGTGTACCCGATGATCTCGCCCGGCCAGGCCGCGCGCGACATGGTGGGTTGAGGACATGCCCCTCTCACGACTCCCGCACGTGCGGATGGCGCCCATGAGCTTCGCTGGATCATCGTCCTCGGGTTCGTGTGTGCCACCGGCACACATCTCGCCCTGCGTCCTCGACCAGCTCGCCCCTGTGCCCCCCCGCGCGCACGCGGGCCGCGAGAGGAGCATGTAGGCATGGGCGAACCTGGAACCAAGGAGCTGTTGAGCCTCGAGGAGCTCGAAGCGACCGCCGGTGCGCGCACCGGGCGCAAGCACGTGCTGTCGATCCTCGTCGAGAACAAGCCGGGGGTCCTGACGCGGATCTCCGGGCTGTTCGCGCGGCGGGGGTTCAACATCGACACGCTCACCGTCGGCCCGACCGACGACGAGGCCTTCTCGCGCATCACGCTCACGCTCGACGGCGCGCTGCACCCGATCGACCAGGTCACCAAGCAGCTGCACAAGCTCGTCAACGTGCTGAAGATCCGCGACCTCGAGCCCGACGAGACGGTCGCGCGCGAGCTGGCGCTCTTCAAGCTCGCCGTCGACGGGACGCAGCGCTCGGAGGTCATGCAGGTCGCCGAGATCTTCCGCGGCAAGGTCGTCGACGTCAGCCGCCGCTCGATCATCGTCGAGGTGACCGGCACGACCGAGAAGATCGAGGCGTTCGAGCGCATGGTGCGCCCCTTCGGCCTGATCGAGATGATCCGCACCGGCGAGATCGCGATCAACCGCGGGCGCGGCGAGACCTGACCGGCGGGCGTCGCCCGTATCCTCGTCGGAGCGATGCCGTCCCCGACCCGCACCGCTGCGCACGGCACCTTCGCGCTCGATGAGGAGCACGCCGCGCGCCTGCGCGCGCACGTCGAGACGGCGGTGCGCCGGGCGCGCCGCCGCGGGTCCGGGGTGCTGGCGACGGTCACGGCGGCGCTCCCGCGCGGCGCAGACCCCACCGCGATCGTCGTTGCCTCACGCGGCGGCGGCGAGCCCTGGACCGCGTTCGAGCAGCCCGCACGCGACGGCTTCGCCCTGGCGAGCCTGGGGTGCGCGGCCGCGCTGGAGGCTCGCGGCGAGCGGCGCTTCGCCGAGGTGGCAGCGCTGTGGCGCGAGCTGGCCGCCCACGCGGTCAGCGACGCCGCCGATGCGCCGCGCGGCTCGGGCCCGGTGGCCGTGGGTGGCTTCGCGTTCGCCCCGGACGGGGGCGCCGCGCCGCACTGGAATGCGTTCGCGCCGGCGTCGCTGCACGTGCCGCAGGTGGCGCTCGCGCGGCGCGGCGACGAAGCGCGCCTGACGCTCACGGCGCTCATCCAGCCAGACGACGACGCGGATGTCGTCTGCGAGAGCCTGCTCGGGCGGGCGGCTGCGCTGCGCGAGCGGCCACTGCCGCTGCTGGACCCCGACCCGGTCGGCCGCTACCGCGTCGTCAGCGCCATGCCGCCCGAGCACTACGCGGGCGCCGTCGCGCGCGCCGTCGAACGCATCCGCGCCGGCGACCTCGAGAAGATCGTGCTCGCGCGCGAGGTACAGGTGCACGCGCCGGCCTCGTACGATCCGGCCGCCGTGCTCGGCGCGCTGCGCGCGGCGTTCACCGAGTGCCATGTCTTCTGCGTCGCCCGTGGCGACGACGCGTTCGTTGCGGCGAGCCCCGAGCTGCTGGTGCGCCGCGACGGGATGCGCGCCGGGACGCTCGCGCTCGCGGGCTCCGCGCGGCGCAGCGCCGATCCCGCGGTCGATGCGCACCTCGGCGAGCAGCTGCTGCGCTCGCCCAAGGATCGCGAGGAGCAGGCGATCGTCACGCGCCGCATCGTGCAGGCGCTGCGCGCGCACAGCCTGTGGGTGACGGTCGCCGACGAGCCGGTGCTCGCACGGATCGCGAACATCCAGCACCTCGCCACCCCGATCCGCGCACAGCTGCGCGACCCCGTCAGCGTCGTGGAGCTCGCCGGCGCGCTGCACCCGACGCCCGCGGTCGGGGGCGAGCCGCTCGAGGTCGCCGCGCCGCTGATCCCGGCGCTCGAGGGCCTCGACCGAGGGTGGTACGCGGGCCCGGTCGGCTGGGTCGACGAGCACGAG
The DNA here is from genome assembly GCA_035542555.1 of Solirubrobacteraceae bacterium. Classification (GTDB taxonomy): domain Bacteria; phylum Actinomycetota; class Thermoleophilia; order Solirubrobacterales; family Solirubrobacteraceae; genus F1-60-MAGs163. The sequence goes on along the minus strand of DATKLF010000119.1, from coordinate 237 downwards.
GACGGCGAGTTCTGCGTGGCGCTGCGCTGCGCGCTGCTGAGCGGGCGCGTCGCGCGCTGCTACGCCGGCGTCGGCGTCGTTCGCGACAGCGATCCGGAGGCCGAGCTGGCGGAGACGGAGATGAAGCTGGGGGCGCTGCTCCCGGTGCTTGCCGGCTGAGCTTGGTGCGTGCTCGGCCGGTCGGTCGGTTTCGGTTGTTCGGGGCTCGGGCTCGTGACGCTGGTCCTCGCGGGTCCT
>DATKLF010000118.1:0-5202 GCA_035542555.1 Solirubrobacteraceae bacterium | reverse complement strand
AGATCCTCGAAACCCCACTGACCCTCGCACTCTGATGCCACGCCCCGACCGCCTCACGGGCCGCGAGCGCGCCGAGCTCCGTGCCGCCCGCGCTCTCGCCGCCCTCTCACCGCGCGCCCAGGTGCGCCTCTCGCGCAGGCCGGTCGTCCGCCTCGACGGCCAGACGCTCGAGCCGGAGATGCAGATGACGCTCGCGCTGCTCGAGCGCCGCAACGAGCCGCAGATCGAGACCCTGAGCCCCGCCGCGGCGCGCGAGCAGACGCGCCGGCGCGCACTCGTCGCCGCCGGGCGCCCGGTGCCGGTCGGCGCCGTGCGTGAGCTGACGGTCGCCGGTGCCGAAGGGCCACTGCGCGCGCGCCTGTACTGCACCGACGAGCCCGGCGGGCCGCACCCGCTGCTCGTCTTCTTCCACGGCGGCGGGTTCGTGATCGGCGACCTCGACACCCACGACGGGATCTGCCGCATGCTGTGCGTGCACGCGGGGGTCAACGTGCTGGCGGTCGACTACCGCCTGGCGCCCGAGCATCCGTTCCCGGCGGCGGTCGAGGACGGGCACGCGGCGCTGCGCTGGGGGATCGACAACGCCGTCGCGCTCGGCGCCGACCCAGCACGCGTGGCCGTCGGCGGCGACAGCGCCGGCGGCAACATCTCGGCCGTGGCCGCGCGGCTGGCAGCGCGCGACGGCGGGCCGGGCCCCGCGCTGCAGCTGCTCATCTACCCGGCGACCGACGCCACGACCACGCGGCCGTCCGGCGGGCTGTTCGCCGAGGGGTTCTTCCTCACGCGCGCGCAGATGGACTGGTTCGTCGGGCATTACTCCGGCGACGCCGACCTCACGGATCCGCGCATGTCCCCGCTGCTCGCCGACGACCTCTCGGGCCTGGCGCCCGCGCTCGTGGTGACCGCCGGCTTCGATCCGCTGCGCGACGAGGGCGAGGCCTATGCCGAGGCGCTGCGCGCCGCCGGTACGCCGGTCGTGCTGCGGCGCTTCCCGGGGCTGATCCACGGGTTCGCGAACGCCGCCGGCATCAGCCGCGTCTCACGCGACGCGCTGATCGAGCTCGCCGGCGCGACGCGCGCGATGCTGGCGCTCTCGCGGGCGGGCGCCGTCACGCGCGAGCCCTCGCTCACGGCTCGATGACGTTGCGCGGGTCGGGCTGTTCGTCGGCCGGCGCCTGGCTGTAGTCGCCGAACGGGCCGTCGCGCTCGGCCACGACGGCCCCGACCCCCTCGGCCTGCGCGAGCTCGATGAAGCGCCGCGCGTCCGGCGTGTTGCGCATGAGGCCGTCCAGAATCGGCCCGAGCGTCTGTGTCGACGCGAGGCCCATGTTCTCGTAGGCCTGGTTGACGACGAGCTTCATCGCGGCGAGCTGGGAGAGCGGAATCCGCGCGAGGCGCTCGGCCTCCGCGCGGACCGTCGCCTCGAGATCGGCGAACGGGACCGCCCTGTTGATGAGGCCCACCTCGGCCGCCTGCGCACCCGAGAGCGGGCGGCCGGTGAGCGCGTACTCCTTCGCCCGCGTGAGCCCCAGCCGGTAGAGCCACATCCCCGACAGGTACGCCCCCCACATGCGCGCGTACGGCGTGCCGATGCGCGCGTCCTCGCTGGCGATGACGAGATCGGCGCAGAGCGCGAAGTCGCTGCCGCCGCCGACGCACCAGCCGTGCACCTGCGCGATCACCGGCTTCGGCGCACGCCAGAGGCTCATGAACTTCTGCGTCGGCGAGGCGCTCGGCGCCGTCGCCATCACGAAGTCCTTGCCGGGATCCCACGCCCCGCCGGTGGTGATGTGCTCGTCCCAGTGGTGAAAGCCGCCGGAGAAGTCGTAGCCGGCGCAGAACGACCGGCCGGCGCCGCGCACGACGATGACCTTCACCGCGCCGTCGGCGACCGCCGCGTGCACCGCGTCCTGCACCTCATCGGGCATCGGCGGGACGATCGTGTTGAGCGACTGCGGGCGGTTCAGCGTGATCGTCGCGACCGCGCCCTCGACGGCGTACAGCAGCGTCTGGTAGGCCATGCGCGCAGGCTACGCCCGCGCGGCCTGCACGGCGGCGGCGACCGCCTCGGCGCTCGACCCTTCGCCGGGCAGGACGAGGAAGCTGCGCTCGCCGAGCTCGAGGACGCCGGGGTGCTCGTTCTCGGGGCCGCCGAACGGCTGCCAGGCCGAGAACGTCTGGCCGAGCGGCTCCTGCAACCAGCCGCCAGAGCGGGCGTCGACGCGCTCGGAGCGCCCCTCGGTGGTGAAGACGTAGAGGCTCCTGGCGCTGACCGCGATCACGTACGTCCCCTCCGTGTGCCCCTCGGCGACGAGCTTCTCGCCCTGCCCGCTGCGCGAGAGCCCGCTGGTAGCGGTCTCGTTGACGAGCGAGAGCGGGGTCTGCGCCGTGTCGGTCAGCACGTCGCCCGAGTAGGAGGGCGCCGTGATGCTCGTGGCGATCGTCGCGGCGACGACCTCCTCGCCGCCGGCGATCAGCCCATTCTCTCGGGCGCCGTCGAGGATCGCCTGCTTGAGCTCCTGCGGGTTCTCTACCATCGCGCCGATCCTACGCCGCCGCTCAGCGGATGCGCAGCACGGTCTCGCCCGGGCCGGCGACGACCTCGTCGGGCTCCTGGCTGGTGTCGCGCGTGACGCCGGCGGGCGTCTGGTCGGTCGTCACGTAGACGCACAGGTGGCGCGTGGGGTCCGGGCCGCGCAGGCAGGTGCGGTAGAGGTGCGGCCCCGCCTTCCAGGTCGTGATCGCGGGCAGGTTGCGGCGGTAGGCGGCGGGCGCCTGCGCGCGGAAGTACCCGCGCGCCGCCGCCGCCTGGATGCCGAGCTCGCGCGCCTCGCCGCGCACGGCGGGGCGATGCGCGAGCCCGCCGGCGACGAGCAGCGCGCAGAGCCCGCAGAGCGCCAGGACGCCCCCGCGGTCGCGCGCGGCGAACGCGGGCAGGGCCGCGTCGCGCCGGCGCAGCCACACCCCGAGCAGCGGCCCGACGACCGCGACCGCGAAGAGGTTCATGAAGCCCGCGAGCAGCACCGTCGCGATCAGGCCCGGGCCACGGTCGCCCGCGAACGGCCATGCCTGCAGGATGGCCGCATCGGCGAGCGTGAACAGGATGAACGCGGGAGCCTGCCAGGCGCCGCGCAGCCGCCAGCGCAGGCGGCGCGCCCACACGAAGCGATCCTCGCGGGCCTCCACGGCCAGAGCGTAGAACGTGGGCCGCGTACGACTACCCTTGTGGCGTGTCGCCGCGCGATGAGAGCCGGCCGGAGCTGTGGGTCTGCCACCTCGGCCGCCTGCCCTACCGCGAGGCGCTCGCGCTGCAACTCGAACTGCGCGACGCGCGCGAGCGCGACCTGATCGCCGACACGCTGCTCCTGCTCGAGCACGACCCCGTCTACACGCGCGGGCGGCGCAGCGGACCGGACGAGCTGCCGTTCGGCGAGGCCTGGTATGCGGAGCAGGGGATCGAGGTCGTCGACGTCGACCGCGGCGGGCGCGTGACCTACCACGCGCCCGGCCAGCTCGTCGGCTACCCGGTCCTGCGCACCGACGACGTCGTCGCGCACGTTCGCGGGCTCGAGCGCGCGCTGATCGACGCGCTCGCGCAGGAGGGCGTCGCCGCCCGCTCGCGCGCCGACGAGGGACCGGACTACACCGGCGTCTGGGTCGAGGGACGCAAGATCGCCTCGATCGGCGTGCACGTGCGCCGCGGCGTGACGACGCACGGCTTTGCGCTGAACGTCGACATGGACCTCGAGCCGTGGACGTGGATCATCCCCTGCGGGCTGAGCGCGCCGATGACCTCCCTCGCGGCGGAGACCGGCCGGACGGGCCTGTTGCCGTGCGTGCGCCGACGCGTCGCATACGCGCTCGCGCTGGAGCGCGGTGCACGCCAGCGCCTGGTCAGCGCGGCCCGCCTGCGCGCGCTGCTGGACGCCGGGCGCGTGGCGGTAGCCTGATCGACGTGGCGAGCACCGGCCGCGAGCATCGCACCCGCTCCCGCTCGAGCCCGGGCGGGATGGACGTGCTGCGCGTGCTCGGCAGCGACGTCCAGCCGATCCGCGCCCGCAAGCCCCCGTGGTTCAAGGTCCCGGCGCCCGGCGGGGAGCGCTATCGCGAGCTCTCGGACTTGATCGCGCAGGAGCGCCTGCACACCGTCTGCCAGGAGGCCGCCTGCCCGAACGTCGGCGAGTGCTGGGAGCGCGGCACGGCGACCTTCATGATCCTCGGCGACACGTGCACCCGCCGCTGCGGGTTCTGCAACGTGCAGACCGGCAAGCCGACGTGGAACGACCCACTCGAGCCCGCGCGCGTGGCGCGCTCGATCGCACGGATGGGCCTGCGCCACGCCGTCATCACCAGCGTCGACCGCGACGACCTGCCCGACTACGGCGCGGGCATCTGGGCGGCCACGATCCGCCAGTGCCGCCGCCAGGCGCCGGATTGCAAGGTCGAGGTGCTCACGCCCGACTTCCGCGGCCAGGAGATGCCGCTGGCGAAGGTGCTCGCCGAGCGCCCCGACGTCTTCAACCACAACGTCGAGGTCGTCCCGCGGCTGTACCCGGTCGCGCGTCGAGGCTCGCGCTGGGAGCGCTCGCTGCGCGTGCTGCGCAACGCCAAGGCGATGGGCGAGGGGCGCGTCGTGACGAAGTCGGGCCTCATGGTCGGCCTCGGCGAGACGCACGAGGAGATGGTGGGCGCCTTCGAGCACCTGCGCACGGCGGGCGTGCAGGTGCTCACGGTCGGGCAGTACCTGCGGCCGACCGAGCGCCACCTGCCGGTCGTGCGCTACTGGCACCCGGACGAGTTCAAGGCGCTCGAGGAGGCGGCCTACGCGCTGGGCTTCGACCACATCGCGGCCGGCCCGCTGGTGCGCTCGAGCTACCACGCCGACCAGCACGTGCCGCAGGAGCGCCCGGGCGTCGGGCCGCTGCACGCACGCGCCGCCGGGGCGTAGCGCCCGACGCAGGGACCGGGCGACCCGGCTAGCCTCGGCCGCCCCGTGATCCCCGCGACCGACGACATCGAGCGTGTCCGCATCCCGGTCGTGACCCTGGCGCTGGTGGCCGCGGCGCTCGCCGGGGCAGTCGCCGAACTCGTCCGCGGGGCCGGCTGGACGGCGCTCGCGCTCGCCTGCTGCGCGCTGTTCGCGTGGGTGTTCGGGGCGACCGAGGAGGACCGCCTCGGCGTCGCGCGCTTCCTCGTGCTGGT
>DATKLF010000117.1:0-4166 GCA_035542555.1 Solirubrobacteraceae bacterium | reverse complement strand
GCGCTGCACCCCGACCACGGGAGCGACGTGAGCACGCTCCTGCAGCGGGCCGATGTCGCGATGTACGAGGCCAAGCGCAGCCGCGCGCACATCGAGACCTACGACCCGGCCCGCGATCCGTACTCGCCCGAGCGCCTGGCGCTCGCCTCCGAGCTGCGGCGCGCGATCGAGCGCGACCAGCTCGTCCTGCACTTCCAGCCCAAGGTCGCGATCGACAGCGGGCGCGTGATCGGCGTCGAGGCGCTCGTCCGCTGGGAGCACCCGGCGCGCGGCACGGTTCCTCCGGCCGAGTTCGTTCCGCTGGCCGAGCGCACCGGCGTCATCGGGGCGCTCACGCGCTGGGTGCTCGACGCCGCGCTGACCCAGTGCCGCGCGTGGATGGACGACGGGATCGACCTGCCCGTGGCGGTGAACCTCTCGGGCGCCGACGTGCTCGACGCCGGCCTGCCCGACGCGATCGCCGCCGCGCTCGATCGCGCCGGCGTTCCCGGTGACCGCCTGGAGTGCGAGATCTCCGAGCACACGGTGCTCGCCGACCCTCAGCGCGCCGTCGAGTCGCTCGGCCGCCTGCGCGCGATGGGCGTGCGACTCTCGCTCGACGACTTCGGCCAGGGTCAGTCCTCGCTGTCGTACCTCGGCCGGCTGCCGCTCGACGAGATCAAGATCGACCGCGCGTTCGTGATGGGCATGTGCGCGGACGCCAGCGACGCGGCGATCGTGCGCGCCACGATCGACCTCGGCCGCGGCCTGGGGTTGCAGGTCGTCGCCGAGGGCGTCGAGGACGACGCCGCGCTCCAGGGCCTTGCGCGGCTGCGCTGCGATGTCGCCCAGGGGTACGGGCTGAGCCGCCCGCTCCCCGCCGCCGAGCTCGAGCGCTGGCTCGCGGATCGCGCCGGCGCGCCATCGTCCGGTTGACCGTGCGCGGCATGCCTGCGAGCGTGCCGCACCGACGCCGACGAGGGAGGGACGGGCGATGGCAGAGCGCTGGTTCGCCGAAGAGGAGCTGCGCGAGCTCTCGCGCCCGACGATGGACCGTGCCATCGAGGCGCTCGACGCCGGCGACACCGCCGGGGCGCGGGCGCTCTGCGAGGCGATGAAGCACGAGTGGCTCATGCTGCACGACCTCTATGCCGGCTCGGTCGCCGGACTGCTGACGTTCATCTCGGGCCGGCTCGGGGAGGACGCGATCGCGCAGGCGCACGAGGAGTCGATGGAGCGCGACTGGCGCCGTCAGGTCGAGCGGATCGCGCAGGTCGACCGGCGGGAGCTCGTCCTGCTGCTGGCGGCGACCTGGCGCGCCCACTCGACCTCCGGGGTCGGCCGCAACCCCGGGGCGTTCACGATCACCGAGGACGACGAGAAGGTCACCTTCAGCATGAACCCCTGCGGCTCCGGCCAGCGGCTGTGGCGCAACGGCCACTACGCGCGCCCCGACGGCTACGCGCTCACGCGCGAGCCGCGCGACTGGACCTACGGGCGGCGCGACTTCCCGATCTACTGCACGCACTGCGCCTTCATGAACGAGCTGCTGCCGATCCGCTGGCTCGGCTTCCCGATCTACCCGAGCCACCCGCCCGACGACTTCGACCACGACCCCTGCGTCTGGCACTGGTACAAGGACCCGGCCACGATCCCGGCTGAGCACTGGGAGCGCTACGGCCTGGAGAAGCCCGCGTGAGGGCGCTCGTGACCGGCGCCGCGGGCGGCATCGGCCGCGCGGTCGTGGCCGAGCTGGCGGGCGCCGGCGCGCGCGTCGGCGCGTGCGATCTGCCCGCGGCGCTCGCGGACGCCATGCCCGGCGGGGCGCACGCGAGCGCGGCGTTCGACGTGCGCGACGCGCAGGCCGTACGCGAGGGGGTCGGCGCGATCACCGAGGCGCTCGGCGGCCTCGACGCGCTCGTCGCCCTGGCCGGCGTGGTCGACACGATCCACCGGGCCGACCGCTTCCCGCCGGAGGCCTGGCGCGCCGACGTCGACGCCAACCTCACCGGCCAGTTCCTCGTCGCTCAGGCCGCGTGGCCGGCGCTGCGCGAGTCGGCCCGCTCCGGCGGTCGGCCAGCCGTCGTGTTCGTCTCCTCCGCCTCCGCCGAGACGGGACTGCCCGGGCAGGTCGCCTACACCGCCGCAAAGGCGGGCATCGCGGGGATGGCCCGCACGCTGGCCGCCGAGTGGGGGCCGCGCGGCGTGCGCGTCAACGTCGTGATGCCGGGCATGATCGGCACGCCGAAGGTGCGCGTGCTGCCAGAGCAGGTGCTCGGGCGCCTGCTCGCGCAGGTGCCGCTCGGGCGCGTTGGGGAGCCCGAGGAGGTCGCGGCGACGATCGCGTTCCTCCTGTCGCCCGCCGCGGGCTACGTGCACGGCCAGGTGCTGCGCGTGGACGGCGGGCTGGGGCTCGGTGGCGCGTCGCTGGCGACCGGCGGGGCACCGGGACGCTAAGAAGGTGTTTCGAAATGAGCCGCGGGGGCGTGGATGCGGGCATCCACGCCGCACGGCTTTTCGAAAGGCCTTCTACACGCCCGGCCCGGCGTCGCTACGGGCGCTTGCGGCAGGCCGCCGGCGAGGGGGTCCGGCGCAGGAAGCTCTCGAAGGCCAGCGGGCGGGAGGTCATCACGCCGTCGACGCACCAGGAGATGAGCTTGCGCCAGGTCGCCGGCGTGTCCGGGTCGGTGTCGCCGAACCAGTTCTGCCAGGCGTACCCGGCGGCGTGGGCGCGGGCGACGTTCGCAGCCGTCGTGACGTCCAGCATGCTGCCGTTGAACAGGTAGGTGATCGGCAGCTGGAAGACCAGGACGCCGTCGCCGGGCGACGTGTTGGAGAGCAGGAAGTTCGCGGCCCCGTCGATCCCCGGCGCGAGCGGCAGCTGGGGGACGAGCTGGTGGAAGAGGTCGACCGCCTGCTGCTTGAAGGACACGACGATCACGTCGCGGCGCCTGAGGCCCTTGAGCTCGCGCGCCAGCGCGCGGGCGTTCGTCAGGTACTCCGAGATGTCCTCAGCCGGCGTGCGGCCCTTGATCTCGACGTTCGTCGGTGTGTGCGGGAACGCCCGCAGGACCTCGGCGAGCGTCGGGACCTTGAAGTCGTCGGCGCTGAAGCCCTTCGGCGGGCGCTTCTTCCCCGTCGCGATCCCGCGATAGGGGTAGGCCGAGGCCGGCTTGTCGTGGCTGTAGTGGTCACCGGTCGGCGAGTACCAGTAGCCGGCGTCGAGCTTGCGGATCTGCGCGAGCGTGTGCGCGGCGATCGTGCCCGTGCCGTTCGTCGTGCGGTCGAGCGTCGTGTCGTGGCGCACGACGACCTGCCCGTCCTTCGTCACGCCCACGTCGAGCTCCAGCATGTCGGCGCCGCCCGCCAGCGCGCGCTTGAACGCGTACATCGTGTTGGACGGGAACTCGTCCTCGCCGCCCTGGTGGGCGATGTTCAGCGGGCGCGTGTGCCGCCACGGGTTCGTCACCGCGCCGGCCGGCGCCGCGAGGGCGAGGAGGGACAGGGTGAGGGCCACGAGTGCGGCGCCGGTAAGCGTGCGGACGGTGCTGGACACCGGGCGAGGGTACCGGCGATGGCTGCCCGGCGCGCCGGTGTCTGGCACGCTGCGCGACGTGAGCGTCCACGACGTGAGCGACTTCCTCGGGCGGTACGCGCCGTTCGATGCGCTTGAGCCCGGCCGGCTCGAGCAGGTCGGCGGCGCGGTGGAGATCGAGTTCCACCCGGCTGGCGCGGTCATCTTCGCGCAGGGCGCGGCGCCGCCCGAGCACGTCTGGGTCGTGCGCTCCGGGATCGTGGAGCTCGTCGACCGCGAGCGCGTCCTCGACGAGCTGGGGCCCGGCGAGATGTTCGGCCACCCCGCGATGCTCTCCGGGCTCCCGACCGGCTTCGAGGCGCGCGCCCGCGAGGACGCGCTCTGCTACCGCCTCCCGGCGGAGGTCGTCGCACCGGTCCTGGCGATGCCCGCCGGCGTGCGCTTCGTCGCCCGCACGCTGCTCGCGCGCGCGCAGGCGGCGCCGGGAGCGCCGGCCGACGAGCTGCTCGACGACCCCGCCCACCGGCGCGTCGACAGCTTCCTGCGCACGGCGCCGGTGCTCTGCCCGCCGCAGACGCCGATCCGCGAGGCGGCGCGGCGCATGACCGAGACCGGCCTGTCGTCGGTGATCGTGGAGCTGGGCGACGGGCGG
>DATKLF010000116.1:0-3716 GCA_035542555.1 Solirubrobacteraceae bacterium | reverse complement strand
TCGGGCGCCGCCTGCACGCCGACGGGCGCCTCGTCGCCTTCATCGTGGGCTGGGGCATCCTGCGCGGCCTGGCGCTGCTGCCGCTCCTCGGGCTGATCGTGTTCCTCGCGGCGATGGTCTTCGGGCTGGGCGCCCTGACCTGGACGCTGCTGCAGACGGGACGAGACACCGGGGACGCGCACGCGGCAAGCGCTCCGGGTGGCCCCGAGTCCCCCACCGCACCCGCCATCTGACACCGCGAAGGTCCCGCAAGGCCCCGCCCAGGCGGCAGCCAGGGACGCTCGGCGCGGAGTCCGCGCGCCGCCCTGCCGCGAGCGTCCCGCAAGGCCCCGCCCAGGCGGCAGCCAGGGACGCTCGGCGCGGGGTCCGCGCGCCGCCCCGCCGCGAGCGTCCCGGAAGGCCCCGCATAGGCGGCAGCCAGGGACGTTCGGCGGGGGTGGGGCCGGAGCTTCCGTGCGCTTTCGGCAGGTTTGTTGCGGGGGTCAAGGCGCTTACCGCAGCGCCGATGCAGGCGCCATGTCGACCCAGCTGCTGTCTCATCCGACTCGTCCGCGCGGCATCCCGCGCGGCGTGACGTCGTGGCGCACGCGCCCGTTCAGCCGCGAACTGGTGGCGACCGAGGTCGCCGAGCTCGCCGGGCGCCGCGACGTGCTCACCTTCCTGCGCCGGCGCATGCCGATGGGCCGCGGGACGATCGACCTGCTGACCGTCGGCCCCGGCGGGATCACCGTCGTGAACGCGCTGCTCGTACGCGGCTCGACGCTCACGGTCGCGCGCGGCGGGGGCGGGTTCGCGGAGCCGCGTGGCCAGCGACTGCTCGCCGGCGACCGCGATCACACCGCGGCGGTCGACAACCTCGAGCGCGAGGTCACGGCCGTCCGCCAGGCGCTGGCAAGCGACCTCGGCGGCCTGGTGCCCGCGGTGCGCGGCGCGCTGTGCCTGCCGGAGGCGACCGACCTGCCGCCGTTCGCGTTCCTGCGCCTGCACGAGATCGTGATCGACGGGCCGGAGGCGATCGCCTACCTGGCCGCGCGCTCGGGTGAGCTGACGCACGAGCAGGTGCTGCGCACGGCGCGGCGCCTGGAACGCGCGTTCCCCCGCCGCTAAAGAAGGCCTTTCGAAAAGCCGCGCGGCGTGGATGCCCGCATCCACGCCCCGCGTCTCGTTTCGAAACACCTTCTGAACCTGTAACCCCGAAGCCCCGCCGGGCCTATCTTCCCTGCATGGGGCTGCGCCCTCGCCGCCCCGTCAGGCCCGAATCCCGGCGATGACCCTCACCCACATTCCCGGCGTCGACGACGTCCTCGGCGGCTGCCGGCTCGACCGCCTGGCCGCCCGCGGCGGCATGGGCGTGGTCTACGAGGCCACGCAGCTCGCGCTCGGACGGCGCGTCGCCGTGAAGGTCATCTCCCCGCAGCTGGCCGACGACCCGGAGTTCCGCGAGCGCTTCGGGCGCGAGGCGCGCGTCGCCGCCTCCGTCCACCACCCGAACATCGTCGACGTCTACGACGCGGGCGAGCAGGACGGCGTGCTCTACCTCGTCATGCGCTTCGTCGACGGCGTCGACCTGCGCACGGTGCTGCGCGGCGAGCCGCGGCTGGCGCCCGCGCGTGCGGTGCGCATCGTCAGCGACGTCGCCGACGCGCTCGACGCCGCCCATGCGGCGGGGCTCATCCATCGCGACGTGACGCCGTCGAACATCCTGCTCAGCGGCGCCGGCCCAGACGAGCGGGCCGCGCTGACCGACTTCGGCCTCGTCAAGCACGTCGACTCGCAGGGCGCGACGCGCACCGGCACGTGGTTCGGGACGCTCGCCTTCGTCGCGCCGGAGGCGCTGCGCGACGACCCCGTGGACGGGCGCGCGGATGTCTACGCGCTCGGGTGCCTGCTGTACCGGATGCTGACCGGATCGGTGCCGTTCGCCCGCGACAGCGACGCGGCGACGATCGCCGCCCATCTGCACGACGCGCCGCCGCGCCCGTCGCAGGCCGCCGGCGTGGACCCCGCCTTCGACGCCGTCATCGCGCGCGCGCTGGCCAAGGAGCCGGCGGACCGCTACGCCAGCGCGGGCGCGTTCGCGCAGGCCGCGCAGGCCGCGCTCCGCGGCGAGGACGTCGATCCCGCCTCGGAGCGCACCGCGATCGCCCACGGCGCGACCGCCGAACCAGGCCTCGCCCCCGACGAGGACGTGACGCGCCGCGTCCCGCCGGCCACCGAGGCCACGCGCGTGGCGCCCGCCGCAGCGCGCCCCGCGCCGCGCCACCACGCCGCCGCGCCCAAGCCCGCCGCCGCCAAGCCGCCGCGGCGCACCGGCACGCTCCTCGTCATCGCGCTGTTCGCCGCACTCGTCGGCGGCGCCGCCGCGATCGCGATCAACCAGGCGGTCAACCCCCAGTCCCCGCGGCGCCCGGCGCGACCGCTGCCCAAGACCCCCATCCGCCCCGCGCTCGAGCCCTACCAGACGGCGGCGTACAGCGCCCAGGTGCCGCGCTCGTGGAAGACGGTCGCCGACGACGTCGACGAGGGGGACTACGTCGAGAGCCACTGGCGCGCCCCCTACCCCGGACACGCCGAGCTCGCGATCGTCTACCGCACCGGCTCCACCGTCGCCCCGGACCGGATCGCCACGGCGGCCCGCGGGCGCATGGCCGCCGATCCGACCTACAGCGAGGTCGCCTTCGGCCCGATCAGCCTCAACGGCGACGACGCCCAACGCTGGGTCTACGGCGTGCAGGGCCAGGCGCGCGTCAACTGGTACCTCAACCCGTGCGGCACGAGCATCGCGGTCTACGGATCCTCGCGCCCCAGCGAGTTCCTGCGCTGGGCACCGACGTTCCGCGCGGTGGCCGCCTCGGTCCAGCCGAGCTGCTCGTAGTCCCCGTCCGCCGACCGGCTCGTCGCGGTACCGTCGCGCGATGCGACTGCACCCGCTGCTGGCCGGGGAGATCCGCCTGGCCCGCGAATTCTTCGTGCCGCCCGATGGCCCGCTGGGCCCGATCCGCGGCATGCTCTCCCAGCCCCTGCGCCGCGAGACGGTCTGGGCGCCGGTGCCGGTGTTCCTCATCGAGCACCCCGTCCAGGGCCCGGTGCTCGTCGACACCGGCTACGCGCGTGATGCCGCCGGCGGGGTCACGCGGACGATGGGCCGCGCGAGCGCGATCATCTTCGACCACCGCCCTTACGACCTCGACGCGCTGCTCGGCCGCGCCGGCGTGCGCGCGGGTGACGTGCGCACCGTCGTGATGACGCACCTGCACACCGACCACGTCGCCGGCCGCGAGCGCTTCCCCGGCGCGACGTTCGTCGCCGACCGGCGCGAATGGCTGGCGGGCGACAGGGGTGGCCACGGCCTCTCCAGCGGCGGTTACGTCACCTCGATGATCCGCCCGATCACGCGCCGCGAGCTGGTCGACTACGACGGCCCGCGCGCCGCCCCGCTCGGCCCGTTCGAGCACACGGTCGACCTCTTCGGCGACGGCAGCGTCACGCTGATCTCCACGCCGGGGCACACGCCCGGGCACCAATCGGTGCTCGTGCGCCTCGGCGGCGGGACCGAGGTGCTGCTGACCGGCGACGCCGCCGATCTGCGCAGCGTGGTCGACCGACCTGAGCGCACGACGGTGATGTCGAGCGAGGCGCAGTTCCTCGATTCGCTGCGGCGCCTGCGCTCGTACGTGCGCGAGCACCCGCAGACCGTAGTCATCCCGGGCCACGAC
>DATKLF010000115.1:0-13138 GCA_035542555.1 Solirubrobacteraceae bacterium | reverse complement strand
CGGCGATCCATGACCGCTGTCAGCCGTCGAGAAGGATGAGAACGCCTACCGCGGCGAGCGCCTGCAGTGCGAACGCGATCTTCGTCTTTGCGGCCAGCGGCAACGGACCACCGGGGAGATTGCTCTGCCCGGTGATCGGATCTGCCACCTTGCGCATGACGTTGCCGCGCAGCAGCTCGAGCGCCACCCATCCCCCGATGGCGAACAGCACGCAGACTGCTGCCTCGACGAAACGCCCGTTGGACCGTTGTGTGCCGAGGATGACTGCGAGGACGACCAGCCACGACCCGGTTGCGTGCAGTCGGGCAGTCCGAATCGCTCGGTCGGTCTCAGCGATGTCAGCGGCCGAGGGAGTGGTCGACACTTGCCCGCTTGCACCGTCGCTGGTGGCAGTGGCACCGGTGTTCTGCGTCACACGCCGGGCATCGGCTGCGCCTGTCTGCGCCTGAAGGCCTTTCGCCAATGACACCGAGACCGCGATCCTGGCGGGAGGCTGCTTCTGGGGTGTTCAGGAACTGCTCCGACACCGCGACGGAGTCCTCTCCACCCGCGTCGGGTACTCCGGGGGTGACAGTCCCAACCCGATCGAGGCGAGCCCCGGTACCCACGCGGAGGAAGTCGAGATCGTGTTCGACCCGGAGCGGGCCTCGTTCCGCGACATCCTCGAGTTCTTCTTCCAGATCCACGACCCCACGACCAAGGACCGTCAGGGCGACGAGACGGTTCCCACGTCCGCTCCGCGATCTTCTACACGAGCGACGAGCAGCGACAGGTCGCCGAGGAGACCGTCGCCGACGTCGAGGCGTCCGGCCTGTGGCCCGGCAAGGTCGTCACCGAGATCGAACCGGCCGGGCAGTTCTGGGAGGCCGATCCCGAGGATCAGGACTACCTCCAGAAGCACCCCGACGGCGAGACATGCCACTTCCCGCGGCCGGACTGGAAGCTGCAGGCGGCGGGCTGACTCAACGAACAGATAGGCCTCCGCATCGTCGCGACGAGCGGCTGTGCCGCTCCGGATCGCGTCGCTAGGCTTGGCGCTCGCGCGATCGAGGGGAGTTCATGGTGAGCCAGGCGGATGAGCTGGAACGCGCCGTTGAGCAGAGTCATGAGGCGCTGGCAGCGATTATCCGCGGCGACGTGAGCGGCTACGCGCAGCTCTACTCGTTGCGGGATGACGTCACGATCGGCAATCCGTTCGGGCCGTTCGCGCGCGGTCGCGACAACGTCATCGCAACAGGCGAGGCAGCAGCGGCTCGCTATCACGACGGCGAGATCGTGGGCTTCGAGACCGTGGCGAGCCATGTCAGCGACGACCTGGCCTGCGTCGTGGAGGTGGAGCGGTTCCGGGCCAGGGTCGGTGATATGGACGCCTCGGCGCCCGTCGCCCTCCGGGTGACAAGCCTGTTCCGCAGGGAGGACGGCGGTTGGCGGCTCGTCCACCGGCACGCCGACCCGATCACCAAGCCCCAGCCCGCGGACTCGGTGATCCAGCGGTAGCAGCGCCGATCCGACGAGTCGCGCCTGGGGCGTGGTCGCGGCGTTATGAGCAACTTCAGAGCCACCGTGGAGTTCATGTGGTGTGATGAACCGAACGGCCCTGCTCGCCGTCCTGGTCGCTCTGCTGGTGCCGGTGCCGGCGCAGGCCGCCCTGCAGGACGTTCCGCTGCCCGCGGGGGCGTCCGGATTCCAGGTGGTCGCTGCGGCGGCCCCTGTCGGCGACCACGCCGTGATCGTCCTTGCCTCCCCGATCGAGGTCTCCGGAGGAGCTGCGCACATCCTCACGACGAGTCCCGACGGGTCTGTCGCAGCCGCGCGCACAGTCGCGATGCCGGCGGGTGACGCCTTCAGCGTGGCTGCGGTCGCCGCCACCGGCGAGTCGCGTGGTCGGTGAAGGACCCCGGCTGTCGGGCATCGACGCCACACAGGAGGTGCTCGTCGCACGCAGCAACGCCGAGGGCGCACCGCTGACCTTCGAGCACCTCGCGCTCCCCGGCAGGCCCGCGCAGGCGCTGAGCCTCGCCTCCAACCGGCGCGGCGATGCTGTGATCTTCGCCTGGGTCGTCGCCTTCCCGACGCCCCCCGGAGCTGCGGTCGACGCTTCGACGCAGTACGCCGAGTCCTGCGCGGGCGGCCCCTTTGGTGCGTTCTCGACGCTCGGCGCAGGGTCGGTCGCTGCGAGTGCCCTGGGCGAGGACGGGAGCCTCGCCGTCGGCTGGTACGCCGACGTGCCCGGACAGGCCTCGCAGGCGCGGCTCGCCGTTGGGCTACTGGGGTGCCCCGCCGATTCTCGGACCTAGAAGGCAATCCGGGAAACGATCCGGGGAGACACACGCCCGCAACGTGCATCAGAAGCGAGAAAGCCCCGCAACGCGGGGCTTTCGGACAAGCGGCTGAAGGGACTCGAACCCTCGACCTTCTGCATGGCAAGCAGACGCTCTAGCCAACTGAGCTACAGCCGCAGAGGCGCGGAGTATAGCCCGGCGGGGCCGCCCCGGCGTCGCCGTGGGGGCGCTCAGCGCAGCGCCGCCGCGCCGCGCACGAACGCTCGCCAGCGATCGTGCTCGCGCGCGCGCCAGGTGGCGTCGCGCACCGGCTCGACGCGCCGCGCGGAGGACACGAGCGGCGCGATCGCCTCGATGCCATCCAGCACGCCGGCGCCGACGCCGGCGAGCGCGGCAGCGCCCAGCACCGTCGCATCCGCGCCGCCGGTCTCGACCGGCACCCCGGCGGCGTCGGCCTGCAGTTGCAGCAGCAGCGGCTCGTTCGTCAGGCCGCCGTCGACGCGCAGCGTCGTGACCGGCGTGCTCTCGCCGATGCGCTCGACGATGTCCGCCACGCGCCAGGCGATTCCCTCGAACGCGGCGCGCGCGATGTGTGCGCTCGTCGCCCCGCCGTCGATCCCGGCGATCACCGCGCGCGCCTCCGGCTCCCACCACGGCGCGCCGAGCCCCGCCAGCGCCGGCAGCAGGCGCACCCCGCGCGCGTCGGGGACCTCGCGCGCGAGCTCGCCGAGGGCCGCCGGCGACTCCGCGAGCCCAAGGGACCCGGCGAGCCACGCGAGCATCGCGCCTGCGGCGAAGACGCCGCCGTCCAGCGCGAAGGCATCTCGCCCGGCAATGCGCCAGGCGACGGTCGGCAGCAGTCCGTCGTCGGCGCTCTGCGGTGGCGAAGCCCCGGTGTGCGCGAGCACGAAGACCCCGGTGCCGTAGGTCGCCTTCACGCGGCCGGGCGTCACGCAGCCCGCGCCGGCGAGCGCCGCCTGCTGGTCGCAGGCACGGGCCCTCAGCGGGACCGGGCCGGGCCAGGACGGGTCGCTCAGCGCGCCAAGCCCCCCGACGCTGCCGCCCACGGGCGGCAGGACCCCGGCCGGGATCCCGAAGCGCTCCAGCAGCCATGGGTCCCAGCTCGTGCCGCCGAGCGCGAGGAGCTGTGTGCGCGAGGCGCTCGAGGCGTCGGTCGCGAAGCCCGCGCCCAGGCGCTCGCACAGAAACGCGTCGACGGTGCCCATGCGCAGCGTCCCGGCCTCGCGCGCGCGGGCGACCGCCGCGTCGTGGCGCAGCAGCCAGGCGAGCTTGCCTGCCGAGAAGTACGGGTCGAGCGGCAGGCCGGTCCGCGCGCGGATCTCGTCGGCGGAGCCGGCGAGCTCGTCGAGGATCACCTGCGCGCGACGGTCCTGCCAGACGATCACCGCCGTCAACGGCTCCCTGCTGACAGCGTCCCAGGCCAGCACCGACTCGCCCTCGTGATCGATGCCGCACGCGACGACCGGACCGTCGGCGGCGCGCAGGACCTCGTCGGCCGTCTCGATCACCGCCTGCAGGATCTCGAGCGCGTCCTTCTCGACCCATCCGGCCTGCGGGTGGCGCACCCCGACGATGCGCCGCGCCGCCGGGCCTGCCGGGCGCAGCCGCGCGTCGAACAGCGCGGCCTTCACGGCCGTCGTGCCCTCGTCGATCCCCAGCAAGAGCGGCCGGCCGCTCATCCCGCGCGGGCCGCCTCGTAGCGCGCCGTGCGCGACCACCACGGCCCCTCGTCGCCGAGCCCCGGCGGGGGCGGCCCTGGGCGCAGCGGTGCTGGATCGCAGAGGGCGATACCGAGTTCGGCGACGAGCCCACCGACGTGCTCGGCGATTCCGAGGGCTGCGGTCAGCCCGGTGGAACGGATCGCCGCCGCGTGCACGACGCCGGGCAACGCGGGGGAGTGGCCGATCACGTAGTTCGAGCCCACGCCCGCCGGCCGGAGCCCCGCATAGCTGGCGACCGGCTCGGCGGACTCGAGCTCC
This sequence comes from Solirubrobacteraceae bacterium, assembly GCA_035542555.1. Taxonomy (GTDB): domain Bacteria; phylum Actinomycetota; class Thermoleophilia; order Solirubrobacterales; family Solirubrobacteraceae; genus F1-60-MAGs163. Next base: position 8,856 of record DATKLF010000115.1, on the reverse strand, counting down.
GGCAGCAGCGCCGCGACCTTCGCGCGGATCTCGGTCGCGGCTGCCGGACGCACGCTCCAGTCGGCCTTGTCCTGCTGATCCCACGCCGTCGGGCCCGCGACCACCTTGCCGTCGACCGTGGGGAAGGCGATCACGCCCTTCGTGCCGGGCTCGGGCACCGGCAGGCGGATCCGTCGCAGGGGCACGCCGTCGGGTGGGTCGAACACGAGGAACTCGCCTTTGCGCGGATAGATCGCAAAGCTCTCATCACCTGCGAGCGCGGCAACGGCGTCGGCGTGCAGCCCCGCGCAGTTGACGACCGCGCGGCAGCGCATACGCTCGACCGCCGCAGAGCCGATGGCCACCTCGAGCAGCCCGTCACCCCGTGCGGCCAGGCCCTCCACGCGGGCGCCCACCTCCACCCGCGCCCCGGCCGCGATCGCCGCCCCGCCGAGCGCGAGCGTGAACGCGACCGGGTCGGTGACGCTCTCGCCGGGGACTTCCAGGACGCCCGAGGGGTGGCGCACCACTGTGACGCCGTTGCGCTCAGCCCCGCGCTCGAGCGCGTCGACCGTCGCGCGGCCGGCATCGTCGAGCGGCGTCAGCACGGCGCCGCAGCGCAGGATCGGCACCTCGAGCACGTCGAGCACCGGGTCGCGCAGGGCCGCCGCGCGCAGGATGAGCTGCGTCTCCAGCTCGCCGGGCGTCGAGTCGAAGCCGGTGTGCAGGATCCCCGAGTTCGTTCCGCTGGCCTGCAGGCCCAGACCTGCCTGTGCCTCCACGAGCACCGTGGCGACGCTGCAGCGCGCCAGGTGGAGCGCGGTCGCACAGCCGACGACGCCACCGCCGATGACGACGACCTCGCAGTCCGGGACCCGCGTCATGCGCGCGCCAGCCTACCGGCGCCCGCCGGCCGCGGATATCGTCGCGCGCAATGCGCGAGCGCCCGTTCCCGGAGGTCCCCGGCGTCGCCGTCGAGCACCGCTTCGTCGAGGCCCGCGGGCTGCGCTTCCACGTGGCGAGCGCGGGGCCCGCCGACGGCGAGCCGCTCGTGCTGCTGCACGGCTGGCCGCAGCACTGGTTCTGCTGGCGCAAGGTGCTGCCGGCGCTCGCCGAGCGCCACCGCGTGCTGATGCCGGACCTGCGCGGGCTGGGCTGGAGCGACGCCCCGGCGTTCGGCTACGAGAAGGAGTCGCTCGCGGACGACGTGCTCGCGCTGCTCGACCGGCTCGGCCTGCCGCGCGTGCGGCTCCTTGCACACGACTGGGGCGCCTGGGTCTCGTTCCTCATCGCGCTCCGCGAGCCCGAGCGGATCGAGCGCTACGTGGCGCTGAACATCGTGCCGCCGTGGCAGGGCGAGCGTCGCGACCCGCTCGCGGCACTCGCGATCTGGCGCTTGTGGTACCAGGTCGTCCTCGCCTCCCCGCTCGGCGCGCGGGTCGCGGCCAGCGAGCAGCTGATGGCGCGCGCCATGCGTGGCGACAACGTGCAGCCGGACGCGTTCTCCGACGCCGACCTCGCGCAGTTCACCGCCGCGCTCGCGGAGCCCGCGCGGGCCCGAGCGAGCGTGCAGATCTACCGCTCGTTCCTGCTGCGCGAGCTTCCGGGGCTGCTGCGCGGCCGCTACGACGCGGTCGCGCTGCGGGTGCCGACGCTGCTGCTCTTCGGCGAGCACGACGGGGCGATCTCTACGGCGCAGGTCCTCGCCTCGCAGCGTGCGGGGGACACCCTCGAGATCGAGCTCGTCGCCGGCTCCGGGCATTTCATCGCCGAGGAGCAGCCGGAGCTCGTCGCGGCGCGCGCGCTCGCGTGGCTGGCGGCGTAGGCTGCTCGTCGAGCCGACTGCCCCGCTGCCGGGCTTCGACCCGTACGTGCCGCCATGCGCCTGCTTGCGCTCGCCCCGCACCCCGACGACGAGATCCTCGGCGCAGGCGCCGTGCACATCGCGCTCGCGCGCGCCGGCCATGAGGTGCTCGTCTATCCGGTGACGCTGGGGCGGCGGGCAGACCGCGATCGTCGTCATGACGAGCTCGTGCGCTGCTGTCGCATCGCGGGGCTCGAGCTCCTCGAGGTGCCGCCGCTGGACATGAGCGCGGGCGAGCGCGACAACCTGCCCGCCGCAGCGGCGCGCCTGGCCGAGTACCTGCAGCCTCGCCTGCAGGGTGTGGACGCCGTCACGAGCCCGTCGCCGCGGGACGTGCATCCCGCGCACGTGGCGATCGCGGGGGCGGTGGCGCGCGCGATGGAGAGCGACGGGGCCGACCGGCGCCTGTGGCTCTGGAGCATCTGGGGCACGCTGCCGCGCCCGACGCTGTGGTTCCCGTTCGGCGAGGATCTGCTCGACCACCAGCTCGCCGCGCTCGACGAGCACCGCAGCCAGATCGCCCGCAGCGACTTCCCGCGTCTTGTGCGTGGCCGCGCGGAGGCCGCGTCGGTCCTGGGCCCCGAGTTGCTGTACGGGTTCGGCGTCGACGCGCCCGACGCGCCGTATGCCGAGCTCCTCTGCGAGGTCGTCCTGCACCACCACGTCTGGTACGCGGGCCGCGAGCGCCAGCTCGACCCCGCCGACCCGCTCGGCGGCGAGCACGCCTTCCACACACACATGCCGGTCGGCTCCTGGGTGCGCTGAGCGCGGCCCATGCCGTTCGCTGAGCCCAGCAAGGCGACGACCGGAATCGAACCGGTGTACACGGCTTTGCAGGCCGCTGCGTAGCCACTCCGCCACGTCGCCGGGGTCGTGCCCAGCGTAGCGGGGGCCTCGTCCGCGCGGCGCGTGGCCGTCAATCGGTTTGCAACGGCGCGCGGGTCTGCGAGAGTTGCCGGGTGCTTCTGTCCCGTTCGCTCGCCGCGCGGGCCTCTGCCTGCGCGTTCGTGTGCGCGGCGGTCGCCCTGCTGACCGGCTCGCCCGCTCACGCCGCCGGCGGCGCCTGGCCCAACCTCAAGGGCATCCAGCACCTGCACTTCCAGACGGCGCCGATCGACGTCAAGCCGGGCCAGAACACCATCGACAACATCATCATCCCCGCCGACGAGAAGCCGAAGGTCGACGGCTTCATCATCCGCGCCAAACCGAACCTCGAGTACCTCAACGGGAAGGTCCCGCCGGTCGACGTGATCCACCTGCACCACGGCGTCTGGCTCAACGCCTCCGGCACCTCGCCGGCCGCGCCGCTCGGCAGCATCCAGCCGATCTTCTTCGGCGGGGAGGAGAAGACGGTCTTCCGCATCCCCGAGGGCTATGGCTACGCCTACAAGGCGACCGACACCTGGATCCTCAACCGGATGATCCACAACAACACGCCGAACGCCACGAAGGTGAGGCTCGTCTGGGACCTCGACTTCATCCCGGCGAGCTCGACGCTCGCCAAGCACATCACGCCGGTGGTCCCGCTGTGGATGGATGTGCGCCGCGGCTGGGGCTACCCCGTCTTCAACGTCATTCAGGGCCAGGGCGGCTCCGGCGGGACGTTCACCTTCCCCGACGACGCGAAGGCGAATCCCTACGCCGGGGGCAACATCCAGAACGAGTTCCGGATGCCGTTCAGCGGCACGATCGTCAGCGCCGTCGGCCACCTGCATCCGGGCGGCCTGTATGACGACATCGACCTCGTGCGCCCCGGCGCGACGCTGCCAGCCACGACGTCGTGCGCACGCGAGGCGACCGATGCGACCGGTGCGCACACCGCGCGCGTGTGCGTCCGTGCGACGGCCGGCTCGGTGAAGAACTCGGTGCGCATCTTCCGCAGCCAGGCGCACTACTACGACCCGGCCGGACCGGTGTCGTGGGACGTGTCGCTGACCGCTTCGCGTCCCGACTGGCGCGTGCACGTTCGCACCAACGACGTCCTGCGCATCACCTCGACCTACGACAACAGCCACTCGTCGTGGTACGAGGACATGGGCATCGTCCTGCTGTTCGTCGCCGAGAACGACAGCCGCGGGCCGGACCCGTTCGCAACCCCGGTCGACTGGCGCGGCGTCCTCACGCACGGGCACCTGCCCGAGAACAACAACCACGGCGGCGACCAGGCCGTCTTCCCCGACCCGCGCAAGGTGGCGAGCGGCCCGGTGACGACGACCGTCGACATCAAGGGCTTCCAGTTCCAGCCCGGCGACCTGGGGCTGCTCTCCGACGGGGGGAAGGTCCCGGTCGTCCCCGAGGGGCAGAGCCTGCACTTCCACAACGACGACAACCCGGCCTTCGAGTGGCACTCGATCACGACGTGCGCGGCGCCGTGCAATCGCAACACGGGGATCTCCTATCCGCTCGCCAACGGCGGCTCGGGGACGCAGTTCGACTCCGGGCAGCTCGGCTACGGGCCCGCCGGGCTATCGCCCGCCGACAACACCCTGGACTACTCGACGCCGACCGACCTGCCGCCGGGCACCTACACGTACTTCTGCCGCGTGCACGCGTTCATGCGCGGCTCCTTCCGCGTGGTCAAACCCGCCGGATAGCGGGGGCCACGGGTTGCTATTCTCGCGCTCCCGCTGAGGGCGATTAGCTCAGCTGGGAGAGCGCCGCCTCGACAAGGCGGAGGTCACTGGTTCGAGCCCAGTATCGCCCACTCGAAACCCCCGGTCTTCATCGGGGGTTTCGGCGTTTCAGGGGGGCGCCGCAGCAGGTTCAGCCGCCGAGCGAGCCGAGCCAGTTCCAGAAGTCCGCGAACGTCGCCGACTGCTGGCCGGTGTCGAAGGCCGCCACGTGTAGCGCGCACAACCCGACGAACCTCGGCGGGCGGTCGCGCACCGCCAGACGCGCAGCCGCCAGCGCGCGGTCGCACGGCGGGTAGTCGCAGGTCAGTTCGCGGTCAGGTTGCACAGACCCATGTTCGGCGCGGAAGGGACCGCGCGCGTCAGCAGAAAGCCGCAGGCTAGGGGAGGGATCGGCGTATTCGCGCCGCGTGAGGGAGTTGCGACGCCCCGGACAGGCTAGGCCGGATTCCGGCGCGATGCGCCGGCTCGGCGCCCTGGGCCGGCTGCTGCACGCGTTGCGGCGGCGCTTGGGGCTGCGTACGCTCGCTGGATGGCGCGATGGGCCTTCCCGATCGCCGTTGTCTTGGCGCTGCTCGCCGCACCGAGCGTCGCGGCCGGCGCCCCTTCGCAAGCAGCGCCGTGCGCGACCGCGGCCGCCCACGCAGCCGCGACCCACCAGCGCGACTGCACGATCCGCGGGACGATCAGCGGCCGCTGGAACGACACCCAGAACCTCACCGTCACCTGGCACGGCGACCTCGTGCTCACGCTGCAGACCGCGGACCCGTACACCGGTCAGTCGCTGACGCAGATCACCTACGCGCCGGCGGCGGGCAGCACAGTCGACTGGCAGGTCAGCGGCACGACCGGGGAGTGCAGTGACTCCGGCTCGGGCACGCTGAACGTCTCCCAGCTCGTCGGGGACCTCACGCTCACCAAGCCGCAGAATGGCCAGTGGGTCTACGACCTCGGCATCCAGCCCAAGCCGTCGGGCACGATGCCCTACACGGAGGCGTGCCCGCGCGTCACGAATGCGCGCGATGCCAGCATCTTCGACGGGATGGCCGTCGCGTACAACAGCTATCTGCCGGGGCAGGCGGCGTCGAACGTCCTCACCGACGGCCAGACCTTCACCGGCCAGATCCACACGCAGACCGGCAACCAGGACTGGGCCTGGAGCCTCAAGGGCGAGGTCTTCCCGCAGGACATCAGCGAGCACGGCATCGCGCTGATCAAACACGAGGAGGGCTTGCGCCTGCACGCCTACGAGGACCAGCTGCACCTGTGCACGATCGGCTACGGCCACCTGATCCTCCCCGAGGGACGCTGCGGGCATCGCGCGTCGATGCACTGGACGCACGCCGAGGCCGACCAGGCGCTGCGCCATGACCTCGACACGCTGATGGAGCCCTACGTCCGCAAAGCCTCGATCAAGCTCGGCATGAACCAGTGCGAGTACGACGCGCTCACGAGCTTCGCCTACAACGTCGCGCACGGGAAGGGCGGCGAGTCGGCGAGCTGGAGGCAACTGATGGTGGGGCTGGACCCCGCCACGCAGTGGCAGTTCACGGTGATGCAGCGCCTGCCGACGTTCGTCTACGGCCGCGACGCGAAGACCGGCAAGCGCGTGCAGCTGCCCGACCTCGTCAAGCGCCGGAGCCGCGAGCTCCACATGTTCATGGCGCAGAAGTGCCCCTGCGACGGCGTTGCCGCCTAGGTGATCTGGTGGCGCGAGCTTTACCGGCGCTTTCCGCACCCTGCGCGAGCATCGTCGGCGCAGGACCTCTGATGGGACGGCGAGGGGCCGCGCTGAAGGACGCGCGGCCCCTCGTCGCCGTGCGCACGTCACCGAAGGCAGGTCCGCCGGTACAGTCCGTCCGCACCACATCCCGTCCAAAGACCGAAAGGGGCTGACCCTCAGTGGCACTCGCAGCGGTTAGCAACAACTCCATCCTGCTGGACATCGTCCTCATCTTCTTCTTCGTCATCTGGATCTGGATCCTGGTGATCATCCTGACCGACCTGTTCCGCGACCACGAGCTGTCCGGCTGGTGGAAGGCCGTCTGGGTGATCTTCCTCGTGTTCGTCCCGTTCCTGACGGCGCTGATCTACCTCATCGTCCGCGGCCGCGGCATGCGCGAGCGCGCGATCGTCGAGCAGGCCGAGGCCAAGAAGCAGTTCGACGAGTATGTTCAGCAGCAGGCTGCCGCAGCCTCCCCGGCCGAGGAGATCCAGCGGCTCTCCGCGCTCAAGGACAAGGGCGACATCTCCCAGCAGGAGTTCGACGAGGCGAAGGCCAAGCTGCTGGCCAAGCACTGAGTCGATACCCACATGGCCGCCGTTCGCCTGTGCGACCGGCTCGCGTTCGCGTTCGGCTGGATCCACCCGGATCCGGCGTGGATGGCCCGGGCCGGGCACGCGGTTCGCAGCGACGGCGGCGTGTGGGTGATCGATCCGCCGGATGGTGACGGGGTGGAGGAGCGGATCCGCGAGCTGGGGGAGCCGGCCGGCGTGGTCCAGCTCCTCGACCGTCACCCGCGCGACTGCGCAGCGCTCGCGCGCAGGCTCGGGGTCGAGCTGCACGTCCTGCCGTTCGGCGGGGTCGACGGCGCGCCGTTCGAGGTCGTGAGCGTCGTGCGCCGGCGCCACTGGCACGAGGCCGCACTGTGGTTCGCCGCCGAGCGCACGCTCGTATGCGCGGATGCGCTCGCGAACGCGCCCGGCTACAGCGCTCCCGGCGAGGCGGTCGGGGTGCATCCCATGCTCCGCCTGTTCCCGCCGCGCGTCCTGACGACGTTCCCCGCCGAGCACCTGCTGCTCGGCCACGGCGAGGGTCTGCACGGCCCGGCGGCCCGCGCCGGCATCGACGCGGCGTTTGCGGCGCCGGTGCGCGGGCTCCCCGCATGGGGCGTCGCCCAGGCGCGCCGCGTGCTCGGGCTGGGGTAAGCCGTTCTCAGGCGCTGAGCGCCGTCCGCAGCACCGCGCTCAGCTCGGCGAGGGCCAGGCCGCATGCGCGCCCGGCCCCGATCATGTTCGCGAAGCCGTGGATCAGCCCGCGCTGGCGGCGCAGCATGACCGGCACGCCGGCCTCACGCAGGCGAGCGGCGTACGCCTCGCCCTCGTCGCGCAGCGGGTCGAAGCCCGCCGTGACGACGTACGCGGGTGCCACGCCGGTCAGGTCGTCGGCCAGCAGGGGGGAGGCGCGCGGGTCGGTGCGGTCGGCGGAGGCGGCGACGAAATGGCGGGAGTACCAGTCCATGTCCGCCTCGGTCAGGAAGAAGCCCTCGCCGAACAGCCGGTAGGAGGGCGCCTTGGCGCTCAGGTCGGTGACCGGGTAGATGAGCAGCTGGAACGCTGGCGCGGGACCGCCGTCGCGCGCGCACGCGTGCGCGGTCACCGTAGCCAGGTGGCCGCCCGCGCTGTCGCCGCCGACGGCGATCCGCGCGGGGTCGGCGCCGAAGGCCGCCGCGCGTGCGGCGACGTCGCGGAACGCCGCCAGCGCGTCGTCGACCGGCGCCGGGAAGGGGTGCTCGGGCGCGAGGCGGTAGTCGACGGACAGCACGCGCACCCCCGCCCGCTCGGCGATCGCGCGGCACGGGGCGTCGTGCGTGTCCAGGTCGCCGACGACCCAGCCCCCGCCGTGGTAGTAGACGAGCAGCGGGCCGCCGGCGTCGCCGGCGCGCTCGGGCGGCACGTAGAGGCGGGCGCGCAGCGGCCCGACGGCTCCGGCGACCTCGAGCTCCTCGATGCGCGCCATCGCCACGCGCGGGCCTGCCAGCAGCCGGGCCCTGCCGCGGATCTCCCGACGTGCGAGCGCGGGGGTGCTGTCAGCCGGCGCGAGCGCGGGATTGAGGGCGAGCAGCCTGAGCAGCAGCGCGATCTCGTGTTCGAGGTCCTGGCCGTCCACGCGCACCCGCAGGCCGCCCGCGAGCAGGCGCTGCGCGCCGGCAGGGAGCGCGAGCAGCGCGCGCGCGACGAGCGACTCGGCGCGCTCGCGCGGGGTCATCCGTGTGGGGGCCTGTGCCACGAGCGGCCAGCGTATCCGGCCTGCGCTTACACCGAGCCCTCGGCGGCCGACTCGGCCAGCGTCGGGGAGCGCTCGGGGTGCGGGCGCTCGGGCGCGACGTCCTGGTCGAGGAACTCCAGCAGCGCGCGGTTGAAGGTCAGCGGGCGCTCGAGCATCGGCACGTGCCCGGTGTCCTCGAGGATAAGCGTCGTCGCGCGCGGGATCCGCCGAGCGAACTCGTAGGCGTCGCCGAGCGGAACGAGGATGTCCTCCGTGCCCTGGACGATCAGCGTGGGGCAGGCGATCTCGTCGAGGCGGTCGACGAAGTCGTAGGTGCTCAGGGCCTCGTACGCCGGCATGAAGCCTGGCGAGCCGAGCGAGACGAACTGCTCGGC
>DATKLF010000114.1:0-25639 GCA_035542555.1 Solirubrobacteraceae bacterium | reverse complement strand
ACGATCGGGAACTCGTGGAACCACGAGCGCCGCGCGAACGCGTCCACCAGGCCCGATCCGGCGAGGATCGGCAGCCACACGTTCACCCCGGTCACCGAGCCGGTCGAGGCGACCTCGCTGAGGCCGTAGACGACCGCGGCGATGCCGGGGGAGAGCAGCGCCAGGCCGACGAGGTCCAGGCGCGCGCCGCTGCGGCCGGGCGCGCGCTCGGAGGGCAGCAGCCGCGCGGCGAGCAGGAGCCCCGCGATCCCCACCGGCAGGTTCACGAAGAAGATCCAGCGCCACGAGAGGTTCGTGATCAACAGGCCGCCGATCACCGGGCCGAACACCGGCGCGAGCAGCATCGGCACGCCGACGACGCTCATCACGCGCCCCATGTGCTTGGGCCCGGCGGCCTGGGCGAGCGTGATCATCCCGACCGGCATCACCATGCCGCCCGCCAGCCCCTGCAGCACGCGGAAGCCGATCAGCGACTCGGCGTTCCAGGCCAGGCCGCACAGCGCGCTGGAGGCGACGAAGCCCGTCACCACGCTCATCCACACGCGCTTGGGGCCGAAGCGCTCGGCCGCCCAGCCGGTCAGCGGGATCACGGTCGCCAGCGCCAGCAGGTAGCCGGTCGCGACCCACTGGATCGTCGAGAGCGGGGCGTTCAGGTCGCGCGAGAGCGTGTCGAGCGCGACGTTGACGATCGTCGTGTCGAGGATCGACATGATCGCCCCGATCACGACGACGATCGCGACCGCGCGGACCTCCGGGGTCAGGCGCGTGCCGTCGCTCACGGCGCCTCCCCGCCGGCGCCCTCGGGCGCGGGCAGCACCTCGCTCGCGCCGTAGGCGCCGGCGAACACGGCGGCCTCGTCGAAGGCCTCGAGCTCGGTGGGCGTGAGGGTCGTCTCGATCGCGCGCGGCGCGCGGCCGGGCACGAGCGACGCGGCGCCGAGCGCGACGATCGCCCCGATGCCGCTCATGAGGAACGCGCCCGTGTAGCCGGACTCCGACGGCAGCCCGCCGGCGGTCGCGGCAGAGGCGGTGAGGATCGCCGCGGCGACCTGGCCGCCGATCGCGCCGCCGATCGAGCGCACGATCGTGTTGACGCCGCTGGCCACCCCGGTCATCTCCTGGGGCGCGGCGTCGACGACGAGGTTCGCCATCGCCGCGAACGCCAGGCCGATGCCCAGCCCCAGGACCGCGCCGCCGAGCAGGATCTGCCAGGGCTGCGCGTGCAGCGCGGCGAGCAGGAAGTACGCGGCGCCCGAGGCCACGCAGCCGAGCTTCAGCGGGAGGCGCGAGCCGCGCGTGGTCGAGATGCGCCCCGACAGCGGGCCGGAGAAGAGCATCAGCAGCGCGCTCGGCAGCAGGTACAGGCCGCTCAAGGTGACGCTCGCGCCGAAGCCGTAGCCGCTCGAGGAGGGGGCCTGCACGAGCTGGGGGATGAGGATGTAGGAGCCGAACATCGCGAAGCCGATCGCGAACGCCGACAGGTTCACCGACCACATCGGGCGCTCGCGCATGAGGCGCAGGTCGACGAGCGGGTCGCGCGTGCGCAGCTCGTGCCAGGCCCACAGCGCGCCGAGCGCGAGCGCGAGCGCGAACAGCCCGAGCACGCGGGCGCTCGTCCAGCCCCAGCTGTTGCCCTCGCTGACGCCGAGCAGCAGCGCGACGAGGGTGCCGGCGAGCAGCGCGCCGCCGAGGTAGTCCACGCGCGCGCGCACGCGCACCGGCGACTCGGGGACGAAGCGCCAGGTCGCCAGCGCGGCGAGCACCGAGGCGATCAGGCCGAGCCAGAAGATCGAGTCGACGCCGAGGCCTTGGACGAGCAGGCCGCTGACCACGAGCCCGATCCCGCCGCCGATCCCGAACATCGCCGAGATCGTCCCGATGCCGGTCGCGACCTTCTCGCGCGGGAACTCGTCGCGAATGATCCCGATCGCCAGCGGCAGGATCGCGCCGCCGGCGCCCTGCACGGCGCGCCCGGCGATGTAGACGCCGAGCGTGTGGCCGAGCGCGGCGATCAGGTTCCCCGCGGCGAAGATCGCGAGCGCGGCGAGCAGCAGGCGCTCCTTGCCGTACATGTCGCCCAGGCGCCCGAGGATCGGCGTGGCGACCGAGGAGGCCAGCAGGAAGGCCGTCAGCAGCCAGGTGACCGCCGCGGCGGTCGTGTGCAGCTCGCGCTGGATCTGCGGCAGCGCCGGCACGATCATCGTCTGCGCGAGCGTGTAGGCGAGCGCGCCGAGCGCGAGGATGAAGAGCGTGCGGTTGGGGTTCGCGCGGCCCGGCGCGTGTGCGAGCGCCGCGCCGTCGGCGCTCACAGCTCCTCCACCGCGCCGGCGAGGTGGCGCAGCAGGCGGGCGGCCTGGCCGCGCTCCTGCGGCGAGAGCGAGGCGAACACCGCCCGGCGCCACTGCTGGACGTGCTCGCGCTTGGCTGCCAGGCGCGCGCGCCCCTCGGGCGTGAGGCGGATGAGAACGCAGCGCTGGTCGCCGGCCTTTGGGCGCTCGCGCGCGACGAGTCCGTCGTGCTCGAGCGCGGTCAGGGCGCGCGTCGCGGTGGGGGAGGCGACGCCGGCGCCGATCGCGATCTCGCGCACGGTCAGCGGGCCGTCGGCGTCGAGCAACGCGTCGAGCAGCTGGTACTGCGAGAGCGTCAGGTCGCCGTCCGGGCGCTCGGCGGCGAAGCGCCCGCGCGCGCGGCGCGTCGCGCGCATGAAGGCGCCGAGGGCGTCGGCGAACGCCTGCAGCTCGGCCTCCGAGGCGGCGTCGCGGGCGGCGGGGGCTTCGGTCGCGGCGGCGTGCATCGTCCGGCAACGTAGCACGCTATGTAGCGTGCTATCTATCGTGGCGGGGCGCCCGTCGCGCCGCAAGGCGGCCGGTCGCCTGGGTAGCCTCGCGCCCCATGTCCGTCGCCCGCCGTCCCGTCCTCGCCCTCGTGGTCGCGCTGTGCGCGAGCGCCGCGCTCGCCGCCTGCGGGTCGAGCGGCAACAACGACAACAAGCAGATCACGAGCACCCTCACGACGGGGCTCAAGACGAACGACCCGCAGCTCCTGTGCACGAAGACCTTCAGCACGAGCTTCGTTTCCCGCGTCTACGGCAGCCACGCCAAGTGCATCGCCGTCGAGACGAAGAACGCGAAGACGAACAAGCCGGCGACCGCCGTGAAGGTCTCGAACATCGCGGTCAACGGGGGAACCGCGACGGCGGTCGTCGCGCTGACCGGGGGCGACGACTCCGGCACGAGCGGGCAGCTCTCGCTCGTCAGCCAGAAGGAGGGGTGGCGCGTCGATGACCTCTCGACCGCGCTCCTGCGCTCGCAGTTCGACGCGGGCGTGCGCAACGACACCACGATCCCCGCCGACCTCAAGACGTGCATCGCCACGAAGGTGCGCGCGCTCGACGACGCGTCGTTCCGCAACCTGGCCTACGGCTCGATCGGCGACCAGCCCGCCGCCCAGGCCCAGGTCAAGAAGCTCGTCACCGCCTGCTTGGCGCAGTCGGCCGGCTCGACCGGCGGCTCGAGCAGCGGCACCGCATCGGTGCTGCGCAAGAAGTTCGACGAGGGCGTCGCCGCCTCGCTGCGCAAGGATGGGATCGGCGCCGCGGCGATCGCCTGCGTGCAGCGGAGGCTGCGCTCGGCGATCAGCGACAAGCAGATCGTCGCGCTGATCGGCGCGGGCACGACGAAGGTCCCGCCGAAGCTCGCCGAGGCGACGGCGGCCGCGATGGCCGCCTGCAACGCGACGAAGTAGGGCGGGCCGCTCAGGCGGGCGCGCGCGCCTCGGCGCCCATGCGTTCGTAGGCCGGGAGCGCGCGCCGGTCCAGCGTCAGCAGCGTGCACCCATGCCGGACCGCGACGGCGGCGACGAGCGCGTCGTAGATCGCGCCGCCGGAGATCTGTTCGGCCTCCGCCGTCTGCAGGAACCGGCGATGGGCAGTGGCGTCGAGTGTCAGCCACGGCTCGTGGAAGCGCGTCCGCAGCGCACGCATCACGACGTGCGCGGGGGCCCGGAACGGTGGCTTCATCCGGGTAAGCGTGGAGTAGGTCTCGATCGCGCAGTGGGCGGGCAGCCTGACGCCGTGCATCACGGCTGCATCTGCCGCGCCGTGATCGGGGTGCCAAGCCGCGAGCGCCGCCACGACGACGCTCGAGTCCGCGGCGATCAACGCCGGACCTGCTCGAGGACGTCCCGAACGTCGTCTGCCGTCATCGGCGGCAGCTCACGGTCGGCGACGATCACGGGCCCGTTTGGCCCCTCGACGATGCGCATCGCCGTGGCCTCGGGCTCGATCTCGAGCCGGCCGTCGCGGACGGTGATCTGCAGCGGGGTCCCGGGCTCGAGCCCGAGCGCGTCGCGCATCGCCTTCGGGACGACGATCCGTCCCGCTGCGTCGATGCTGACCCGCATGGCAGAAAAATACCATTCGCCTCCCGCCGCCCTGCGCATGTCCTCCATAGGCTCCCGCCCGGGATGTCCCCTCCCACCTTCGACCTGCAGTCGCACTCCACGTGCTCGGACGGCGAGCTCGCCCCCGCGGAGGTGGTCGCGCGCGCGCGCGAGGCCGGCGTCGAGCTGCTTGCGCTGAGCGACCACGACACGGTCGAGGGCGTGGGGGAGGCGCTGCGCGCCGCGCGCGAGCTCGGCGGCATCACGGTCGTCCCGGCGGTCGAGATCAGCGCGCTCGACCCCGAGCACGAGGATCTGCACATCCTCGGCTACCTGATCGACCACGAGAGCCCGGCGCTGCTCGATGCGCTCGCCGCCTGGCGCGTGGACCGCAACGCGCGCGCGGGACGGATGGCCGCCGCGCTGCGCGAGGCGGGGCTCGAGCTGGAGCTGCCCGACGCCGGCCCGCGGGGCCGGCCGATCGGCCGCCCGCACCTGGCGCAGGCTGTGCTCGACCATCCGGCGAACGCCGAGCGCCTGCGCCGCGAGGGCCTCGACGAGCCGGGAGCGGTGCTCGAGGCCTACCTGCTGCCGGGCCGGCCCGGGTACCGCCCGCGCACGACCCCGTCGATCGACGAGGCCGTCGCGGTCATCCACGCCGCCGGCGGGATCGCGGTCTGGGCGCACCCCTACTGGGACCTCGCTGACGACGAGGACATCGAGGCGACGCTGCGGCGCTTCGCGGCGGGCGGCATGGACGGCGTCGAGGCCTTCTACGTCACGCACAGCTGCCCGCAGACGCTGCGGCTCGCGCGGGTGGCCGGCGAGCTCGGCCTGTGCACCACCGGCAGCGCCGACTTCCACGGCCCCTCGCACGCGCGCTTCCACGCGTTCCGCGCGTTCGACCTGTGCGGCCTGCAGCCAGACCTGGGCCCGCTGCTCGCCGTCGTGTGAGCGCGTGCGGGGCCGTTAGGGTTCCGTCGCATGAGCGACGTCGAGACCGCCGTCCCGCGCGAGCAGTCGTTCGGCCGGCGCTTCCCGTACCTGCGCGTGATCGTTGTCTGGATCGTCAGCGCGGCGACGCTGTGGCTGCTCGCGGGGATCATGCCGAGCTTCAACCTCAACGGCGCGGGCGCGGCGCTCGTCGCCGCGGCGATGATCGGCCTGCTCAACGCGCTGCTCTGGCCGCTGATCATCCGCATCGCGCTGCCGATCACCGTGCTGACGCTCGGCCTGGGCGTGCTGGTCCTCAACGGGCTGCTGATCGCGCTCGTCGACGCGATCTACCCGTCGTTCGACGTCAAGACGCTCGGGGCGGCGATCATCATCGCCTTCGGGCTGACGCTCGTCACGACGATCGTCACCTCGCTGCTGGCGATCGACGACGACGACTTCTTCTTCCGCAACGTCGTGCGCAAGCGGATCAAGCCCGCGGAGGGGATGGACGACACGGCGGGTCTCTTCTTCCTGGAGATCGACGGGCTCGCGCACGCGGTCGTCCAGCGCGCGATCCGCGACGGCAACGCGCCGACGATGGCGCGCTGGATCCGCGAGGGCTCGCACCGGCTGATCCGCTGGGAGACCGACTGGAGCTCGCAGACCGGTGCCTGCCAGGCCGGGCTGCTGCACGGCAACAACCACGACATGCCGGCCTTCCGCTGGTGGGAGAAGGAGACCCAGCGCGCGCTCGTGACGAACCATCCGAAGGATGCCGCGGAGCTCGAGGCCCGCCAGTCGAACGGCCGCGGGCTGCTCTACGCCGACGGCGCGAGCCGCGCGAACATCCTCTCGGGCGACGCCCCGCACTCGCTGCTGACGATGTCCACGGCGCTCAAGCGCGGCCGTGGCCGGATCGGGCAGGACTACTACGCGTACTTCGCCAACCCCTACTCGGTCCTGCGCACGGCGATCTTCACCGTCCGGGAGATCTTCATCGAACGCTGGGCGGCCGCCCAGCAGCGCCGGCGCGACGTGCAGCCGCGGATCAAACGGGGGTTCGTGTACTCGCTGATGCGTGCCTGGGCGACCGTCATCCAGCGCGACCTGCAGGTCGCCTCGATCATCGGGGACATCGCCGCCGGGCGGCCGGTCGCCTACACGACGTTCCTGGCCTACGACGAGGTCGCCCACCACTCGGGCGTCGAGCGCAGCGACACGCTCGCCGTGCTGCGCAGCGTCGACCGCGAGCTGGGGCGCATCGCCGCCGCCGCGCGTGACGCGCCGCGGCCCTACCACTTCGTCGTGCTCTCCGACCACGGCCAGTCGCAGGGCGCGACGTTCCTGCAGCGCTACGGGGAGTCGCTCGAGCAGGTCGTCGAGCGCGCCTGCAAGGCCAAGTCGCTGGCGCTGACGGGGGAGGGCGACAGCGGCTCGCAGTTCCTCGACGTGTCGGTGACCGAGGCGCGCCGTGCCGACACCCGCAGCGGGCGCATGCTGCGCCGGGCCACGAAGGGGCAGATGGTCGACGACGAGACCGTCGTGGTCGGCCACGACCGGCGCCACTCCGAGGAGGAGCTGATGGCCGCGGCCACGACGCCCAAGGGCGAGGAGCCGCCCGAGGTCGTCGTGATGGCGTCAGGGTGCCTCGGCCTCGTCACGTTCCCGCGCGAGCCCGGGCGTGTGACGCTGGAGCGCCTGCAGGAGCGCTACCCCGAGCTGCTGCCCACGCTGCTGGGCCACGAGGGGATCGGGTTCCTGCTCGTGCGCTCGGACGCGGTCGGCGCCGTCGTGCTGGGCCCCCGCGGCCGGTACGAGCTCGACACGGGCGTGATCGAGGGGGAGGACCCGCTCGAGTCGTTCGGCCCCAACGCGGCGCGCCACGTCAAGCGCACCGACGAGTTCCCGCACTGCGCGGACCTCATGATCAACAGCACCTACTGGGTGGAGAGCGACGAGGTCGCCGCGTTCGAGGAGCTCGTCGGCTCGCACGGCGGCATGGGCGGCGAGCAGTGCTTCCCGTTCATCCTCGCCCCGGCGAGCCTCGCGCTGCCCGAGGAGCCGGTCGTCGGCTCCGAGCACATGCACCATCACATGCGCGGCTGGCTGGCGGCGCTGGGGCAGACGGCGTACGCGGACGGGGGCGCACTGGCGCAGGCGCAGGCGCAGGCGGAGGGGCAGGCGCCGGCCCCAGCCCCAGCCCCGGCCCCCGCCCCGGCGCGGGACCCGGACGGGGACCCCCACAGCGCGAACGTCCCGGAAGGCCCCGCATAGGCGGCAGCGCGGGACGCTCGTGTCTCAGGGGCGCTCGATCTGCTCCTCGAGCCACGTGCGCGCCGCGGCGTAGGCGCCCTCGCGCACGGCGACGAGGTCGACGCCCTGGGCGGTGCGAAAGCCGGGAGACGCGCGCAGGCCGGCCTGGATCCCGGCGTCGAAGGCGGCGCGGATCAGCGCCGACTCGCGCACGTACTGGCTGAAGCCGACGCCGCTGTCCTCCGCGGCCTCGACGATCGCCTGGTGCGCCCGGTCGGGCCAGCGGATGGTCGTCGCCTTCACGACGGGCCACCCTACAGATACAGAGGGCCCCGCCGTCCAACCTCAAGCGGGGCCCCGCCGCTGGACCTGAAGTCGCGCGGCGCGGCTGCACGCTAGCAGCCGCGGCATCAGAAATGCAGCCGCGCGTACGGCCGAGCGTCCCTGGCGGCCCCGCGGAGGCGGCAGCGCGGGACGCTCGGTGCTGGGGGGCGGCGCCGCTCAGCCCGCCGCCGGCCTGCCGCTCAGCCCACCGCCGGCCCGCCGCTCAGCCCGCCGCTCAGCCCGCTGCCAGCTCGCGCGCCAGCCGGTAGGCCAGCGCCTCGAGCTGCAGCTCCTCGCCGACGTTGACCGCCAGCGCCGCGCGCGTCTCGTCGACGAGGGCGACGCCCGCGCGCAGGCGGTGCACGCTGCGCCCCGTGGCGTCCCCGCGCAGCGCCTCCAGCCGGTCGGTCGCGTGGACGAGGTCCTCCGCGCCGTCGAGCACACACGCCATGTCGCGCAGCCACAGGCCGCTGAGGCGCAGCGCCTCGTCGAGCGCCGCGCGCGCGGCGCGCCGGTGGGCGCGCTTGGCGTCCGCGGCGCCCTCGCGCTGGGCTCGGCGACGCTCGCGCTGGGGCAGGTGCTCGGCCTCGGCGCCGACGCGCTCCTCGACCTCGCGCTGCGCGCCGTCGCCGAGCGCACGCGCGCGCTGCAGGATCGCCGTCCACGGACGGTCCGCGAGCTTGTCGCGCAGCGCCGCGCGCACGTAGCCCTCGGCCGCGGCGCGCAGCGCCGGTCCGTCACCGAGCGCAAGCGCCTGCGCGCGCGTCGCGTCGCCGAGTGCCAGGCGCCCGCAGGCGCGCGCCGTCTCCTCAGCCACGCCCTCAGCCATGAGCCGCGAGGCCAGCTCGTCCGCGGTCGGCGCGTCGAAGCGCACCGGCAGGCAGCGCGAGGCGATCGTCGGCAGCACCTCCGTCGGCCGGTCGGTGAGCAGCACCAGGTGCGCGAACGACGCCGGCTCCTCGAGCGTCTTGAGCATGCTGTTCGCCGCCGGGTCGTTCATCGTGTCGGCGCGCTCGATGACGAACACCCGGCGCCGCGCCTCGAACGGCGTGCGCGAGGCCGCGCCGACGACCGGCCCCTCGACGTCCTCGCGGCGCAGCTCGTGCGCCCCGCTCGGTACGACCCACGTGAGGTCGGGGTGGCTGCCGCGCAGCACGCGCTCGCGGGTGCGCTGCGGGTCCGGCGAGCCCTCGGCCAGCAACTCGGCCGCGAACGCGCGCGCCGCCGCCGACTTGCCCGACCCCGCCGGCCCGTGGAAGAGGTAGGCGTGCGACGGCGTGCCCTGCGGCGGGACCGCGGCGTTCAGGACCGCGCGGGCGTGGGGGTGGCGCTCGAGGCCGGGCAGGCTCATCGCGACCCGATGCTACGGGTATCGTCGGCGCGCGCATGCCCGGCCGCCTGATCACGATCGAAGGCCTCGACGGCGCCGGGAAGACGACGCTCGCCGCCGGCCTGCTGGACGCCATCCGCGCCGCGGGCCGCCCGGCGGAGCTGCTGCGCGAGCCCGGCGGGGTCGAGGTCGCCGAGCGGCTCCGCGCGCTCGTCAAGGACCCGGAGCTGCACGTCGGCGCGCGCGCCGAGGCGCTGATCTACGCCGCCGCCCGCGCCCAGCTCGTCGAGGAGGCGCTGCGCCCGCTGCTCGAGGACGGCACGTGGGTGCTGCTCGACCGCTTCGTCGACTCCTCGCTCGCCTACCAGGGCGGCGGACGGGCGCTCGGCGTGGCGGCGATCGCCGAGCTCAACCGCTTCGCCACCGGCGGGCTTGAGCCCGACCGCACGCTCTACCTGCGCATCGACCCCACCCTCGGGCGGGCGCGCACCGGCGCCAGGCTCGAGGGCTTCGACCGCCTAGAGCGCGAGGGCGACCCGTTCTTCGAGGCGATCGCCCGCACCTACGACGAGCTCGCCGCCGCCGACCCCGCCCGCATCCGGGTGCTCGACGCCGCGCAGGCGCCGCAGGCGGTGCTCGACGACGCGCTGGAGGCGATCGGCGACCTGCTCGCGGGCTGAGCCGCGCCGCTAGCCTTGCTCGCCGTGCCTTGCCGCCTCGCCGCACCGCTGCTGACCGCGCTCGCGCTGGCGCTCGCGCCGGCCGGTGCGCTCGCCGCGACCTCGGCGGCGACGACGGCCAGCCCGCAGTCGGTCGAGCCGGTCCCCGGCCAGGCGGTCCCGAGCCCCACGACCGCTGCGCCCGCGACGACGCTGCCGCCGGCCAGCGAGACGACGACGCCCGCACCCGCGACGACGGCTCCGCCGGCGACCACCACACCCCCGGCGACCTCGACGAGCACCACGACGACGACGCTCACCCCCCAGCAGCAGGCCGCGCTCGCGAACGCCAAGAAGCAGCAGCAGGCGCAGAGCGACAAGGGGCCGACGGCGCTGGCGGTCGCCGCGATGGTGCTCGCCGGGATCGTCGCGTTCACGCTGATCGTCTGGGCGCTGTGGCGCATCCGTGGCTGGGACCCGCGCTGGTTCCGCCGCTGGCGCCACTCGATCGCCGAGGCCGGCTGGCGGCTCGGCCTGGGCTGGGCGGAGTTCCGCGACTTCCTGCACCTCGGGCGCTGAGCTCGCCGCGCGCGGGGCGGGCGCTTTCGTGCAGCGGGCAGGAGCGCCGCGCGCGCGCCCGAACGTCCACGCGTGGTCGATGAGCAAGCACCACCGGGTCCCGAGGGTCGGCGCCGCCGCCGTCGGCGTCGCGATGAGACGGGCCTGCAGCGCGCCGAGCGGATCGCAGACGCCTACGGGCTCGTCCTGCTGCTGATCCTCGCCACGTTCATCGTGTTCATGACGCTGCCGCCGGAGGGCGCCGGCGGGCGTGTCGCAGCGGTCCTGGCGGCGACGCTGACGGGGATCGTCGCGCTGACGAGCTCCGACGTGCGCCCGGAGCGTGTGCGCCTGGCAACGGTGATCGGCGTGATCGCCGTGGTGCTCGCCGTGATCGCCGAGGCCGCGCACGTGCCCAAGGTGCTCGGCTTCGCGTTCGTGATCGACACGGTCCTCCTCGCGGTCGCGGCGGCCACGATCCTGCGCCGCGTCATCGACGCCGCGGTCGTCGAGAACCGCACGATCCTCGGGGCGATCTGCGTCTTCACGCTGCTCGGCCTGTTGTTCGCCTTCCTCTACATCGCCTTCGGCCGCTGGTTCGGCGACTTCTTCGGCAGCACCGACCCGCACCCGCGCGCCGCCGACTACCTGTTCTTCAGCTACGTGACGCTCACGACGACGGGCTACGGCAACCTCGTGCCGGCGGGAACGCTCGGCCAGTCGTTCGCGGTCCTGGAGATGCTGGTCGGCCAGTTCTTCCTCGTCACGCTGGTCGCCGGGCTGGTCAGCCTGTGGCGGCCGTTGCGCCGCCGGCAGACCGTCGAGGACGCTGAGGACACCGGCGCCGCAGCGGGCGACGTCCAGCCCGCCGGCGAGCCGTAGCTCAGCGTACGGGCTCGCGCGGGCGGGATCGCTCCCAGCGCCGGCGCGCGCGGTCGAACGCCTCCCAGTCCCAGCGCGGCGGGGTCGGCGGCGGGCGGCGCGGCGGCCCGTCGTCGTCGCCACCGCCGCTCTCGTCGGGCGGGTCGGCGTAGCGCGTGCGCAGCCAGCGCAGTGCCAGCCCGGCTGCGGCGAGGGCCCCGCACACCAGGTAGCCGGCCGCGAGCGTCTGGTGGATGCAGAGCGCCCCGACCGCCAGGTCCGCCAGCACGACCCCGGTGCCCAGCACCAGGGCGCCGAGCAGCAGGCGCGGCCCGCGCGGCGGCGCGAGGACGCCGGCGAGGAAGGTCGCGATCGCGGCGCAGGCGGCGAACGGCAGGACGACCATCGCGCTCCCTCAGCCGCCTCCCACCGCCGCCTGCAGCCGCCGCATCCCCGCCAGCCAGCGGTCGTAGTCGCTGCCCTTGCGCCGGAAGAACTCGAGCACCTCCGGGTGGGGCAGGATCAGGAAGTGCTCCTCGGCCAGCCCCGCGAGCACGACCTCGGCGCACTGCTCGGGCGTCAGCACGGCGCCCGCGGCCTTCACGACCGCGGTGGCCGTGGCGCCCATCGGGTCGCCGCTGTCCTGGCCGGCGTGCAGCAGCGGCGTGTCCACGGCCATCGGGCACAGGCAGCTCACGCCGATCCCGCGGTCGCCGTAGGTCACCGACAGCCATTCGGCGAACGCGACCGCGCCGTGCTTGGTGACCGCGTAGGGGGCCGATCCGATCTGCGTCAGCAGCCCGGCGGCCGACGCGGTCGCCAGGAAGTACCCGCGGCCGCGCTCCAGCCAGCGCGGGACGAGCTCGCGCGCGGCGTACACATGGGCGAGCACGTTGACGCGCAGCGCGAGGTCCCACATGTCGTCGGGCGTCTGCTCGTCGGTGCCCGTGCCGACCCCGGCGTTCGCGCAGTACAGGTCGACCGGCCCGAACTCCCGCTCGGCGGCGTCGATCGACGCGGCCACCTGCGCCTGGTCGGTGACGTCGCAGCCCAGCCCGAGCGCTTGCTCGCCGATCTCGGCGGCCACCGTCTCGGCGCCCGCGCCGTCGACGTCGCAGACCACGACGCCCTGCGCGCCGGCTGCGGCGAAGCGCTGCGCGAGCGCCCGGCCGATGCCCGATGCACCGCCGGTGACGACGATCACCGCCCCCGAGGGATCCATGGTCCGGAGCCTACCGGCGGGCCCGCATCGGGGTGTGCGCACCGCCTTCGTGCGCCGCCCGAGGCCCTATCCTTGAGGGTCCGATCCGACGCGTCCCGGCGCCCGATTCGGGCACGCTGTGGAGGTGCCCCGCAAGGCGTTCCGTCCGCCCCCGGTGAGAGGGTCCGCTGTTACCCCCAAAGGGCGTTGAGACAGGCCGCAAACAGCGAGAAATCGCGGCGAAGGAGAGGACAGGGCACAGATGGACAGCACCCCGCACAGCACGCAGACGACCCTCGTCGAGGACGTCCGGCCGGGCCGGGCGATGACCATCAGGCGAAGGTTCACGCAGCCGGGCGTGCATCCGTTCGACACCGTCGAGTGGGAGCTGCGCGACGCCCGCATCGGCCACGGCGACAAGGTCGCCTTCGAGCAGCTCGGCGTGGAGTTCCCCGCCGGCTGGTCGCAGAACTCGACGAACATCGTCGCCCAGAAGTACTTCCGCGGCCAGCTCGACACGCCCGCGCGCGAGCGCTCGGTCAAGCAGATGATCGGCCGCGTCGCCGGCACGATCGCCGACTGGGGCCGCTCGCGCGGGTACTTCGCCAGCGACGAGGACGGCGACAGCTTCGAGGCGGAGCTGACCTACGTCCTGCTCCACCAGATGGTGGCCTTCAACTCGCCGGTCTGGTTCAACGTCGGGTTCGAGGAGAAGCCGCAGTGCTCGGCGTGCCTCCCGGCCCACGCACTCGTCTCGACCCCTGACGGCATGGTGCCGATCGGTGAGCTGGTTGCGGACGACGCCGTCGGCCGCGAGGTCTACGACTCGACCGGCATCACCCGGATCGAGGCGACGAAGGACAACGGCGTCAAGGAGGTCTTCCGGATCTCGCTGCGCAACGGGCAGTTCGTCGAGGCCACGGCCGACCACGTCGTGCGCGCGGTGGCGCAGCGGCGCACGGCGCCCAGCTGGCTGCGCGTCGACGAGCTCGAGCTCGGCATGCGCATGCATCTGCATGCGCACCGCGCGAAGGTCGCCGCGCGCGTCGCCGTGCCGGCCGGCGCCGACGGCCTTCCCGATGGGCCGGACCTCGACGCCGACCGCGTCGCGGTCGCCGAGGCGGCGCTCGCCGGCTGGCTGCAGGCCGATGGGTTCGTCGGTCAGTACAGCGAGGGGACCAACCGTTCGCTGACGATCGAGTTCCAGGTCGCCGACGAGGCCGAGGAGGCCTTCGTGCTCGAGCACCTGGACGTCGTGTTCCCTGACGTGCATCGCAAGATCCGGCGGGCCGACACGCAGTCGGTCCCGGTGCGTCGCATCAGGCTGTACGGCGAGGTGCTGCGCCCGTTCGTCGAGGCGTGGGGGCTGCTGGCGCGCGGCGCCGACATCCGGGTGCCCGCTCGACTCTTCACCGCCCCGCACGACGAGATCGCCGCCTACCTACGGGCGATCTTCCAGGCCGACGGCTATGTAACCGTGCGTCGCGAGCGGGGTCAGGAGAGCGGGCGCATCGGCTTCGCCGTCATCGGCGAGCGCTGGACGGAAGATGTCCAGCTGCTGCTGGGCGTTCTGGGGATCTACTCGCGCCGCGTGCGCAAGGAGGACTCGCGCGCGGACCGCAGCGACATGCACGAGGTCAGCATCGCGATCGGCTCGGAGCGCGCGCGGTTCGCCGAGCAGATCGGGTTCGTCAGCCCGCGCAAGCAGGCTCGGCTGCTCGAGAGCCTGACACTGCAGAACCTCAAGCACTGCCCCGACCTGCGCGAGGAGGAGATCGTCGCGATCGAGTCGCTCGGCGCGATGCCGGTCTACGACATCCAGACCGAGTCCGCGGAGTTCCTGACCAACAACGTGGTCGTCCACAACTGCTTCATCCTGTCGGTCGACGACACGATGGACTCGATCCTCGAGTGGAACACCAAGGAGGGCAAGATCTTCCGCGGCGGCTCGGGCTCGGGGATCAACCTCTCGAACATCCGTGGCTCGATGGAGCCGCTGAGCAAGGGCGGCACCGCGAGCGGGCCGGTGTCCTTCATGCGCGGCGCCGACTCCTGGGCCGGCACGATCAAGTCGGGCGGCAAGACGCGCCGCGCGGCGAAGATGGTCGTGCTCGACGTCGACCACCCGGACATCCGCGAGTTCATCTGGTGCAAGGCGCGCGAGGAGGACAAGGCCGCCGCGCTGCGCGACGCCGGATTCGACATGTCGATCGACGGCGAGGGCTTCACCTCGATCCAGTACCAGAACGCCAACAACTCGGTGCGCGTCACCGACGAGTTCATGCAGGCCGTCGAGCAGGACGAGGAGTGGCGCACGATCGCGCGCACCACCGGCGAGCCGGTCGGCGAGCCGATCCCCGCGCGCGAGCTGATGCGCGAGATCGCCGAGGCGGCGTGGCGCTGCGCGGACCCGGGCGTGCAGTACGACACGACGATCGACCAGTGGCACACCTCGCCGAACTCGGGGCGGATCAACGCGTCGAACCCGTGCTTCCCCGCGGACGCGCGGGTGCACACGACCAAGGGCCTGATGCCGATCGGCGAGCTCGTCGCGCGCGGCGAGGCCGGCGAGCAGATCGGCGTCTACACGCACCGCGCGACGGCCGGCGAGAACGGGAGCACGGGCACCCCAGGGGCGGGCGTCACGGCCACCCAGCCGATCGCGTTCATGCGCAACGGCGTCAAGCCGATCGTGCGCCTGCGGTTCGCCAACGGCGCGGAGCTGCGCTGCACGGCGAACCATCGTCTGTGGACCGTCAACCGCGGCTACGTCGCAGCCGGCGAGCTGACGAGGGCCGATCGCGTGATGCTCAACGACTGCCCGACGCCCGCGGGCGAGGCGTCATGGCAGCTGCCGGCCCGGGTCACGGCCACCGCGAAGTCCTTCGCGCGCGGAGGCTCGGTCGTGCACGGTGAGCTGCCGACGCGCTGGAGCGAGGGCCTCGCGGAGCTCACCGGCCACCTGATCGGGGACGGCTGGATGACCGACGTGCAGACGGGCTGGGTCTACGGCGGCGAGGACATCGCCGACGGGCTGCTCGACTCGCACGAGGGCCTGCTGCGCGAGCTCGTCGGCGGGATCTCGCGTCAGGAGATGGACAACGGCACCGTCCAGCTGCGCGCCGGCAGCGCGGCGGTCCGCGAGCTGTTCGCGTCGCTCGGCGTCAGCGCCGCCCGCGCGCACGGCAAGCGCCTCCCGCGCGCCGTCCTGTCCGCGCCGACCGAGGTCCAGGCCTCGTTCCTGCGCGGCCTGTTCGGGGCCGACGGCTGCGTCTCACGCGTCGAGTCCGGCGGCAAGGCGAGCCGCTACGTCGGCCTCGGCAGCCGCAGCGAGGCGCTGCTCAAGGACGTGCTCGTCCTGCTCAGCGCGTTCGGCGTGCGCGGGCGGATCTACCGCATCTCCGATGCGCGCGGGGCGACCTTCTCGTACATGCGCGCGGACGGCACGACGGTCGAGTACGCCTCCCGCGAGGGCTTCGACCTGCGCATCACGGGCTCGGACCTGGAGCGCTTCGCCGCGGCGATCGGCTTCTCCGCCCCGCGCAAGGAGGCCGCGCTCGACGCGCTGCTCGCCGAGAGCGCGCGCTACCGCACGAAGGCCGCCACGACGCTGGTGGTGCGCGAGGACGACGGCCAGGAGGAGGTCTACAACCTCACCGAGCCGCTGCATCACTCCTACATCGTCGACGGCGTCCTGGTGGCCAACTGCTCGGAGTACATGCACGTCGACGACTCGGCCTGCAACCTCGCCTCGCTGAACCTCATGAAGTTCCGCCGCGCGGACGGCTCTTTCGACGTCGAGGCCTTCGAGCACGTGACCGACATCGTGTTCCTCGCGCAGGAGATCATCGTCGGGCCCTCGAGCTACCCGACCGAGCAGATCGGCGTGAACGCGCGTGCCTTCCGCCAGCTCGGCCTGGGCTACACGAACCTCGGCGCGTTCCTCATGTCCAACGGCGTGCCCTACGACTCGGACGCCGGGCGCGGCACGGCGGCGGCGATCACGGCGCTCATGACCGGTCGCGCGTACGCCGAATCGGCGCGGATCGCCGCGGCGATCGGCCCGTACGAGCACTACGAGCTCAACCGCGAGCCACACAACGCCGTCATGCGCATGCACCGCGACGCCTCCTACGCGATCCCGGACTCGACGGTCACCGACCGGTCGCTGCTCGACGCGGCGCGCCGCGCCTGGGAGGAGGCCGTCGAGCTCGGCGAGCGCCACGGCTACCGCAACGCGCAGGCGACGGTGCTCGCGCCGACGGGGACGATCTCGTTCCTCATGGACTGCGACACGACCGGCATCGAGCCGGACTTCTCGCTCGTGAAGTTCAAGGAGCTCGTCGGCGGCGGGCAGATGACGATCGTCAACCGCACGGTGCCGCTGGCGCTGGAGACGCTCGGCTACGGCGACGAGCAGATCGAGCAGGTCGTCGCCCACATCGCCGAGCACGGCACGATCATCGGCGCGCCCGCGCTCGCCGAGGAGCACCTGCCGGTCTTCGATGTCGCGGTCGGCGAGCGCGCGATCTCACCGATGGGCCACATCAAGATGATGGGCGCCGTCCAGCCGTTCATCTCGGGCGCGATCTCCAAGACGGTCAACATGCCCAACGCCGCGACCGTCGACGACATCAACGAGGCCTACATCGAGGCCTGGCGCCTGGGCGTCAAGGCGCTGGCGATCTACCGCGACGGCTCGAAGACCGCGCAGGCCCTGCGCACCGACGCGCAGGAGCAGGCGGGCGAGGGCACGGCCGCGGGCGCCGGCTTCACGCAGGAGCAGGTTGACGAGCTGATCGCCAAGGCGGTGTCCGAGGCGCGCGCCGAGGCTGCCCCCAAGCGCCGGCGGATGCCGCGCGAGCGCCGCTCGATCACGCACAAGTTCTCGATCGGCGGGCACGAGGGGTACATCACCGCGGGCATGTACGAGGACGGGCGGCTCGGGGAGATCTTCCTCACCGACATCGGCAAGGAGGGCTCGACCCTCCGCGGCATGATGAACTCGTTCGCGACGGCGATCTCGATCGCGCTGCAGTACGGCGTGCCGCTGGAGACGCTCGTGCAGAAGTTCGCCTACATGCGCTTCGACCCGGAGGGGATCACGCAGAACCCGGAGATCCCGTTCGCGAAGTCGATGCCCGACTACATCATGCGCTTCCTGGCCTCGCGCTTCCTCGACGCCGACGTCCAGGAGGAGCTCGGCATCCTCACGCCCGAGGTGCGCGCCCGCAAGGCCGCGCAGGACGCCGCGACGTCGCTGACGTCCGACACCGCGGCGCCGACCGGCGGCGCCGGCGGCGGCGGTCCAGCACCACAGGCCTCGGCCGAGCCCGCCCCCGCGACTCCGGCGGCCGCCGCGCTCACCGACACCCCGCCGGTCGTCCCGGCGCGCTTCGACGGCCTCGACCTCGGGCCGGCCTGCAGCCAGTGCGGCGGCATGATGCAGCGCACCGGCGCCTGCTACACGTGCACGAGCTGCGGGAACACCACCGGGTGCGGGTGAGGTGTGCCGAGCCATAGATCTGGCCGTCGTAGACCGGAAGTTGGCCACGAGGGGCGCCGAGCAGGGCGCCCCTCATGCGTATCCGACCCACGAGAGCGGCTCTGAGGTCATCACGGACGCAACGCCGCTGGCTGCTCGGTGCGCACCAGGGCGTTGTCCGGCACAAGTTTGTCCGGTATAGGTTACAAACTTACGCCGAACACGCTAGGCTCATCCCATGGTTGGACGGACTGAAGAGCTCTCGCGCCTGCGCGCCGCGGCGTTGGAGGCCCCGCAACTCATCGTCATGCGCGGGCGCCGGCGCGTGGGGAAGTCGTATCTCATGGACCACGCCTACGCGGAGTCGCGATTTCTGTACTTCCAGGCGGATGAGGGCCCCGAAGAGATCCACCTCCAGCTCCTTGCACGCGAGTGCCAGCAGCTCACGCAAGCTCCGGTTGCATTCGACGATTGGAACGCTGCCCTGGGCTACCTCGGAAGACTCGCAGCGCAGGAACCGCTGGTCGTGGGCCTCGATGAGGTCCAGTGGATGCTGGAGGCTCAGGAGACGCTGCCGTCCACGATCACGCGGCACTTCGACACCTGGGAACGGCGACAGATCCCGATAACGCTGGTGATCAGCGGCAGCGCCCTCTCCTTGATGGAGAACCTCCTTGAGGGCGATCGGCCCATGTTCGGCCGCGCCCGCTACCGCCCGATCATCAACCCCTTCGACTACCGGGAGGCAACGGAGTTCGGATCGCCAGGTGCTTCAGCTGAAGAGAAGCTGCGGCGGTATGCCGTGCTCGGCGGTACGGCCCAGTACCAGGTTTGGGCGGGAACGAGAGATCTCGAAGCGGTGCTCAAGGAGCGCGTACTTGCCAAAGATGAGTCGCTGTTCGAGGAGCCGCTGAACCTCATTCGCGGGGAGAGCGAGATCAGGGAGCCGGGCAACTACTACGAGATCCTCCGTGCGATCGCGGCAGGCTCAACACAATTCGCCGAGATCTTGCAGCGGACTCGGTCTTCCGCGACGGCGAGCCTTGCGCGCCGGCTCAGCCGCCTCGCTGATCTGGGGTATATCGAGCACCGCACGACGATCGCGGGCAACGGAACAGCCCGGTACGAAGTCATCGACCCGTTCTTCCGGTTCTGGTTTCGCTACGTCTACCCCAACCGCTCGCGCCTGCAGCGAGGGCGCGTCGACGAGGCCTACGAAGAGATCAATCGCGACCTCGACAACTTCATGGGGCCGGTCTTCGAGCAGGTCTGTCGCGGCTGGGCAGGCACCTACGCGAGCTCCGGCCAGTTCCCTGCCGCCCAGGAGATCGGCGCCTACTGGACTCGCAAGCATGACGTCGAGGTCGACGTAGTGGCGAAGACCAAGAGGAAGTACGAGGCGCTCGGGTCGTGCAAGTGGTCAGAACACGCCGATACCCACGACCTGGATCGTCTGATCGAGTGCCGCGACCAGATCCGCGGCGCTGGATCAGCACCGCTCTACATCTTCGCCCGAGGCTTCCACCCGACGCTCGTCGAGCAGGCGAACGACGGCGTCGTCCACCTCATTTCCGCGGACGAGCTTTTCTGATCCAGCAGCGACCATGGTCTCCGGGCCCGTCCCGGTCCTTCAGCGATAGTCATCGAGGACCCTGCGGCCGCGCCCGATCATGTAGGTGCGCGACGTGCCGGCGCGCGCGGCGGCCACCGCGTCTTCGCGGGCGAACGATGCGAGGACGGTGCCCGCCGGGGACAGCGTCCCGTCCGTTCGGCAGAGGCCGTACCAGTCCTCGCCGGAGTCGGGGTCGCGCTGGGGTGTCCACCATGTGTAGGGCTCGACGGCACGCAGGTTGTCGCTCACGCGGCGGGCCAGCAGGCCGCGCAGGGCACGGGCGAGAACGGCCGCGCGTGATGCGTCGCTCCTGAGGAGCGGCTGGTGAGGTCCGGCGCTGGTGTACCAGCCGAGTTCGGTGACGTACAGTGGAACGTCGTCGGGTTGGACCGCACGGAGTGCCTCGTGGAAGCGGTCGACCGACGCGAGTACCCCGTCCGCGGTGGTCGCGTACGGGTGGATGGCGACGGCGTCGACCTGTCCGGCCAGTGACGGGCGCGCGGCGTACATGCTCCGCAGGAAGTCACCGCCGTCGTTCGCCAGCCCGCCGATCGTGACGATCGCATCGGGCTGGACGTGATGGATCGCTGCGCGTGCCAGGAGGTAGAGGTCGGCATAGGCGCCGGGCGCGGGCGCGGGCGACCAGAACTTCGCGTTGTTCTCCTCGTTCCAGATCTCGTAGACCTCGACCGGCAGGTAGGGCAGGCCGCGGTTGGCGGCCCAGAACGCACCGCCGGGGCCGTAGCGGGCAGCGAAGCGCTCCGCGAAGTCGGCGAACTGGCGGGGGTCGCGCGGCGATGAGTGCATGTCGCCTTCGCGTGACTGGGCCCAGGTCGGCGTGTAGTCGAGGATCGGTTGCCAGCGCAGCCCGTGCTCGGCAAGCATCCGGGCGCGCCGGTCCGCCTGGGCGGGAAACCCCGGTGAGCCCGGCGCTGCCGGCCCCCAGGGGTCGGTGAAGGCCCACATCGCGTCGGTACGCGCGACCGTGATCCCCGCCGTGCGCACGGCGCTCAGCTGGCGCTCGATGTCGACCGCGGGCCCGGCGTCGTTGAACAGCCGGTTGACGTTGACGCCGAAGAACTCGGCGATGCCCGCGGGTGGAGCGAGTGTGACCGACCGCGCCGCGCCGGCGGGGCCGGGGGCGGCGCCGGCCAGCGCCAGCACGAGTGCGACGGTCAGGGGAGTGCGCCGGCGCATGACGCGCTCACCGCACAGCCCTGGAGCGCGGCACGAACACGTGCGCGTAGCCGCTGTGCAGCCGCGATCGAGCCGGCCAGGTCGGGCTCGTGCTGAAGTCGATGGTCCAGTCGCCGGCCGCCACGGGCCGGAAGGGGAACTCGCGCATCGTCACGGTCAGATCACCGCACGGTCCCGAGAGCGCGCCCAGCCGCACGGTCCGCGCGAGCACGCCACCGGTCACCCGGTCGCGTGTCACCCGCGCGCCGCGCAGGTAGCGCGCGTAGAGCGTGTCGCCCCCGGCGGCCTCCCAGCCGACAGCGTGAAACACGATCCTCCGGCGAGGCTCGCCGCGGTGCTCGGCGCCACCGGTCATCCACGGCTGGGCGACCACGCCGAACCGTGAGATCCAGAACGTCACCGTCCCGACCGCGGTGTCGGGGTCGGCGCCTCCGGCGACGAGCTGATCGTCGGAGGCGCCGAGCGCGACCTGCTGTTGCAGGCGCCTGTCGGCGTCCGGGGCGCGCAGATCCACTGAGATCGCGCCGGAGGCATCCGCCGTCGTCGTCGCCCAGCCCAGGTCGAGCGGGCTGTGCCCGACGTCGAGGTTGAACAGCAGCGAGGCACCGCCGGAGGGCGTGAACCCCGAGCCGCTGATCCGGATCAGCTCACCGGGCGTGTAGCAGGGCCGGTCGACCGCGACCAGCGGAGCGCCCAGAGCCGTCGGTGTAAGAGCAGCGACGATCGCCGCCGCCACCAGGGAAACTCGGGTGGCACACATGGTGCTCGACTCCCACTGCGCGGCGCCGTCGCACGAAGCCGGTACAGGAGCCCTCCGCGCCGCGCGCTCTCAATGAAGGCCCACACCACGAAACGGCTGCGACTGCCGAAGGTTGCGCGTGCGCGTCGCCCGCCCGACTCGGCCTGACGCCGAGTCGGTGCCGTGCGCCCACCAGCCTTCTGAGCGCGTTCAGCGCAGATGTGCCGTGGCGTGCTGCGTGGTCGTGTTGTGGGCCGTGTCGGTCACCTTGGCGGTGATCGTCAGCTTCAGGCTGTGCAGATGCCGCAGCGTGCGCTTGCCCGTCTTCGAGAGCTTCAGCGTGATCGTCTTCGTTCCGGCCGCCGCGAAGCTCACGCTCGTGTGCTTGCACACCGACACGGTTCGGCGCTTGTGCTTGACGACCCGTGTCGTCGTGCAGCTGAGACTCGCCCGGCTGGCCTCGCTCACCCGGAGGGTGAACGCGAGCTTGCCGGTCCTGCGCAGCGTCTTCAGGCTCGTCGTGGCCACCGCCAGGTGGACCGTCGGGCGCGTGTGGTCCGCCGGGGGCGGCGAGGACGTCTTGAACACCGCATCAGCCCCGACGACCGTGCCGAAGTCGGTGGCAGCGACCGGGCGGTAGTGGATCGTCGTTCCGGCGGCGAGCCCCTGCAGCGCCGCGGTGAACGGCACCGGGTTCTTCGTCGCCCCGATCGTCTGCGCCGGCGTGCTCTGCCCGTACGCCGCGGTCGTGCCGAAGTCGAAGTGCACGCTCACCGGCGCCCCCTCCGGATTGACCGTCGCAGCGACCGTCGCGCTCGACGTCGTCACGGCGCTGGCGCCGCCCGCGACCGGCACGTCCGGCTGGTAGGCGTCGGCCAGCAGCTTCGCGTGGGCGACGTCGCCGTCGCTGAACAGGAAGAACGGCGTGCCGAGCGCGCCGCCCTGGCAGGAGGCGCCGTCCTGGTTGAACGGCGTGGCGATGCAGGCTGAGGAGATCGGCGCGCGGACCGCGTCGGAGACGCTCGTGCCGACCGGGCCGTTGTCGGTCACGAACTCGTCCGGTGTGACGAAGTGGCCCGACAGTGCCCTGCCGTCGTGGTGCCAGGTGACGTACGGCGTGTTGCCTGAGAAGGTGATCGCGGCGCGGTCGCCCTTGGCGATTGCGTTTCCGCCGCCCGCGATCACGAACTGCCCGCTGACCAGGCGCGCGACGAACACGCTGTTGTCGTTCGGGCTGGCCGTGCTGCCCTCGTCCCACACGACCCACGGAACCGTCGCGGCGCCCGGCGTCATCGTGCCGGCGGCGACCTGCGGGTCCTCGGCGTCGGCGTCCGGGCTGGCGTTCAGCGAGCAGGCCGCCTCGGCGTCCTTGCTGGCGCCGCACTGCCCGCCGTGGGACGAGTTGTCCAGCACGCCCTGCCCCGTGCGCCCGACCGCGGTCCAGTTGAAGCCGCCGTCCGCGGTGCTGGCCGCGACGGCCTTGGCGGCGAACACCATCTCGTTGTTGCGCAGGCTGTCGGTGCTGTTGTTCTGCTCGTACCACACGACCCACGGCACCGCATCGTTGGCGCCGGTGAACGCGATGTCAGGCTCGACGCCGTCGCGGGTGCGGTCCACGTTCAGCGACGGATCGCCGCCGACGCGATCGATGCCGACCTGCTGCCAGCAGAAGCCGCCGATCGGGGCCGCTGCGGGGTTCGCGGCTGCAGGCTTGACCCCGTTGCAGTCCGTGGCTCCCGGGCCGATCGGCTTGACGACGAAGATCTGCTGCGGGCCCGCGTGGCTCTCCTGCCAGGTGATCCACGGGCCCGGCTTGGTGGGGTCGGCGGCCGACCCGCCGGCGACCGCGGGGTTGACCGCGTCCTGGTCGGTGTGGATGTTCAGCGACGGAACGGGCGTGGGGCCGCTGCTGCCGGGCCGGATCTGGCCCGCGAAGATCCACTTGCCCTGCGTGCTGTCGAAGCGGCTCGCGAAGACCTGCTCGTCGTTCGAGAAGGCCGTCGTGCTCTCGTACCACGTCGCCCACGGGACCGTCCGGCCGCTGCCGGCGAAGTCGATCGACGGAGCCTCGCCGTCCTGGCCCTGGTCGAAGTTCAGCGAGCCGCTGAAGAGCGGCGACGCGCTCGAGGCGCCGCCGACCGTTCCGTTGCCCTCCGTGGACCACGCGCCCTGCTTGAAGGCGCGGACGAAGACCTGGTCGTGCTTGCCCTGGGTCGTCTCCGTCTGGCGGAAGATCGCCCACGGCACCGGCACCTTGCCGGCCGTCAGGGCGCCGCCGACGACGTCGGCGTTGGCCGGGTCCTCGAGACTGACCGGGTCGGCCGGGTTGATCCCGGCGGCCGCGTCGCTGTTGACCTGCGTGCCGTCAGACGGGAGCGACTGGAACGCCGCCCACGCCGATCCCGCCCCGATCAGCAGGAGCACCATCACCGCCAGAGCCGTCCGCCGCTTCGTGAGTCCGCGCACCGCGCCGCCCTCCCCGGTCGTCGGTCGTCGTGCGGAGTGTCGTACACCCTCGCCACGCTGCGGTCAAGGTGTTGGAAGGCCTTTCGAAAGGCCGCGCCGGGCGCCTTGACCCGCGTCTTCGCGCGGGCGTAGGCTCGGCCGGCCGGTCCGGTCATCGCGGAGGGGGCGTTCGTTGATTCGGCGGTTGATGGCCTTGGCAGTCGTCGCGGGGAGTCTCGCGGGGCTCTGGTGCGCGTCGTCAGCTGCAGCTCGCGGCGCTCACGCAGCCAAGGTCCCCGGACGCTGCTGCTTCCTCGTGGACGTGGTGTACCAGGGCTCCTACACCGACACCTACCAGGGCAGCGTGGGCACGCAGTGGAAGGGTTCGGCCTCCGGGGACTGGTTGTGGGAGACGCGGTTCCTTGCCGAGTACACGGGGAGCGGCATCAAGGCCGGCCTGGGCGGTACGGCGGTGGCCTCGCAGACGGCCCACAGCTCGTACGACTACGACATCCTGCTGGACAAGCCGACGCACCGGTCGTGCACCGACGGCCCGGTCGAGATGGCGCCTCCGGATCTCTCGGCGGTCAAGCCCACGGGCAACCTGGCGTCCGCGGCGCGGAACGTCGGCGGGTACACGCGCGCGCTCGTCCTGTCGTCGCCGTCGACGATCGACTTCAAGTGCGCCGCGCTCGGCGACGGGAACCATCGCCTGCACGAGCCGGACGTGGTCGCGGTCAGGGCGCCGAGCGTCGACAACCTGCTCGGCGGAAAGCACTTCGCGCGCAGCTGCTGGCAGGTCATCGACGACGACCTGACCAACCCGTTCCCGCATCACTACAGCGGCCGCGCCACCATCGGCGTCGAGTTCACCTACGTCCCTCGCAGCGGCTTGAAGGCCGAGGCCAGATCGCTGGCGGCCTCCGCCGGCAAGGACGTCGATCTCAACGACGCGTTCCGCGAGGCGACGTCGGACAGCATCGACGTTCCGCCGGGCACCGACGAGAGCCGCTGCCGGTAGCGCGGGGCCGCCCGAGGCGTGATGCGAGTCGCCGGCGATGAGCCATCGCGCGGCACCCCTCGCTCCCCGGGTCGAGCGTGCGTCGCCGTGGCAGAATCCCCGGCATGCCGCAGTCGGCGGGAGCAGCCCTTTCGGAGGGACGGGCGGCGTTCGAGCGCCGGGACTGGCGGCTGGCGTTCGACGAGCTCAGTGCGGCCGACGCGGATGAGCCGCTCGGGCCCGAGGACCTGGAGCGCCTCGGTGAAGCGGCCCGCTGGTCGCGCCGGTCGGCCGAGATGTTCGACGCGTTCGAGCGGGCGGCGGCGGGCTACCAGGGCGCCGGCGATGCGTGCTCGGCGGCCCGCGTGGCGGTCAGGCTCACCGTCGAGCACTGGTCGCGCAACGGGGACGCGCTTGCCGCCGGGTGGCTCGCGCGCGCCGACCGGATGCTCGAGGACCATCCCGACTGCCGTGAGCGGGGCATGGTGCTGATGTGCTGGGCGCAGGCTGCGATCCACGGGGGCGACGCCGCCACCGCCCGCGGCCTCAGCGAGCAGATGGTCGAGTTTGGCCGGCAGCTCGGCGACCGCGACATCGAGGCGCTCGGCCGGCTCCTGCTCGGTCACGCGCGCCTGATCGAGGGCGAGGCTGAGGGCGGCG
>DATKLF010000113.1:0-5243 GCA_035542555.1 Solirubrobacteraceae bacterium | reverse complement strand
CACGGCGAGCATCGCTGCGACGAGGTCGACCCCGGCGCGCCACGCGTTGCCGGGCTCGACGAGCCGCGGGTTGACGTCGATGTAGCACGGCCCCTCGGGGGTGAGGACGGCGTCGAGCGACAGCGCGCCGTGCCATCCGAGCTCCGTGCCGAGGTGCTCGAGGTGACCGCCGATGCCGTGATCGTCGATGCTGCGCTTGACGGCCGCGCCGCCGCCTGCGCCTTCGCGCTCGCGCAGGTTCGCGTGCCAGGCGACGAGCGTCCCGTGTTGAAAGACGGCCTGGATCATCGCCAGGGGCCCGCCGACCGGCTGCTGCACGAGCACACCGCCGTCCTCGAACGCGCCCTGGCGCTCGAGCGCCGTGACCGCGCCTTCCAGCTCGGACGCGTCGCCCACGCGGTGCACCCCCGCGCTGGCCGTCCCGACGGGCGCCTTGAGGTACACGGGACCGACGGCCAGTCGCCGGAGCTCCTGCGGGCTGCGTGCCACGCTCGTCACGGGGTGGGCGAGGCCGGTCGCACGGAGCGTCTCGAGCTGCGCGAGCTTGTCCTGGACGCGCAGCAGCGCGGGGAAGGTCGGGACGGCGAGGGCGGTGCCGAGCTCGCGGACGCGCGGCGCCTCCACAGCCAGCAGCGCAACCTGCTCCTGTGTGGGCATCAGCACGTCGTGCCGGCCGCGGCGCAGCACGCCGAGCGTCGCCTCGAGCCAGGCGAACGGGTCCTCGCCGAAGGCCGGCACCAGGTGCACGCGCCGCACGTGCCGGGTGAACGCGGCGCCGCAGACGAGGCTCGGGGCGACGACGTCGACCGTGTGGCCTGCCCGGTGAGCCTGCGTGGCGACCTGGCGCGAGGTAGGCCCGATCCGTCGCTGAGCAGGAGTCGCATCACTGTTGAGTATACGCTGTATACATGACGCCCCGCCCCTCTCCCCTCACTCGAAGCCGGATCCTGGACGCCGCGCTGGAGCTCGCGGCCGCCGAGGGGATCACGGCGGTCACGATGCGCGCCGTCGCAGCGCAGCTCGGCGTGACGCCGATGGCCCTCTACCGGCACGTCGCCGGCAAGCAGGAGCTGCTCGACGGCGTCGTCGAGCGGCTGCTCGAGGAGCTGCCCGTTCCCGATCCGGCTCTGGAGCCGGCGACGCGCCTGACGCGCATCGCGGAAGAGCTGCGCGCCGTCGCCAGGCGCCATCCCGACGCCTTCCTGATGCTCTTCAGACGCCCGGCGGCGACCGGCGCCGCCCTGCGCCGGCGCGACGCGGTGCGCACCGCGCTCGCGGACGCCGGGGTGGCCAGGGCGGACGTGGACCGCGCCGAGCGCCTGCTCAGCACCTTCGTGCTCGGGTTCGCCGCCTCCGAGGCCTGCGGCCGCTTCGCCGAGCGCGATCCGCGGGCGGTCGAAGCCGACTGGGAGTGGGCGCGGACCCGCCTGCTTCGCGAGCTCGTGGCGCCGCGCGACTGAGAGCGGGCAGCGCCCGGGCGCGCGCCCTCTGGCACACTGCCGCGAATGCGATTTCGCCTGTCTGCCGCGATCTGCGTCGGCGTGGTCCTCGCGCTCGCCGGCTGCGGTGGGAGCGGCGGGTCCTCGTCGACCACATCGGCGTCGAGCAGCCTCACAGCAGCCGGGGGGACATCCACCGGCGCCGCGTCGGGCGCGCACGGCACGTTCGTCGCGAAGCTCAATCCGATCTGCGCCACGTACAACCGCCGGATCCAGTCGATCCAGGCCGACCTGCAGGCGCAGGGCGCGAAAGCGCAGGCGTCCGGCAAGCTCAAGCCGTACATCGGCCCGCTGACCGAGGCCCGGCAGACCGCCGCCATCGCCGGTGACCAGGTGACGGCGCTGACCCCGCCCGCCGGCGAGGAGCCGCAGGCGACCGCGATCGCCAAGTCGCTGAAGAACATCGCCCGGCTCAACGGGATGCTCATCAAGGCGGCACGGACGAACGACAGCACGCAGTTCACGGCGGTGAGCACCGCCGAGCAGGAGTTCGCCAGCCAGGCGCAGGCCGTGATGCGCGCCTACGGCATGACGACCGTCTGCGGCGCCCCGAGCTGAGCGAGTCTCACACGGGCGCCGCGAGCCGCCGGGGACCCGCCAGCAGCGTCTCGATGGCCGCCCGCGCCTGCGCGAGCCACGCCTCCCGCGGCCCGCGCGGGTCGCGGTGCAGCAGCGCGAACGGGATCTCGTTCGTCTCCTGCGCATGGCGCATCTCGGCGACGCCGGCCGCGAGGATGTCCTCCGGCACCGCCCCGGCCGCCTCGTAGACGACGCCGCGGACGGTGGTGTCCGTCGTCTTCTCGAGCATCATGCGCAGCCGCGGGCCGTGCAGCGCGGCGATCTCGTCGCGCCTGCCGCTCGCGGTGCCGAGCAGCCACAGCAGCAGCGTCACGTTGTCGAGCGCGTAGCGCAGCGTCCCGATGACGTCGGGCGTGCCGACCCAGCACTCCGCCCCCGCAGCCTCGATCGCCTCGCGGCCGGCCTCCGTCCGGGTGACGATCCGCACCGCGTGGCCGCCGGCCGTCAGCTCGCGCGCGAGGTCGAGCCCGCGGCAGCCGCCGCCGACGATCAGCGCCCTCACGCCTCCTCCGCGCCGAGCTCGCGTTCGTACTCCTCGCGGGTGATCTCGGGCAGCCCCTTGGCCCGGCGGCGCTCGTTCTTCACCGCCAGCATCTGCGCGATGTCCTCCTCGACGAGCGCGTCCTCCTGGCGGGCGACCTGCTCGCGCAGGTGCGCGGAGACCTGCGCGCGCACGTCCTGCTCGGTCAGCTCGTCCGCGCCGCGCGCCCGGCGCTTGGCGTTGATCGCCGCCTGCATCTGCGCCAGGTCGTCGAGCTCGTTCTGGTACTCGACCTCCGGCGAGCGCGTCGGGCGCCAGTCGACCTGCGCCGCGCCGGACCCCGGGTAGAGCAGCCCCAGCAGCACGACGGCGACGAGCAGCCCGCCGACGACCGCGACCATGATGAGGACGAACGGGTCCACCGCCGCCGAGTCTACGCGCGGCGGCGTCGCCCGACCCGGTAGCGTCGCGCGCCGATGACCCAGGGCCATGCCGAGCCGCGCTCTCCGGCCGCGATCTTCGCCGCCCACTGCCGCGAGGGCCGGCTCGCCTACCCCGCGGCACCCGACGGCACCCCGGTCTGGCCGCCGGCGCTCGCCGTGCCCGGGACCGGCGAGCCCGTGCGCTGGCTCCTGAGCGCGGGGCGCGGAACCGTCTACGCCACCACCGCGCTGCACGCCCGCGACGAGGGGCCGCGCAACATCGCGCTCATCGACCTCGACGAGGGCTACCGGATGATGGCCCGCGTCGAAGGCGTCCCAGCCGATGCCGTCGCGATCGGCACCCGGGTCGCCGTGCGCTTCGAGCCGCCGGACGCCGGCGGCGAGCGCCTCCCGGTGTTCGTCCCGGCGGGCGGATGAGCACCCTGCGCGGGCGGTTCGCGATCGCGGGGGCGGCGGAGAGCGATCTTGGCGCGGCGCAGCCCGGGACGCGGCCGGTCGACCTGATGGCGCAGGCCTCGCTGCGCGCGCTCGAGGACTGCGGGCTCGCGCTCGCCGACGTGGACGCGGTGTTCGCCGCCACGACGCAGCTGCCGATGGCGCCGCTGAACCTCGCTCAGGAGCTGGGCATCCGCCCGCGCTACAGCGACGGCACGAACGTCGGCGGCTCGTCCTTCATGTTCCACGTCGACCACGCGCGCGCGGCGATCGCCGCCGGGCTGTGCGAGGTCGCGCTGATCGCCTACGGCAGCACGCAGCGCCTCGTCGGCCGCTCGAGCGCCTCCGTGCAGGAGCTCGACCCGTGGGAGGCGCCCTACCGCCCGCTGATGCCCGTCACGGCCTACGCCCTGGCGGCCTCGCGCCACATGCACGAGTTCGGCACGACGCGCCGCCAGCTCGCCGAAGTCGCGGTCTCCGCGCGCGCCTGGGCGCAGCGCAACCCGGCCGCCTGGTCGCGCGAGCCGCTGAGCGTCGAGGACGTGCTGGCCTCGCGCATGGTCGCCGACCCGCTGACCGTGCGCGACTGCTGCCTGGTGACCGACGGCGGGGCGGCGATCGTCGTCACCTCCGCCGAGCGCGCGGCGTCGCTGCGCCGCCCGCCCGTGCTCGTGCTCGGCGCCGGCGGCGCACTGGGGCACCGCCACATCACCGGGATGCGCGAGCTGACGCGCACCGCCGCGGCCGAGTCGGGGGCGCGGGCGTTCGCCGAGGCGGGCCTGGGGCCTGCCGACGTCGACTGCGTCCAGCTCTACGACGCGTTCACGATCACGCCGATCCTGTTCCTCGAGGACCTCGGCTTCTGCGCCAAGGGCGACGGCGGCGCGTTCGTCAGCGACGGCCGGACGGCCCCGGGCGGCGCGCTTCCCATGAACACCAACGGCGGCGGGCTGTCCTACTGCCACCCCGGGATGTATGGGCTGCTGGGGATCGTCGAGGCCGTGCGCCAGCTGCGCGGCGAGGCGGGCACGCGCCAGGTACCGGGCTGCCGCGTCGCCGTGGCGCACGGCAACGGGGGCGTCTTGTCCAGTCAGGCCACACTCGTGCTGGGGACCGCCGAGACGGCGTAATGTCACGGCCATGAACTTCGACCTGAGCGACGAGCAGCAGCTGATCCGCAGCACCGCGCGCGAGTTCACCGACAAGGAGATCGTGCCGGTGGCCGGGCGCAACTCGGCCAACCACCACTTCGACCTGGAGCTCGTGCAGAAGATCGCCGACCAGGGCTATCTGGGCGCGATCGTCCCGCGCGAGTATGGCGGCGCGGGGCTTGACTACACGACCTATGCGCTGATCTGCGAGGAGATCGGCCGCGGCTGCTCGGGGATGCGCACCGTGGTCTCGGTGCAGACCTCGCTCGTCTGCTCGACGATCCTGCGCTGGGGGACCGAGGAGCAGAAGCAGAAGTACCTGCCGGTGCTGTGCTCTGGCGAGTGGCTCGGCTGCTTCGGGCTGACCGAGCCGGGCACCGGCTCGGGCGCGTCGGACCAGAAGACCCGCGCCGTCCAGCAGGACGACGGCAGCTGGCGGATCAACGGCGCGAAGATGTGGATCTCGCTCGCCAACCACGCGAAGCTCTGTCTCGTCTTCGCGCAGACCGAGCCCGAGCTGCGCCACAAGGGCATCGCCTGCTTCCTCGTGGAGACCGACCAGCCCGGCTTCATGCCGACGCCGATCGAGGGCAAGATGGGCCTCTGGGCGTCGGACACCGCCGAGATCGCGCTCGACGACGTGATCGCCGCGCCC
>DATKLF010000112.1:0-91911 GCA_035542555.1 Solirubrobacteraceae bacterium | reverse complement strand
ACGCGGCGAGCCCGTCGTCGACGCCCTGCATCGGGTAGCGGCCGCACGGCCAGCGCTCGTCCGCCGCCAGCGGCGTCACCCACAGCTGGTGCTGGACCGCCTGCGCGCGCAGGGCGACCGGCGACCGCGGGTCCAGCAGCGGCGGGAAGCAGGCGCCCGGGACGAGCTTGTAGGCGACCGGGGCGCCGTGCGCGTTGAGGCTCGAGGGGTTGACCACCTTCCAGGCGCGCTGCGAGGCCCAGTCGTAGTCCTGGCGGCCCTCGAGCTCGCTGCGCAGCGGCGTCGAGACCTGCACCAGCGCCAGGCCGTGCGGGTTCTCGGGGCCGGTCGGCGGCGCCTCGGTGTGCGTCTCGCAGACGGTGTTGCGCTCGCCGTCGACGTCCATGTCGAGCCGCGCGACGATGATGTGCTGGTGGAACGGCGCGTAGACGCCGGCGTCGACGACCGTGCCGTTGGGCGAGCCGTCGCCGAGCTCCGGGCTGGTCACCATGATCCCGGTGGCGCGCACCTCGCACTCGATGTTGCCGTCCTGATAGAAGCGCCAGTAGACGAGGTACTCGTAGTTGGCGACGGTCGCGTGGAAGGAGACGACCAGGCGGCGCATGCGGCGCACCTCGGCGCCCGCGACGGGATCGACGTGCTTCCACAGGACGGCGTTGTCCTCCTCGTGGATGCAGACGGCGTTCTTGATCGTCTGCGGCTCGCCGCGGGTGTCGTTGACGACGGCGTCCAGGTAGCGGATCTCGCCGAGGCAGTCGCAGCCAAGCTCGAGCGAGACGGTCGAGGCGCCGAGCCCGATCTCACCGATGTCGAAGGCGGTGCGGCGGACGTGGTCCGGCGAGGGGTCGCGGTAGGGGATCACCATCTCCGCGAACGACATCCGGTGCGCGATCGGACGCACGCGCCCACCGTCCTCGTAGCCGACCGCATGCAGGACGAGCCCCTCGCGGAAGGTGAAGCCGACCCGCATCCGCCAGCGCTGCCAGCGCAGCTCGTGCCCGTCGAGCGTGAACGACGGGCCGTCGGGCTGGACGATCTCCAGCGCCCGCACGTCGTCGCGCACGGCGATCCCCGGCACGTGCTTCGGCGCGTACTCGCCCATCACGTCGGGCAGGCCCGCGACGTAGGACTCCTCGAGCTCGACGAGCTCCATCGTGTTCAGGTCGACGATCGGATGCAGGCCACCGACGTAGCGCGCGTACGGGTTGGAGTCGGGCGCGCGGCGCACCCACACGTCGCACCAGCCCAGGCGCCGGCCCTGCAGGCGCTCGGGCACGAGGTGCCGGCCGAACGGCCACACGTCGATCAGCACCAGGTCGAGGTCCTCGATGCCGCGGCGCGCGAGGGCGGCGATCACGTCCCCGTTCGCGCGCAGCGCGCGGTCGCACTCGTGCCACTCGTCGTGGCTCAGCGCGGCCTGCACGCCGGGGCGCTCGTGCCAGCTCAGCAGCCGCTGCGCGCCGACGTCGACGAGCGCCTCGCGCACGATCCCGTCCTCGAGGCTCCAGACGGTCAGCTCGGCCTCGCGCGCCACCGGTTCGCCGCGCTCCCAGCCGGCGAGCTGCGCCTTGGAGGGCTCGCGCAGGTCGATCGCCCCGAAGCGCCAGCGCTCGTCGATGCCGCGCTCGCGGCGCAGCACCCCGGCCGCGGCGCGGATCTCGTCGGCGGTCAGCGGGTCGAGCGGGTGGCGCGCCACGGATCTGCTCGGGCCTGCCTCAGAACCACTTGGTGTAGAGCGGCGGCGGCACGCGCACGACCTGCTCGGGCGGGATGCCGCCGAACTGCGCGGTGATCGCCGAGGACCAGCGCAGCGCCCGCTCGGTCAGGCGGCGGTCGTCGGTCTGCATCCGGCCCTGCGTGACGATGATGCCCAGGTCGGCGCCCGGGTAGCGGTACTCGCCGGCCCCGTAGACGCGGAAGTAGAACGCCTCGTCCTCGCCGCCGACCGCGTGCCAGTCGGTCTCCGCGCGCAGGAACGCGATCGAGCCGTCCTCCTGCATGCGCCAGAGCCCCGAGGCCGGCGCCTGCGTGATCAGCTCGACGGTCTCGTCGGTCTGCTTGAGCACGAGCTGGCTCCAGGCGTCGAACTCGTTCCAGCGCTCCTGCACGCGCCCGAGGTCGGCGTCCCAGTCGACGTCCAGGAACTCGAGCAGGTGAAAGACGAACAGCGGCGCGCCGCCGTACTTCGAAGTGACGAGGTTCGTGAGCGGGCTCGCCCCGGAGATCCGCGGGTTGAGCTCGCCGAGGTAGACCTCGCCGCTGCCGGTGTCGAGCAGGAAGTCCAGGCAGAAGACGCCGCGGTAGCCGTTGCGGTAGAGCTCGTCGCCGAGGCGCTGGGCCATCGTGCGGATCGCCGCGCGCGCCTGCGCATCGAAGACGCCCGGGAAGATGTCGTTCCCGCACCAGCCGCCGCGGTAGGGCGTGAGCTGCTCGAAGCCGGTGATGTCGGTCTGGATCGGGCCGACCAGCGTCCCGTGCCGCGTGGCGACCGCCTCCAGCGTGCCGGGCACGTGCTCGATGCGGCGCATCACCTTCAGCTGCTCGCCGGCCACGTCCTCGGCGCAGTCCTCCCAGTCCTCGCGGCTGCGCACGAAGAACGTCGTGCGCCCGGAGTCGCCGTAGGGCGTCTGCACCACCAGGTCCTCGCCGAGCCCGGCGCCGCGCGCCAGCTCCAGCAGCTCGTCGTAGCCGCCGGCGCTGCCGAGCACGTTCGGCGCCGAGGCGATGCCCGCCGCGTCGCCGAGCTGCGTCGTGACGATCTTCGAGTCCAGGTGCTCGCGCAGCTCGCGCGGCGGCAGCGCGATCTCGAGCCCCAGCTCCGCGGCGAGCGCCTCGGTCTCCTCCTCGAACATCACGAACAGGACTTTCGCGCCCTCGGTTCCGCGTGCGCGCACGTGGTCGATCACGTCCTTGTGGCCGAGCAGGTAGGTGTTCACCGACTCGAAGGACTCGAACTCCCGCGGCCCCTCGCGGCGCGGCGTGAACGAGTGCGGGTGCAGGCCGTCGAACGTGTCGAAGTACTCGACGTACTCCAGCCCTCCGATCCACTGGTCGACGCCGAGGATGTTGTACGGCGTCGGCGAGACGAAGTAGATCGGCCTGCGGTTGCTGCGCAGGAAGCCGTAGATCTCGGAGAGGCCGGAGACGTGCGCGCGGGCCGAACGGTTGGCGACGGACACGCGCCCGAGTCTCTCACGCCGGATCCGGCGTGGCCACCGCAGCGCGAGACCCCGCGTCAGGCGACGATCACGGGCGCGGCGACCGGCACCCGCCATTCGACGGGCGGCGAGGGCGGGATCTGCGCGCGGACGGTGCGCGCGACCTGTTCCTCGCGCGGAGCGGCCAGCGGAACCGACCAGGAGGCGTCCGGCCACGAGAGCCTGACAGCGGGGGCGCCGCAGTCGTAGCTCGCGCTGTAGACCGTGCCCCACGGATGCGCTGCGGGCGGGCGGTAGACGGGCTCGGTCAGGAACAGCGCCTCGAGCGCGGCGCGGGTGGTCGCCGGATCGGCGAGCGCGCCGGCCAGCAGCGCCTCGCGCTCGACGGTGCCGCTGAACTCCTCGTACTCGCGCCACTCGTCCGCGACCTGGCGGTTGCCGCAGCTGAGCGTGCCCGTGATGCGCGCCTCGCGGTCGGGCGACAGCTGCACCATCGCCGCGGAGCCGGAGGCGTCGACGACGCCGACGTTGTAGGCCATGTTGACCGGGATTCGGGAGATCGCCGCGATCGCCTCGTCGGTGTCGCGGCACAGCTCGAGCACGTAGCGCAGCACGAGCGTGACCGCGAAGCCGGGGCCGGTGATCTCGCGGCCGCCGAACGCCAGCGCCACGGCCAGGCCGTGCTCGTTGACCCCGTCGAGCACCCCCCACAGGCAGTCGCTCATCGCCAGCACCCGCGTGCCGTTCCACGCGCTCGCCAGCAGCGTCGTGTCGCACATCATCGGCACGAAGTCGTAGTTGCGCACCAGCGCCGGGCCGTCTGCGCCCGTCCAGGCGGCGACCGAGCAGCCGGCGAACAGCGGCGGCGGGTTCCACAGCGACAGGAAGCGCGCCTCGACGTCGCCGCCCCCGTGCAGCTCCACGAGCCGCTCGTAGGTTCCGATGAGCTCCGGCATGTGCTGCTCCAGCGCCCGCGCGCACTCCGCGTACGACGAACGGCGCTCCTCGCCGTCGCGCAGGAACCAGCCGCGGTAGGCGGGCCAGGAGGAGGCGAACGCCTCGACGAGGTGCTCATCCGGCTCCCAGGCGACCACGGAGCGGAAGGTGACGTCG
Source organism: Solirubrobacteraceae bacterium (assembly GCA_035542555.1). Taxonomy (GTDB): domain Bacteria; phylum Actinomycetota; class Thermoleophilia; order Solirubrobacterales; family Solirubrobacteraceae; genus F1-60-MAGs163. Next base: position 87,640 of record DATKLF010000112.1, on the reverse strand, counting down.
AGCTCGCACGTCTCCGGGGTGGCGGCTTCGGGCGCGACCATCGCGCTACAGGGTAGTCGCGGCCGCGGTCGCGGCCGGCGGCATACTCTGCGCTGATGTACCTCGAGGAGTACGCCCGTCACGACGCCCTCGCGCTCTCGCACCTGGTCCGTCACGGCGAGGTCAGCGGCGCCGAGCTCGCCGAGCTCGCTGCGGCGGCGACCGAGCGCGTCGACGGCATCCTCGGCGCGGTCGTCGAGATCTACCCCGACCACCAGGCCGCGGGCGATGCGGCCGCGGCGGCGGGCGGGCCGTTCGCCGGTGTGCCGCTGCTGCTGAAGGACCTCTTCCACGGCGACGCCGGGCGCACCTGCGAGAACGGCAGCCGCCTTGCGGCCGGCTGGGTCGCGCCGGTCGCCTCGGAGTGGGTGCGGCGCCTGCGCGGCGCCGGCCTGGCCCCCGTCGGGCGCGCGACAACCTCGGAGTTCGGCGTGATGGGCACCACCGAGACGCTGGCGCAGGGCCCGACGTGCAGCCCGTGGAGCGCGGGGCGCATGGCCGGCGGGTCGAGCGGCGGCAGCGCGGCGGCGGTCGGCGCGGGAATCGTCCCGATCGCGACCGCCAGCGACGGCGGCGGCTCCATCCGCATCCCCGCATCCGCCTGCGGCGTCGTCGGCCTCAAGCCGACGCGCGGGCGGGTCACCTGGGCGCCGTCGGCCGCCGAGCCGCTCAGCGGCTGGGCGGTGCACTTCGTCGTCACGCGCAGCGTGCGCGACGCGGCGGTCGCGCTCGACGTGCTGCGCGAACCGGCGTCGGGCGACCCCAACGTCGCGCCCGCTCCCAGCCGCGCCTACGCCGACGAGCTCACGGGCCCGTCGCAGGCGCTGCGCATCGCGTTCTGCCACGAGCCGTGGTCCGGCGCGCCCGGCGATCCGCGCGTGCGGGCGGCCTGCGAGGCGACGGCCGGCCTGCTCGCGCAGCTGGGGCACGAGGTCGAGCAGGCGCGGCCGGCCTTCGAGTGGGAGCAGTTCCTCGGCGCGATGACCACGATCTGGGCCGCCGACCTGGCGCACTCGGTCGACGGCTTCGCAGCGCTCGTCGGGCGCGAGCCGGGGCCCGGGACGCTGGAGGGGACGACGCTCGCGATGGTCGAGCACGGCCGCAGCCTCGGCTCCGGCAGGCTGCTCGACGCCCTCGGCGACGTGAACGTGCTCTCCCGCCAGATCGGCGCGTTCTTCGCGGGCTACGACGCGCTGCTGACACCGACGCTGGGCGCGCTCCCCGCGCCGGTCGGGCGTTATGACCCGCTGGCGGACGTCCCGCCGCGCGAGCTGTTCGCCTCCTGGTCGGACCTCGAGACCTTCCTTCCGGTGTTCAACGCCACCGGCCAACCGGCGATCAGCCTGCCGCTGCAGATGAGCGAGGAGGGCCTGCCGATCGGCATGCAGCTCGTGGGGCGCTTCGGCGACGAGGCGACGCTGCTCGCCCTTGCCGCGCAGCTCGAGCAGGCGCAGCCGTGGGCGGGCCGCGTCCCGCCGATCCACGCGGCGGCCCCCGCCCCGCTGGGCGCCTGAGCAGCGGCCCGAAGGCGGCCTGCAAGCGCCGTGGCAGCCGTCGCACCCGCGGGCACCGCACGCGATACTGGCTGCATGCGCGCTCGCGCCACGGCTACCGCGGGAGCGCTCGCGCGAGTCCGCGCACAGGAGGCGCAGCTGCGCGCGCAGCTGCAGGCGGTCCAGCGCCGCCAGGCCAGCGTCGGCCCGCAGGGCGCGGGCGCGCCCTCCTCGCCGGCCACCCTGCTGCGCGGCGGCGGGTTCGTGTTCCCGATGCCCGCCCGCGCAGCCTCGCCGCCGGGCACCTGGACGCTCGACCAGGGCGTCGACGTCTCGGCACCCGGCCACACCCCGCTGCTCGCCGTCGGATCCGGCACGGTCGTCCTCCATGGGATCGGCGGCTTCGGCGCCTGGGCCCCGGTGCTGCACCTCGACGACGGCCGCTACGTGTACTACGGCCACGCCGGTCCCGGCAACGCGGTCGCGATCGGCACGCGCGTCGCCGCCGGCCAGGTGATCGGCGAGGTCGGTGCGGGGATCGTGGGGATCTCCTCGAGCCCGCACCTGGAGATCGGCTTCTCCGATGCGAGCGGCACGCCCGCCCCGGGGACGGCCGGGACGATGATGGCGCTGCTGCGCGGCGCGTACGGCGGCTGACGAAGCCATCGGGCCACCCGGCTTGCGCCGGCGAGGCGCCGGAGTACCCTGCGCTCATGACCGAGCGGGTCGAGCGGATGCGCGAACAGGCCGCGGACGCGATGCAGCGCGGCCAGCAGGCCGCCTCGCGCCGCATGGAGGCCGCGCAGGACGCCGCCGCTCGCGGCGTCGAGGCCGCCCGCGCCGGCGCCGGCGAGGCCGCCGACCGCGCCGCGGCCGTCGTCGCCAAGGTCAAGCCGCGGCTGCGCGGCGTGATCCACGAGTACGCCTTCTTCGCCGCGATCGTGCTCGGCGTGATCCTCGTCGCCGCCTCGAGCGCCCACGAGCGCCCGGCGACCGCCGTCTACGCCCTCGGGATCTGCGGCCTGTTCGGCGTCAGCGCCCTCTACCACCGCCACGAATGGGGGCCACGCGCGCGCACCTGGATGCGCCGCCTGGACCATTCGATGATCTTCATCTTCATCGCGGCGACCTTCACGCCGTTCGCGATGCTCGTGCTGCGGGGAACGCTGGCGACGGCGATCCTCGCCGTCGTCTGGGGCGGCGCGCTGGCCGGCGTCGTGCTGAGCCTCGCCTGGGTCAGCGCGCCCAAGTGGGTCTCGGCGATCGTCTACGTCACGCTCGGGATGGTCGCGCTCGTCGCCGCACCGCAGCTCATCGAGACGCTGGGGTGGCTGCCCGTGCTCGGGCTGGCGCTCGGCGGCGCGCTCTACACGACCGGGGCGGTGATCTACGCCACCGGGCGCCCCGACCCGCGCCCGCAGACCTTCGGCTACCACGAGGTCTTCCACACGCTCGTCACCGGCGCGGCCGGGGCCCACTACGCGGTGATCGCGTTCGCCGTGCTGCCGTTCGCGAAGTAGGGGGCGAGGTCTTCCCCGGAACGGCGACGGGGCGCCCCAAGGCGCCCCGCGACCGTCCGTCGAGTACGACGAGAAGCGCTCAGTTGGCGCCCATCGAGGGCGTCCAGTGCTCCATCATCGTGTAGCCCGGGATCGGGGCCTGGGCGGGCTTGACCCACGCCGCCTCGGCCGAGGCCGGGTTCTTCTTGTCGATGCTCAGCGCCCAACCAGCGATCGTCCCGAACTCCGGGTTGCCGGTCAGCAGCGCGTTCAGGTCGGACTTGCCGCCCGCGAAGCCGACGCCGCTGTAGAAGTTCGGGCCGGTGTAGCCCTGCTCCCCGCACGCCACCAGCGTGCGGTTGTCCTGCGGCTCGTTGTTCTGCGTGCCGGTCGGGTCGAAGCAGTTGTTCTTCCCGTCGCCGTCGTAGAACAGGTCGCGCCCGTTGGGGTTCTTGCCGCCATTGGAGTAGTCGTTGCCCCGGACGATGTTGCCCTGGAGCTCCTGCGCGTCGACCTGCTTGAGCAGCGCCTGCTGCAGGCCGCCGACGCCCCCAAGGTAGTTGCCCCAGACGCGGTTGTTCTCCACGCGGTTGTCACGGCCGCCGAACAGCAACACGCCGATGCCGACGGGGAAGTTGGTCCCGGTCGACGTCGCCGCGAGCTTCCACGGGGTGCCGGCGTAGTAGTTGAAGTTGTTCCAGAAGATGTCGTTGTCGCTGATGACGTTCTTCTCCGGCGGCGCGTACTTCTCGGAGTCCAGCGCGTTCGGGACGAGCCCGATGCCGTTGTTGAACCACTTCGACTTCGTGATCGTCACGTACCGCATGTTCGTGCCCGAGTAGCCGAGCTGGTTGCCGTAGGAGACGACGTTCGTGATGTACGAGCGCTTGGGCTTGGTCTGCACCGGCGTCTGGCCGATGTAGAAGCCCGAGTCGTTGTTCCACGCCGCGGTCGAGTTCGAGATCGTCCCGCCGACCGAGTTGAACGCGTAGATCCCGTACACGCCGTCGCGCTTGGCGACGAGGTTCGTGAACAGGTAGTCGTTGACGTTCACGGCGAAGAAGCCGTACCCGTTGTAGTCGAAGGCCGACAGGCCGTTGACAGTGACGTTGTCGGCGCCGTTGACGCTGATCCCGTTGTTGGGGACCGTGCGCGGCGTCGACTTCTTCCCGCTGAGGACCACCTTGCCCGGGTTCTTCGGGTCACCGATGATCTTCAGGTAGCGCTTGCTCGGGCCCTTGACGATCACGCGCTCCCGGTAGGTGCCGGGTGCGACCTTGATCGTGTCACCCGCCTTGGCGGCGTTGACGGCCTGCTGGATGCTCTTGTAGGCGCAGCCCTTGGCGCACACCTTGAGCGTGTGGAACGGTCCCTTCGGCGCGGCCGACTGGACGAGCGGGTTCTTCGGCGGCGGGTAGCCGGTCGCGGCGCCCGCGACGCCGGTGCTGGACAGGGCGACGACAACCGTCGTCGCCGCGATGATGGAGACGCGCATCACTTGCGCACCGTGATTGTCATTTTCATGCCATCCGATACGTGGAAGGTGCAGATGAACTTGTAGACGCCCGGCTTGGTGAGCGCCTTGCTGTACTCGTAGCCGGCCGCCGCGGCGCCCGACTGGAACTGCTTGACCCCCTTGGGGGCCGACACGAGCTTCACGTCGTGGATGTCCGTCGTGTCGTACGTCCAGTCCCACGTGACCTTCGTGCCCGACTTGACCGTCAGCTTCGACGGCCCGTAGTAGTTGTCGTTGACCGTGACGGTCTTCTTCGGCTGCTTGGCGGTCCCCGCCTGGGCGGGCACCGCGGCCATCGCCGCGACGCCCGTCAGCGCGAGGAGCGCTACCAGCGACTTGCGTGATCTCACTTCACTCCGATCGACGAGTCCCAGTGCTCCATCGGCGTGATGCCGGGAATCGGAGCCTGGGGATGCTTGATCCAGAAGGCCTCGTGCGTGGGGTCGGTGATCGTCCAGTTGACGGCCTCCCCCTGCGCCGAGGAGCTGAAGGTGTTGGCGCCGGTGAAGGGGCACGGCTGGAACGTCGAGCCATCCGCCGGCACGGTCAGCTGGACGCCGGTGTTCGGACCGACGCAGTTCCCCGAGCCGTCCCCGTCGTAGAACAGGTCGCGCCCGTTGAGGTTGTTGCCGGCGTTCCCGAAGACGTTGTTCAGGATGCGGTTGCCGATGAGGTCGCGCGCGTCCTGCTGCTTGAGCAGCAGCTGCTGGATCGCGCCGATGCCCATCAGGTAGTTGCCGTACACGCGGTTCTTCGAGACCTCGGTGTTGCGCCCGCCGAACAGCAGGATGCCCGTGCCGACCGGGTAGGCGACCTCGCCGGTCGCGCCCGGGCGCAGCTTGAACGGCGCGCCGGCGTAGTAGTTCCAGTTGTTGAAGAACACGTCGTTGTCGGTGATGACGTTGTTCTCCGGCGGCGCGTACTTCTCGGAATCCAGCGCGTTCGGGGCGATCCCCACGCCGTTGTTGAACCAGCGCGACTGGGTGATCGTGACGTACTTGCTGTTCGTCCCGGAGAAGCCGAGCACGTTGCCGTAGGCGGTGACGTTGCGGATGTAGGAGCGCACGGGCTTGGTCTGCGGCGGGGTCTGCCCGATGTAGAAGCCCGAGTCGTTGTTCCACGCCGCGATCGAGTTCGACATCGTGCCGCCGACCGAGTTGAAGGCGTAGATCCCGTAGACGCCGACGAACTTCGCGACGAGGTTCGTCAGCAGGTAGCCGTTGTTGTTGACCACGAAGAAGCCGTAGCCGCTGTAGTCGCGCGCGCTGAAGCCGTTGACCGTCACCTGGTCGGCGCCGTTGATGGTGATGCCGTTGTTCGGCAGCGAGCGCGGCGTCGAGCCCTTGCCCTCGAGCACGACCTTCCCCGGGCTCTTCGGATCGCCGATGAGCGTCAGGTAGCGCTTGCTCGGGCCCTTGATGACGACCCGCTCCTTGTACACGCCCGGCTTCACCTCCACGGTGTCGCCGGCCTTGGAGGCGTTCACCGCGGCCTGGATGGTGCGGTAGGCGCAGCCCTTCGCGCAGACCGTGCGCGTCGTGAACGGGCCCTTGGGCGCCTTCGACGGGGTCGTCGGGTTCTTCGGCGGCGGGTAGGACGCGCTGATGCGCGCCGCCCCGGCGCTGCCGGCGACCGACAGCAGCGCGATCGCCGCGAGCGACAGCGCGCTCGCGCCGGCGTGGATGCGTGACACGGGTGCTCCTCTCCTGTGGGGACTACGGCTCGACGATGTACCAGCCGGCCATGCCGGCATCCATGTGCGAGAAGACGTGGCAGTGGTAGAGCCAGCGGCCCGGGTTGTCTTCGATGAAGCGGGCCGTGATCGTCTCGTTGGGACCGAGCGACGGGGTGTCGGTGAAGATCCCCGTCCCATCCTTGCGCCAGCGGTGGCCGTGCATGTGGAAGTCGTGGAAGTCGTTGTCCATCCCGATCACGTGGATCGCGACGTCCTGGCCGACCTTCGAGCGGATCGTCGGCGTGTTCCCCGCGTACGCGCGACCGTTGACGGCCTCGTAGTTGCGCGACAGGCCCGTGATCGGCGGGGCCATCTGGTGGAAGAACAGGACCTGCTCGACGTCGGGGGCCTTCTCGTCGCGGTCGCGGATGATGAGCGCACCGAACATCCCGCGGAAGGTGTTCAGGACGTGGTTGGGGCCGTGGTCGTGGTAGGGCCACACGCCGACCGACTCGGGCAGGCACTCCCACGTGTAGGTGAACTCCTCGCCGGGGGCGATGTAGCCGCCGGCGCGCGTGAAGTCGCCCAGGTAGGAGGCGTCGTACTCCGGGTTGTATCTGACCCCGTGCGGGTGCATCGTGACGGCCTGGTTCGACGCCTCCGGCAGGCCGTTGCGGAAGTGGACCTTGATGACGTCGCCGACGCGCGCCTGCAGGATCGGGCCGGGCATCGCGGCCGGGCCGACCGGCTCGGCGAACCCGTCCGACATCTGCTGGTAGACGCAGGCGCGGAAGACGCTCGGTCCGGGCAGGTTGGTTCCCATCCACTGGTCGCGCCGCGGGCGCGAGGGGATGATGTCCCAGAGCGTCTGCGTGGCCTGGATCCAGTACTCCTGCACGTCGCAGCCGGGCTGCGGGTCGGGCGTGCCGAACGTGAGCTTGTCGACCGGGTCGGCGCCGGGGACGCCCGTGGCGGGCTTCTTCGCCGGGACGCTGCTGGGGCGCATGACCATCGCCGCCGCGGCGTCGGCCTTCGCCGCATCGCCCGGCTTGGTCAGCGCGATCTTCTTGCCACCGATCGTGCACAGCATCGCGCCGGCGCCGACCGCGAGGAAGCCGCGACGTCCGATGCCGCGCGGGACGTCCAGCTCGCCGTACGGGAAGTCCGTCTCGTCGTGCGGGGTGTCCTGGGGATCGCGTGAGTCAGCCATGTCGAGAGGTCCGTGGGTTGTAGAAGCCGCGGCTCATGACCCTGCCGCGGGCGTTGGACGCGCCCGCCCCGGATGCGGTACAAACGTACCAGGACAGGCTTCTACGGTACAAACGTACCTCCCGAAGGTTTCACATGCGCCAGTTGCCCTCAGCCCCGCCCTCCCGAACCTCGCGGCGCCCCGCGCGCCGGCTTCCGCCGGACGAGATCCGCGCGGCGATCGTCGAGGCGACGATCCGCATCATCGGGCGCGGCGGCACCGCCGCGGTGACCCACCGCGCGGTGGCCGAGGAGGCCGGTGTCTCGCTGTCCTCGACCACCTACCACTTCGCCTCCAAGGCGGAGATCGTCGACGCGGCGCTGCGCCAGGTCGCGGCCAACGAGATCGCCCGCGTCGAGGCCACGACGACCGCGGCCCTCGAGCACGTCCACGACATCGACTCGCTCGTCGACCTGCTGACCGCCTGGCTCGACGACCAGCTGGCCGACGAGTGGCTCGTCGTGCGCGCCGGCTACGAGCTGCAGCTCGAAGCCGAGCGCAGCCCCGAGCTCGAGGCCGCGCACGCCGAGTGGGGCACGAAGGTGCAGGAACTGAGCGCGCACGCCCTCGAGCGGGCCGGCTCGCCGCGCCCGCGCGAGGATGCGCACATCCTCGCGGCGCTCATCGACGGGCTGCGCCTGGAGGAGATCACGCACCCGCGCCCGGGCGTGGCCGAGCGCAACCGCCCGCTGCTCGACCGGCTGCTGCGCGCGCTGGTCGCGCAGAGCTGAGCTCGCCGAGCGCCGCCTACGAGACGACGCTGCGCGCGGCCAGGTGGGCCCCGACCTTGCGCTTGACGCGCTGCAGGGCGTTGTCGACGGTCTTCGTGTCGCAGCCGATGAACTCGCCGATCGCATCGTAGGAGCGTCCGTCGAGGTACAGCGAGAGCACCCGCGACTCGAGCTCGGACAGCGTCGTCGACAGGCAGGCGACCATCGAGCGAAGCTCCTCGGAGGAGATCACCTGGTTGACCGGGTCGTGCACCGTCGAGCCGGGAAGCACCTCGTCGAGCGTCGGCTCGCCCTCGGTGGCGCCGGCCGGCGAGGAGGCGAACGACACGTACTGGTTGAGGGGGACGTGCTTGTTGCGCGTGGCCGTCTTCACGGCCGTGATGATCTGACGCGTGATGCACAGCTCCGCGAAGTTGCGGAAGCTCGACTCGCGGTCGGTGCGGTAGTCGCGGATCGCCTTGTAGAGGCCGACGAGCCCCTCCTGGATGAGGTCGTCGGCGTCGCCCCCCGCGAGGAAGTACGACGAGGCCTTGAGGCGCACGAAGCCGTAGTAGCGGCGGATCAGCCGGTCGTACGCGGTCGGGTCACCGGCCTTGGCGAGCGCGATCAGGTAGCCGTCATCGACCTGAACCTGACCTTGAGAAGAAGTGGAAAGACGGGCCACGAGCGATCCTTTCGGTCCCTTTGCAGGGACAACATGGACGAGCTCAGTGGCGCACTCCTCCCCTGGCGCCATCTGCGAACGATCAAACCTTCATGTTTCTCGACCTGAGGTTGACCCTCAAGTCGCGGGCTTTATCCCACAGTTATGAAGCGCTGTCAACCCGTCGCTGCAAGATCCCGTACAGGAGCGCCGCCGCGGCCGCGCTGACGTTCAGCGACTCGATGCGCCCGCGCAGCGGCAGCGCCACGAGCGCGTCGCACGCGCCGGCGACGCGCGGGCGCAGGCCCTTCCCCTCCGCGCCCAGCACGAGCACGACGCCGCCGGTCCAGTCCGGCTCGAGGTAGTGGACCGACGTCGGCCCGGTCGCCGCGCCGTAGCACCAGCAGCCGGCGTGCTTGGCCTCACCCAGGAAGTCGGCGAGGTTGCGCACGCGCGCGACGGGAAGCCACTCGACGGCGCCCGCGGAGGCCTTGCAGGCCGCCGGGGTGATCTCGGCGGCGCGCCGCTCGGGAATCACGACCCCGGTCGCGCCGACGCCCTCGGCCGTGCGGCAGATCGCCCCGAGGTTCTGCGGATCCTGCACCTCGTCGAGCGCGACGATCAGCGGATCGGGGGCGCGCAGCAACTCGGCCGCGCCGGCGTAGTGGTAGCCGTCGGTCCGCGCGCAGAGACCCTGGTGGCCGTCGCTGCCCGCGCGCCGCGCGACCTCGTCGGCCGGCACGACGTGGACCGGCGGCGCGCCGTCCTCGCGCAGCCACGGCTCGCGCGCGGCGCCCGCCGTCGCCCACACCTCGTGGACGCGCCGCCGCCCCGCGCGCAGCGCCTCGTGCACCGCGTTGCGCCCGTAGAGGATCACCGCCGCACGAGCTCGGGCCCGGCGGCGGAGTCGCGCACCTCCCAGCCCAGCGCGACGAGCGCATCGCGCAGCCGGTCGGCCTCGGCCCAGTCGCGTGCGGCGCGTGCGGCTTCACGCGCGTCGAGCAGCGCGCGGGCCTGCTCGTCGGGCTGCTCGCCCGCGCCCGCATCGAGCAGGTTCTCGAGCCCCAGGACGGCGAGCATCTCGCGCGCGTGCGCGTCACCGACGCCCTCGCGCTTGTTGGCCTCGCCGATCCACTCGTAGAGCGCGGCCAGCGCGCGCGGGGTGTTGAAGTCGTCGGCCAACGCGTCGAAGAACCGCTCGCGCAGCGGCTCGAGATCCGCCGGCGAGTCGCCGGAGCGGAGTCGGCGACCGGCATCACGGATGCGGCGCACGCTCGCCTGCGCCTGCGCGAGCGTCTCGTCGGAGAACTGCAGCGGCTGGTGGTAGTGCCCGGTGGAGAAGAACAGCACGAGCGCATCGCGGCCCCAGGTGTCGAGCGCCTCGCCGAGCGGCGTGATGTTCCCGACGCTCTTGGCCATCTTCTCGCCGGAGAGCTGCAGCATGCCGTTGTGCATCCAGATCCGCGCGAGCTCGGCGCCGCGTCCCATGCGCGTCTGCGCGGCCTCGTTCTCGTGATGGGGGAAGACGAGGTCGTTGCCGCCGCCGTGGATGTCGAACCCGACGCCGAGCAGCTCCTCGGCCATCGCGGAGCACTCGATGTGCCAGCCGGGGCGCCCGCGACCCCACGAGGCGTCCCACGCGGTGTCCTCGCCGGGCTTCTGCGCCTTCCACAGCGCGAAGTCCAGCGGATCCTCCTTGCGCGCGGCGCCCTCCAGCCCCTCCCCCTGGTCCATGTCGTCCACGGCGCGGTGTGACAGCTCGCCGTAGCGGGGGTCGGTGCGCACCCTGAAGTAGACGTCGCCCTCGGCGGCGTAGGCGCTGCCGCGCTCGATCAGGGCGTCGATCAGGTCGATGATCGGGCCGATCGTCTCGCCGGCAAGCGGCTCGTGATCGGGGCGGCCGAGCCCGAGCCGGTCGGTGTCGGCGACGTAGGCGGCCGCCATCTCGCGGGCCAGCTGCGCGCTGGGGACCGGCGGCCGGGCCCGCGCCGCGGCGTCGTAGATCTTGTCGTTGACGTCGGTGATGTTGGAGACGAAGGTGACCTGCAGACCCTCGTGCTCGAGGAAGCGCTTGAGCAGCGAGTAGACGACGAACGGCCGCGCGTTGCCGATGTGGATCCGCGCGTACACCGTCGGCCCGCAGGCGTAGATGCCGACCTCGCCCGGTGTGCGGGGCTCGAGCGCGACGACCTCGCCGCGGCGCGTGTCGTGGAGACGGATCTCGCGCACGCCGCCAATCTACCCGCCGCCCCGACGGCCCCGGCGGCCCTCCAAGCACCGAGCGTCCCTGGGTGCCGCCTATACGAGGCAGCGCGGGACGCTCGGCGTGCGTCAGATCTCCAGGCGCGCGTCCTCGAGGTCGAGGTCGCGCTCGACGCGGCGCATCGCCTCCTCGGAGATCTCGTCGGCCCGGCGCAGGCGCAGGAGCTCGCCGCGCTCGGCCTCCAGCGCCTCACGGCGCAGGCGCTGGTAGGCGAGCGAGCCCTCCTCGAGGCTGCCGTCGTCGTCGAGGTCCAGGCGAGCCGCGAAACGCCGCAGGCGGAACTCGTACAGGCCGCGCATGCGCTCGACGGTCTCGGGGCGCACCCAGTCCTCGCCGGCGAGCTCGTCCAGGCGCGCGATCGCCGCCTGCGCCGCGAGGATCCGGGCGCGCAGCTCGCGATCCTCGTCGCTCTCCCCGCCGAGCCCGAACCGCTCGATGATCGCCGGCAGCGACAGGCCCTCGATCAGCAGCGTGCCGAGGATCACGGCATAGACGAGGAAGAGCACGAGGTCGCGGTCCGGGAACGGCGCGCCCGAGTCGAGCGTGTGCGGGATCGCGAGCGCCGCGGCGAGCGACACGGCGCCGCGCATCCCGGTGAACGCCACGAGGAAGACCGAGCCGCGTGTCGGCGCCGGGTCGCGGGCCCGGATCCGCGCCGAGAGCCGGCGGGGAAGGTAGGTCGCCGGGTAGACCCAGGCGAAGCGCACCGCGATCACCGCCACGATGACGACGAGCGCGTCGCCGAGCAGCTCCCCGGGGGATGCGGCGCCCAGCCCGTCGAGGATTCCGCGCAGCTCGAGCCCGATGATCACGAAGAGCGCGGAGTTCAGGACGAACACGACGATCTCCCAGAACGCGTAGGCCTGGATGCGCGTCTCCGGCGAGATCAGCTCGGGTGCGCGCCAGCCGAGCCAGATCCCCGCGGTGACCGCCGCGGTGACCGCCGAGACGCCGAGCGCCTCCGCCGGCAGGTAGGCGAAGTAGGGCGTCAGCAGCGAGATCGTGATCTCCGTCGGCGCATCGTCGATGCGCCGGCGAAGCTCGGCGACGACCACGCCGACGAGCGCTCCGATCGCGATGCCCACGCCGGCGCCCACGACGAAGTCGACCACACCGCCCGCGAGCGAGAACGTCCCGCTGAGGACGGCCAAAATCGCGATGCGGTAGACGACGAGCCCGCTCGCGTCGTTCAGCAGGCTCTCCCCCTCCACGATCGCCACGTACCGCTGGGGCGCGCCGAGCCGCCCGGCGATCGCCGTCGCGGCGACCGGGTCGGTCGGCGAGACGACGGCGCCGAGCACGAACGCGACGCCCCACGACAGCCCGATCACGAAATGGGCGACGGCGCCGACGGCGAGCGTCGTCACGATCACCAGGCCGATCGCCAGCAGCCCGATCGGGCGCAGGTTGCGCCGAAGGTCGTGCAGCGACGTGAAGAACGCCGCCGAGTACAGCAGCGGGGGCAGCGCGACGACCAGGATCACGTTCGGGTCGACCTCGACCTTCGGGACCCCCGGGATCAGCGCGATCACGGCGCTGCCGACGACGAGCAGGATCGGGTAGGGGATGCGCGTGCGGTACGCGCCCACCAGCATGGCTGTGACGGCGATCAGCAGCGCGAGGGCGACGAGCTCGTCGCCGTGCACGTCAGCCCCGCTCGCTGACCGTCGCCACCGCGAGTGCGGCCACGCCCTCCTGGCGTCCGACGAAGCCGATGCCCTCTCCGGTCGAGGCCTTCACGTTCACCCGCCCGGGATCCAGGCCGATCGCCGCCGCCAGCCGCTCGCGCATCTGCGCGCGCAGCGGCCCGAGCTTCGGCCGCTCCATCATGAGCGTCGTGTCGACGTTCACGACCTCCAGGCCGCGCCCGCGCACCAGCTCGACGACGACGGCGAGCAGCGCGACGGAGTCGGCGCCGCTGTAGCGCGGGTCCGAGTCCGGGAAGTGCACGCCGATGTCGTCGAGCCCCGCAGCGCCCAGCAGGGCGTCCATCACCGCGTGCGTCAGCACATCGGCGTCCGAGTACCCCTCCAGCCCGAGCTCATGCTCGACCCGCACGCCGCCGAGGATCAGCGGGCGCCCCGGCACGAGGCGATGGGAGTCCCAGCCGATGCCCGTGCGCACGCTCACGCCGCGGCCCCGATCGGCTCGCTGCGCCGCTCGCGGCGCTCGAAGACGGCGAGCTCGCGCACGCCCAGGTCGGCGAGCCACTCGAGCGCCTCGTCGTAGCCGTAGCCGAGCTGCTCGGGCGTGTGGGCATCGCTCGAGAGCGCCACCGCGCAGCCGGCCTCCAGGCACATCTCCAAGAACGCGCGCGCGGGGTAGATCTCGCCGACGGGCTTGCGCAGCCCGGCGGTCGACACCTCGATCGCGATGCCGGACTCAGCGATGCCGTCCATCGCCAGCTCGTAGAAGCGCCGCAGGTCGCCCTCCGGGAACGGCCGCCTGCGCCCCCAGTGCTTGACGAGGTCCGGGTGGGCGAGGATGTCGTAGATCCCGGTGCGGGCCAGCTCGCCGAGCCACGTGAAGTACGTGGCCCAGACCTTCTCGGGCCCCTGGCCCATCCCCCAGATGTCGTAGTCCTCGTGATCGAGCGCGCCCTGCCCGACGAAGTGGATCGAGCCGACGACGTAGTCCCACTCGCGGCGCTCGAGGAAGCTCGCCACGCGGTCCTCGCGGCCCGGCACGAAGTCGGCCTCGATCCCCAGGCGCAGGTCGGTCTCCTCGCGCACGAAGGCGCAGTATGCGTCCACGTCGTCGCGGGCGAATTCGCGCCACAGCCCGTTGTCCCAGATCGTCAGCGCCTCGCTGAAGCGGTAGATGTGCTCGCTGACGCCCAGCTCCTGGATCCCGCGCTCGGCGGCCGCCTCGCGGTAGCGCTCGGCGTTGGCGGCGGTGAAGTAGCGCTCCGGCGTGGCGTCGGGATCGTCGGGCCGCAGATGGACGTGGTAGTCGGTCAGCACGGCGCCTGATTCAAGCAGCGCGCGCTGCGAGCAGCAGCTCGGCGAGCTCGAGGTCGACCGGGGTCGTGACCTTGATGTTCTCGCGGGGGGCGGCCACGACGCGCACCCGCCCGCCGTCGCGCTCGACGAGCACGGCGTCGTCGGTCGCGGCGGCCAGCTCGGCCGCGGGCCGCGCGAGCGCGCGCTCGAGCGCCGCGCGACGGAAGACCTGCGGGGTCTGCACCGCCCAGAGCTCGGCGCGGTCGAGCGTCTCGCGGACTCCCAGCCCGCCTGGCGCCCGCTTGATCGTGTCGGTCACCGGCGCGGCGGCCACCGCCGCGTCCCAGCCGCCGTCAGCGTCGAGCGCGGCCAGGCAGCGCTCGGCGAGCTCGGCGGTCAGCAGCGGGCGCGCGGCGTCGTGCACGAGGATCACGTCGGCCTTCGGGCCCGCGGCGGCGAGCGCGTTGCGCACCGAATGCGAGCGCTGCGGCCCGCCCTCGGCCCCGCTGCAGCCGGCGGGAGCGGCGACGCCGGGCGGGAGCGCGACGACGATCGCATCGATCCCCGCCGTCCGCTGCAGCGCCGCGACGCTCCATTCGAGCATCGGGCGCCCGGCCAGCGCGACGAGCGCCTTGGGCCCCGCGGAGCCCAAGCGCTCGCCGCGCCCGGCGGCCACGACCAACGCGACCGCCGGCACGGGCCGGCCTACGAGGCGACCTTCGCGCCGGCGGACTCGGCGAGCAGCGTGTCGAGGTGCTCCTCGGCCTCCACGTCGTCCATGTCCAGCGCGTACATCAGCTCGGACGCGAGGATCTTCTTCGCGCGCGTGAACATCTGCTTCTCGCCGGTCGAGAGGCCCTTCTGGTGCTCGCGCACGGCGAGGTTGCGCACGACCTCGGCGAGCTCGTAGATGTCGCCGGTCTTGATCTTGTCGCGATTGTGCTTGAAGCGCCGGTTCCAGTTCTTCGGCATCTCCGAGACGTCGTCGGAGAGCACGCCCAGCACCTTCTGCACGGTCTCTTCGTCGATCACGCGCCGCAGCCCCGCCTTCGCGGCGTTCTCCGACGGCACCATCACGGTCATGTCGTTGTGCAGGATCTTGATCGTCAGATAGACGCGCTCCTGCCCGAACATCGTCCTGGCTTCCTTCTTGAGGACCTTGCCGGCGCCGTGATGCGGGTACACGACGTTGTCACCGCACTCGAACTCGATGTGCTCGAGCACTGGCAGTTCGAGGTCCTCGATGTTGAGGTCTTCCTGCTCCTCGGAAATGGTGTCCTCCCTTGTCATCGGCCGGGCGTGCATGCCCGGGCCGTTCCTTCAGCACGGTTCTGGTTCATGTCTGCAGGTAGCGATCGACGAGGTTGATCTCCTGCAGGCGCCGCAGCCCCTCGCGGATGTCCTTGGCGCGGATCTCGCCGACGCCCTCGATGCCCTCGAGGTCGACGTCGCTCGCGGCGAGCAGCTCGTCCAGCCCACCGCTCGCCGCCACGATGTTCGCAACGACGAGCTTCGGCAGGCGCGGGATGCGCCCGAGGATCCGGTACCCGCGCGGCGAGACGGGGAAGTCGAGCGTGTTGAGCTTGCGGTCGTAGCCGAGCAGCTCGGCGAGGCGACCGAAATCGAGGAGGTCCTGGTGGGGGAGCCGCCCGAGCTGGTCGAGTGCCTGCGCGAACCCCTCGTCGCCGTCCTCGGCGAGGTAGTCGTGCACGAGCGCCGCCTTGTCGGCCGCGGTGCCGACCATCGTCTCCTCAAGCTGCATCTCGATCAGGCGACCCTCGGTGCCCAGCTCGACGATGTAGCGCTCGATCTCGACGGCCATGCGCGTCACGAGCTCCGAGCGCTGCAGCACCGTGAGCACGTCGTGGAGCGTCGCGCCGCCCTCGAACTCGAGCGCCGTCAGGCGGGTGGAGACCTGGTCGAGGCGCGCGCGGTACTTGTCGAGCGTCGCCAGCGCCTGGTTGGCCTTCGCCAGGACGGTCGGGATGTCCTCGAGGATGTACTTCGCGCCATCGACGTACAGCGAGACGATCTCGCGCCGCTGGGAGATCGCGATCACGAGCGCGTCGGTCTGCTTGCTGACGCGCTCTCCGGTGCGGTGGCGTGTTCCGGTCTCCAGCGACAGGATCGTCGGGTCCGGGATGAGCTGGACGTTGGCCATCGCGATCTTCGTCGCGTTGACGTTGAGGATGATGGCCCCGTCCATCTTCGCCACCTGGTAGAGGAAGGCGGGCGAGTAGTCGATGTCGAGCTTGATGCCCCCGGAGAAGAGGAAGCTCAGCTCCTCGGGGTCGCCGACGACGATCAGCGCGCCGGTGCGCGCGTGGACGATGTTGTCGACGCCCTCGCGCAGCGCGGTACCGGGCGCGACCATCTCGAGGGACTTCACGAGCCGGGGCTCCTGGCGACTCTCCAGATCGGTCATCTCATCCCCGGTCCGGTGCGCCATCACGCGGAATTCTACCAGGGGTCGAGGGTTTCGCCCCCGGTCGGACGGCGGGCCGGCGCCGGATCTGGAGGGGTGTCAGGCCGCGGCGGGCACGGGCCGCCCGGCGGCCGCCTGGCGCAGCGCGTCGCGCAGCGTCGGGGCGCTCTCCGGCGAGATGACACGCGCCAGCCCGAACTTCTCCGCCTCCTCGCGTCGGCGGTCGTGGTGGGCGACCGAGCGCAGCTCGCCGGTAAGGCCGATCTCGCCGAAGGCGGCGAGCGGGGTGGGCTCGTCCTCGCCGCCCAGCACGACGCCCCGCGCCGCGCCGGCGACCGCGAGCGCGACGGCGAGGTCGGCGCCGGGCTCGTCGACGCGCACCCCGCCGACGACGTTGACGAACACGTCGGCGGTGCCCGTCCCCACGCCGGCATGGCGCGCGAGCACGGCGAGCACGAGCGCCAGCCTGTTGCGGTCGATCCCGCTGACGACGCGGCGCGGCGGGACGAGCTCACTCGGCGAGACGAGCGCCTGAACCTCGACGAGCAGCGGACGCGAGCCCTCCATCGCGGCGAGCACCACGCTGCCGGGAGCGCGTGTGGCCTCGCCCACGAAGCGCGCGCTGGCGTCCAGCACCTCGACGAGCCCGCCCTCGCGCATCTCGAAGACGCCCACGTCGTTGGTCGAGCCGAAACGGTTCTTCAGCGCACGCAGCGTGCGGTAGGTGCGCTCGCGCTCGCCCTCGAACTGCAGCACGCAGTCGACGAGGTGCTCGAGCACCCGCGGGCCGGCGAGCGCGCCGTCCTTCGTCACGTGGCCGACGAGCAGCACGGCGGTTCCGCTGCGCTTGGCGGCCTCCATGATCCGCGCCGCGACCTCGCGCACCTGCCCGACGGTGCCGGGCGCGCCCGAGAGGTCGCCGGCGGCGAGCGTCTGCACCGAGTCGATCACGCAGACCTGCGGCCGCTCGGCCTCGAGCGTGGCGAGGATCGCCTCAAGCCCGGTCTCGGCGAGCACCGGCACGTCGAGCGCGCCCGGCGCGCTGCCGGCCTGCAGGCGCTCCGCGCGCAGGCGGATCTGCGCGGCGGACTCCTCGCCGGAGACGTAGAGCGTGCGATGGCCGGCACCCTGCATCAGGCCGAGGGCCATCGTCGTCAGCGTCGACTTGCCGATGCCCGGCGAGCCGCCGATCAGCACGAGCGAGCCCGGCACCACGCCGCCGCCGAGCAGCCGGTCGAGCTCGCCGATCCCGGTGCGCACGCGCGGCGCCTCGTCGGCACGCACGTCGCGCAGGGCGACCGGCCGCGCCGCGGCGCGCGCTGTGCGCGCCGCCTGGGCGCCGGCGCGGACAGGGGCGCGCTCCTCGTGCAGCGTGTTCCACTCCCCGCACGCCGGGCAGCGCCCGTGCCAGCGTGCCTCGGCGTGGCCGCAGGCGGAGCAGACGTGGACGGTCGACGGGCGGGCCATGCGCCCACCCTAGGCCGCGGGCTGGACGGGTTCCCCCGTGAGTCCCGGCGCGCCAGGATGCGTCCGCCGGGCAACCGCGGGCGAGCGCGTGGGCGTAGCGCCGTGCACAGGCAAACCCCGACCCAACGGAGGGATCCCGGACATGAAGCGCATCGCCCTGCTCCTCGCCGCCGTGCTCGCGGCCGTCGCCGTGGCCGCCCCGGCGAGCGCCGGCGCCAAGTCGAACACGATCGTCGACGTCGCCGCCGGCAACCCGCAGTTCTCGACGCTCGTCAGCCTCGTCAAGAAGGCGGGCCTCGTCGGCGCGCTGTCGGGCAAGACGAAGCTCACGGTCTTCGCCCCGACGAACGCCGCCTTCGCCAAGCTCCCGAAGGCGACGCTCAACAAGGTCGCAAGCGACAAGAAGCTGCTGACCTCGATCCTCACCTACCACGTCGTCAAGGGCGCGGTCCCGGCGAGCAAGGTCGTCAAGCTCAACGGCAAGTCGGTCAAGACGCTCAACGGCCAGTCGGTGCAGATCAAGGTCAAGGGCGGCTCGGTCTACGTCAACTCGGCGAAGGTCGTCAAGACCGACGTGAAGGCCTCCAACGGGATCATCCACGTCATCGACTCGGTGCTCATCCCGAAGAGCTGAGCCCGCACGCGGCGCGCGGGTCGAGCCTCATCACCCGCGCGCCGCGTCGAGCGCCTGGCCGACGTCGGCCAGGAGGTCCGCCTGGTCCTCCACGCCGACGCTCATGCGGATGAGGCCCGCTGAGACCTCGTCGCCCCCCCAACGCGCACGGCGCTCAGCGCTGGAGTGCACGCCGCCGAAGCTCGTCGCCTGCGCGACGAGCTTCGCGGCGTCCAGGAAGGCGTGCGCGCGCTCGGCGGTGGCGAGATCGAAGGAGACGACGCAGCCGAGGCCCGGCCAGCGGCTCCAGGCGACGTCGCCGCGGCGCGCCAGCAGATCCGCGAGCGCGGCCGCCGTGCGCTCCTGGCGCTCGACGCGCACGCCGAGCGTCGCCAGCGAGCGATGCGCGAGCCAGACCTCGAAGGGCCCGGGGATCGAGCCGGTCGTCGTGCGCCAGGCACGCAGCGCCTCGGCTCGTGCCGGCTCCGCGGCCGCGACGTAGCCGAGGATCAAGTCGCTGTGGCCGGTGAGCTGCTTGGCGGCGCTCGCCATCGCGAAGTCCGCGCCGAGCCCCAGCGGGCGCTGGCGCAGCGGCGTGGCGAGCGTGTTGTCGACGGCGACGAGCGCACCGGCGTCGTGGGCCTCGGCGGCCACCTGCTCGATGTCGAGCACGTCGAGCAGCGGGTTGGACGGGGACTCGACCCACACGACGCTCGCGCCCTCGAGCGCGTCGATGACCGCGTCGGTGCGCGTGGGCACGAGCCGCACCTCGATGCCGCGCGGGCGCAGCTGGCGCTCGGCGAGCGTGCGAACGGTGTAGTAGCCGTCGGACGGCGCGACGAGCACATCGCCGGGCGCGAGCAGCGGCAGCAGCACCGCGCTGACCGCCGCCATGCCCGAGGCGAACGCCACGGCGGTGCCGCCCTCGAGCGCGCCGAGCGCGGCCTCCCAGCCTGCCCAGGTCGGGTTCGCGTAGCGCCCGTAGAAGCGCTCGGCGGCGCGCGGCACGCCGTCCTCGGCGCCGGCGTCAGCGTCACCGGCGAAGTGGAACGGCGCGGCGAACACGGGGCCGGCGAGGAACGGCTCTCCCTGCTGCGGCTCGGCGAGGCCGGCGTGCACGACGGCGGTGTCGTCGGTGCGGCAGGCGTGCGAGCGGTCGCAGAACGGCTTGGTGCGCGAGCGCCCGCAGCGGCACAGCACGACGGCGCGCCCGTCGTCGGGCAGCGGGATGTCGGCGTCGTGGGCGTCGGTGAGCCGGAAGTCGCCCGTCACCTTGTAGGGCCCGCCCTCGCGGACCTTGATGACGACCTCGTCGTGCTCGCTGGCCATGACCTCACCCTAGATGAGTCATTTCGCGTCACCGCGGAATGTCGGGCGCCATAAGGCGGCCCTCCGGTCGCCAAGCGCATCGTGTGCGGGGGCGCCGGTGCCGCCGATGCCGTTGCACACGATCCGTCGGGCGCGGCGCGCGGAGCGCCGGTCACGCCTGAGCGCCGCGGAGCCCTTGCAACCACATCGGCTGCGCCGATGTGGTTTGCACACGATCGCGACCCGGGCGAGAGCGCCCGAGTCGCCGCCTGCGCCGTCCGTCGCCCCGCATCGACCGTTCGTCCGCCCCGGCCGCCGCTCGTCAAGCCCCACGCGCCGTTCGCCGACGCTGTAGCCACCGAAGACCGTCCGGTGCCCCGCGGCCGGGGCCTCTCAACTGCCGGGACGGGGAGAGCGAAAGAGGGCCGCCGGACGGGGCGGCCCTCTTCATGCTCGCAGGCGTTCTCGCACGCGGCCGGGACCGCGCGCAGGGGTCAGCCGTCGGTGCCGGGCCCCGGCTCGTGCTCGTCGGCGGGTCCGGGCTCCTCGGCCTTCTCGACGGCCTCGCCGCCGCCGACGGCCGCCGGCACCTTCGTCGGCTCGATCACGGTGAGGATCAGGTCGCGCTCGTCCCCCTCCGGAGCGGCATCGACGAGCACCGTCGCGCCGGGCGGGAGCTCCGCCCGCAGGACGAAGTCGGCGAGCGGGTCCTCGATGTAGCGCTGGATCGCGCGGCGCAGCGGGCGCGCGCCCATCGACGGGTCCCACCCCTTCTCGACGAGGAAGTCCTTCGCCGCCTCGGTGAGCTCGAGCTGCAGCTCGCGCTCGGCCAGCGAGGAGCGGATCCGCCGCAGGAGCAGCTCGACGATCGTCGTGATCTCGCTCTTCTGGAGCTTGTGGAACACGATCACGTCGTCGATGCGGTTGAGGAACTCAGGCCGGAAGACCTTCTTGAGCTCGCCCATGATCCGCGTCTTCATGTCCTCGTAGGTGATACCCGTCTCGTCCTCGCTGACGGCGAAGCCGAGCGGGGTGTTGCGGGCGATCTCCTGCGCGCCGATGTTCGACGTCATGATCACGATCGCGTGGCGGAAGTCGACCGTGCGACCCTGGGAGTCGGTCAGCCGCCCGTCCTCGAGGATCTGCAGCAGGATGTTGAAGACGTCCGGGTGGGCCTTCTCGATCTCGTCGAGCAGCAGGACGCAGTACGGCTTGCGCCGCACGGCCTCGGTCAGCTGGCCGCCCTCGTCGTAGCCGATGTAGCCGGGGGGCGAGCCGACGAGCCGCGAGACCGCGTGCTTCTCCATGTACTCGGACATGTCGATGCGCGTCATCGCGTCCTCGTCGCCGAAGAGGAACTCGGCGAGCGTGCGCGCGAGCTCCGTCTTGCCGACGCCCGAGGGGCCGAGGAAGACGAACGAGCCGGTCGGGCGCTTGGGGTCCTTGAGCCCCGCGCGCGAGCGACGGATCGCCTTCGAGATGACCTCGACGGCGGCGTGCTGCCCGATGACGCGCTTGTGGAGCTCCTCCTCCATGCGCATGAGCTTCGCGGTCTCGGCCTCGGTGAGCTTGAAGACGGGGATGCCGGTCCACATCGAGACGATGTCGGCGATCTCCTCCTCGCCGATCGCCGGGCGCGGGCCCTCGCCCTCGCCGGCGCGCCACTGGTCCTCCAGCTCGCGCTTCTTCGTCGTGAGCTTGCGCTCGTCGTCGCGCAGCGCGGCGGCCTTCTCGAACTCCTGGGCCTCGATCGCCGCCTCCTTCTCGCGGCGGGTGCGCTCGATGTCCTCCTCGAGCTCGCGGTAGATCGGCGGCGAGGTCATCGACTTGATGCGCATGCGCGAGGCGGCCTCGTCGATGAGGTCGATCGCCTTGTCCGGCAGCTGGCGGTCGGAGATGTAGCGGTCGGCCAGCTCGGAGGCCGCGCGCAGCGCCTCGTCGGTGATCTCGACCTTGTGGTGCTGCTCGTAGCGGTCGCGCAGGCCCTCGAGGATCTGGACCGTCTCCTCGATCGTGGGCTGGTCGACGCGGATCTGCTGGAAGCGGCGCTCCAGCGCGCTGTCGCGCTCGAGGTACTTGCGGTACTCGTCCAGCGTCGTGGCGCCGATCGTCTGCAGCTCGCCGCGCGCCAGCGCGGGCTTGAGGATCGAGGCGGCGTCGATCGCGCCCTCGGCGGCGCCCGCGCCGACGAGGTTGTGCAGCTCGTCGATGAACAGGATGATGTCGCCGCGCTGGGTGATCTCCTTCATCACCTTCTTCAGGCGCTCCTCGAACTCGCCGCGGTACTTCGAGCCGGCGACGAGCGCCGCCAGGTCGAGCGTGTAGATCTGCTTGCCCTTCAGCAGCTCGGGCACGTCGGCGTTCGTGATGCGCTGCGCGAGCCCCTCGACGACCGCGGTCTTGCCGACGCCGGGCTCGCCGATGAGCACGGGATTGTTCTTCGTGCGGCGCGAGAGGATCTGCATGATCCGCTCGATCTCGGTCTCACGCCCGACGACCGGGTCGAGCTTGCCCTCGGCGGCGAGCTTCGTGAGGTTGCGCCCGAACTGGTCGAGCAGCTTGGAGGACTTCTTGCCCTCGCCGGAGGCCGCAGCGCCCTGGCCCTGGCCCTGGCCCGCGCCCGCGCCCTGGCGCCGGCCCCCGGGGCCGGAGAGCATGCGGATGACCTCGTTGCGGATCTTCTCGGAGTCCGCGTCGAAGTCGAGCAGGATGCGGGCGGCGACGCCCTCGTTCTCGCGCACGAGGCCGAGCAGGATGTGCTCGGTCCCGATGTAGTTGTGGCCCAGGCTCAGCGCCTCGCGCAGCGCGAGCTCCAGCACCTTCTTGGCGCGCGGGGTGAACGGGATCTGCCCGGAGGTGACCTCCTCGCCCGACCCGACGATGCGCACGACCTGCGCGCGCACGCGCTCGACGGTGATGTCGAGGCTCTCGAGCACGCGGGCGGCTAGGCCCTCCTCCTCGCGCAGCAGCCCGAGCAGGATGTGCTCGGTCCCGATGTAGTTGTGCTTGAGCGTCCGCGCCTCCTCCTGAGCGAGGACGACCACCTGGCGGGCACGCTCTGTGAATCGCTCGAACATTGTGCTGCTACGTCCTTCCTGCGGGCGGTGTGCGGTACGTCGGTCGGATCGGTGGTCTGTGCGGTAGGCGTTTGCGGGGACGAAGACGGCCCGTCCCTCTCACCCTAGTTTTCGGCCCTGACGGCAGATCGGATGAGCGAACGGGGGAATTCGGCGGGCATGGACAAGTTTACCAGCGGGTCATGGCCCCTCCCGGGCCTGTGAACGGCCCGTGAACCGGGGTTCCCGCACGCTCGGCGGTTTCCTGCGCGCGGGCGGGCGCTGTCAGACGGGGATCCCGAGCCCTGCGAGGAACGCGCGCCCGGCGCCGGCGTCCTCGCCCCCGAGGTCGACGCCGGTGCGCGCCTGCTCGTAGCGGGCGCCGATCGCCCCGAAGCCGGCGTGCGCGGCGAGCAGCGCGTCGGCGTCGCCCTCGTGCAGCGCGTGGGCGCGGGCGACCAACTGCTCGGCGAAGCGGTCGCCCTCGGCCAGGGCGCCGGCCTCGACCAGCCGCGCCGCCGCCTCGGCGGCCCCGGCGCGCACGGCGGCCTCGGCGCAGTGGGCGCCGTAGCGCGGGCGCACGTACGCGCTCACCTCGCGCGGCTCCCACGCCAGCTCGCGGCCCGCGTCATCGAGGCGACCCTGCTGGAGCGCGACGCGGGCGCGGCTGACCACCAGCGCCGCGTTCCCGGGCCAGGCGACGCTCTGCCCCTCCCGGCGCCCGCCCTCCTGGAGCTGATCCCACGCGGCCGACCACTCCGCGAGGGTGCGCTCATCGCCGCGCAGCGCCGGCACGGCGATCGCGATCGCCAGCGAGGTGCGCGCGAACCCTGCGGGTGGCCGCTCAGCTGCCTCCCAGCCCGCCCGGAAGCGCGCCACCTCCTCGACGAGCTCATCCCAGCCGCCGAGCTCGAACAGCGGCCCGGCGAGCCGCGTGTAGGCCGAGTGGTCGAGACCGCGTTCGAGCGCCGCCGCGCGCGCATCCCGGGCGGCCGCGAGCGCCTCGCCGAAGTCGCCGACGGACTCCAGCGCCTCGGCGATCATGTTCAGGGCGTCGAACCGCTCGGCGCCCG
Source organism: Solirubrobacteraceae bacterium (assembly GCA_035542555.1). Taxonomy (GTDB): domain Bacteria; phylum Actinomycetota; class Thermoleophilia; order Solirubrobacterales; family Solirubrobacteraceae; genus F1-60-MAGs163. The sequence goes on along the minus strand of DATKLF010000112.1, from coordinate 63,648 downwards.
GTGCGCCCGGCGCCCTGAGCCGTGGGGCGAGCGCCCTGCGCCGGAGCGTCGCCGCTGCGGCTCTCTGCGGCCACCCGGCCGCCTGCTGCGCGGCTGCCAGCGCGTCGAGCGCGCTCGACAGGAGCACGGGGTCGTCCGCCGCCTGCGCCAGCTCGCAGGCGCGCTCCGCGGCCGGAATGGCGACGTCGGCCCCCGGCTCACCGGCATGCCCGCGATCGTACGCGACGTCCGTGGCGACCCATGCCTCTGCGACCGCCACGCGTGCGAGCACCACGGCGTCCGCGCCGCCGGCGAGCTCGGTTGCGCGCGCAAGGAGGGCTGCCGCCTCCTTTGCGTCCGCCGCCGGTCCGACGATGCCCGAGTAGCGGCGGTGCAGTTCGACCATCGCGGCCAGCGCGGTCGCCTCGAGCCGCGGCTCGCCGGCGGCACGCGCGAGCTCCGCTGCCCGGCGCTCGTGGTCGAGTGCCAGGTCGCCGCGCATGCCCGCCCAGAGGGCGACCTCGGCGGCCTCCCGGTGCGCGCGGACCGCCAGCCCCACCTCCGGTGCGATCGCAGCAGAGCGGTCGAACAGGGCGTCCGCCTGACCGACCGCGCCGCGCAGCGCGGCGTTCCATGCCGCGCCGAGCAGCTCCTGTGCGGCCAGCCGGCGGCGTTCCTCGTCGCCGGTCAGCTCAGCTGCGCGCTCGCGGTGGTAGGCGATGATCTCGGAGAGCTCCGGGAGCCGCTCGCCGGCGTGCTCGGTGGTCCACGACGCGGCGCGCTCGTGCAGATCGGCGCGCGCCGGCCGCGGCAGCGTCCCGTAGGCGACGTCGCGCAGGATCTGGTGGCGGAAGGCGTGGAGACCGGCTCCCTCCTGCGGCTCGGCGACGATCACGGCGCTGCGCGCCAGGCCGTCCAGCTCACTGCCAGGGTCGGCGCCGGTCAGCGCGGCGACCGCGTCGGCGGAGAACCGCACGCCGAGCACGGCCGCTGCCTGCAGGGTCCGCCGCTCGCCGGCGGCCAGCTGGTCGAGGCGGGCGATGACCGCACCCTGGACGCTGTCCGGAAGCGCCCCGCCGTCACCGGCGAGCAGCTCCGGGTTGCAGGCGAGCTCCTCGGTGAAGAACGGGTTGCCGGCCGCGAGGGCCGCGATGCGCTCCGCGACGCCCGTGTCGCTCGCGACGCCGGTGTCGCGCAGCAGCACGGCGGCGAGCTCCCGCGCCTGCGGCCCGGCCAGCGGCGCGAGGTGCACGGCGCCCGAGCCGCGCAGCCCGCCGGCCCACGCCGGCCGGCGCTCGAGCAGCTCGGGCCGGGCCGTGCACAGGATTGCGAGCGGCAGGTCGCCGACCCCCACCATCGCGTCCTCGATGAGGTCCAGCGTCCCGTCGTCAGCCCAGTGAACGTCGTCCAAGGCGAGGATGACCGGTCCGCAGGTCGCGAGCAGCCCGAGCATCCGCCGCCAGGCGCGGCGCAGCCGCTCGACGACCGGGCCCGCGGCATCCTCGGCGGCGCCGACGGCCACCACGAGATCGGCGGCCAGGTCGCCCGCGTCGTCGGCGCCGAGCCCCGCGAGACGCGTTCGCAGCGCGCCGAGCACGACGTCCGGGGCGGCGTCGGGGGCGGCGCCCGCGACCTCGCGCAGCACCTCGCCCACGGCCCAGAACGCGACGCCGCGCCCATACGAGGGGCTGCGCCCGCTGAGGACCATCGGCGTCGTCTCGCCCGCACGCAGCCGGGCAAGCGCCTCGCGCAGCAGGCGCGTCTTCCCGAGGCCGGCCTCTCCCACCACGGTGATGAGCGCCGGCACGCGCCCGCTGGACGCGCGCCGCACCAGCAGCTCGACGAGCACGAGGTCATCGTCGCGCCCGATCAGCGGCGTGTCGAGCAGCGCGCGGGCGCCGCGCCGCGCCGCCACGGCCTCATGCACGGCGAGCGGCTCAACGAAGCCCTTGGCGTCGATCGGCGAGGCGGTCCGCAGCTCCGCGACCTGACAGGCGCGCGCGGTGCGCTCGTCGACGAGCACCTGCGAGCGCTGCGCCGCCTGCTCGATCCGCGCCGCCGCGTTGACCGCCTCCCCGGTCAGGTCGAGGTCGCCGCCGGGCGCGGCGACCAGCACCTCCCCGGTCGCGATGCCGACGCGGACCGCGTACTGCGGCCCCAGCGCCGCCACGCGCTCGGCGAGCTCGAGCCCCGCGCGAACGGCCCGGTCCGGGTCGTCGCCGTGGCTGCGCGGCACGCCGAACGCGGCGAGCACCGCGTCGCCGACGAACTTCTCGAGCGTCCCGCCGTGCTCTTCGAGCACCGCGCGCGCCACGTCGTAGTAGCGCTCCAGCAGGGCGCGGGCATCCTCGGGGTCGAGCCCGACGGTGAGCGCCGTCGACCCGACGAGGTCGGCGAAGAGGATCGTGGCCAGGCGCCGCTCCCCGCTCGGCGCCGGGGCCAGCGGCGCGCCGCAGGCCGGGCAGAACCTCGCCCCGTCGGGGGCCTGTTCCCCGCAGCCAGCGCACGTCATGTCGCCCACTCAGGCGACCATAACGCTCAGTCGCGCATCGCCGGGAAGAGCACGACCTCGCGGATCGAGCGGCGCCCGGTCATGATCATCACGAGCCGGTCGATGCCCAGCCCCACCCCACCGGTCGGCGGCATGCCCTGCTCGAGCGCCTCGACGAACAGCTCGTCGTAGGGCTGGGCCTCCTCGTCGCCCAGCCCGGCGAGGCGCACCTGCGCCTCGAAGCGCAGGCGCTGCTCGTCGGGGTCGTTGAGCTCGGTGAACGCGTTCGCGATCTCCATCCCCGCGCAGAACGCCTCGAAGCGCTCCACCAGGCCCGGTCTCGACCGGTGGTCCTTGGCGAAGGGCGAGAGCTCCTTCGGGTAGTCGGTGAGGAACACGGGATCGAGGAGGTGCGGCTCGACCTCCTTGCTCAGCAGGTCGTCGACGAGCTGGGGCCAGGTGCGGTCAGCGAGCTCGTACCCGTCCAGGCGGGCCGCCTCGATCGCCCTTGCCAGCGACTCGCGGTCGCGGTGCTCGATCACGTCGATGCCCGTGCGCTCGGCGATCGCCTCGCCGAGCGTGACGCGCCGCCACGGCGGGCGGAAGTCGATCTCGCCGTCGTAGCCGCAGGCGTCGGCGACCGCGCTCACGAGCGTCTCGACGCGCACCATCTGGTCGATGTAGTCGGAGTAGGCCTCGTACCACTCGACCATCGTGAACTCGGGGTTGTGCTTGAAGGAGATCCCCTCGTTGCGGAAGTCCTTGCCCAGCTCGTAGACGCGCTCAAGGCCCCCGACGATGCAGCGCTTGAGGTAGAGCTCGGTCGCGATCCGCAGGTACAGGTCACGGTGCAGCGCGTTGTGGTGGGTGACGAACGGCCGCGCGAGCGCGCCGCCGTAGAGCGGCTGCAGGACGGGCGTCTCGACTTCGACGAACCCGGCGTCGTCGAGCTCGCGACGGACCGTCGAGATGACGCGCGAGCGGATCTGGAAGACCTCGCGGGTCTCGGCGTTGGCGATCAGGTCGAGCTCGCGCCGGCGGTGGCGCGTCTCGACGTCGTGCAGGCCGTGGTGCTTGTCCGGCGGCGGGCGCAGGCTCTTCGCCAGCAGCTCGAAGCGGTCGACGCGCAGCGTCAGCTCGCCGCGGCGCGAGCGGAAGATCGTGCCGTCGACACCGATGATGTCGCCGAGGTCCAGGTCGACGAGCCGGGCCATGCGCTCGGGGCCGAGCACGTCGGCGCGTGCCTGCAGCTGGATGCGCCCGGAGCGGTCGACGAGGTCCAGGAAGGCCATCTTCCCCTGTCCGCGGCGCGCCGCGATGCGCCCGGCGACGCGGTAGGCGCTGTCCGTCTCCTCGCCGTCGCCCAGGTCATCCCAGGGCGCGACGACCTCGGCGATCGGCACGACGCCCTGGTAGTTGTGCGGGAACGGGTCGACCCCGTGCGCCCGCAGGCGCTCGAGCTTCGCGCGGCGGTCGGCGAGCACCTGCGAGAGGTGCTCGGGGGCGGCCGGCTGGTCGGTGTCGCGCTCGTCGGTCACGGACGCGCCATCATCGCGCACCCGGCGCACCGGCGCGGCGGCGTCAGACGCCGACGTCGATCTTCGTGATCTTCAGCTTGCGCGCCGGGCCGCGCGGGACCTGCACGGAGACGATGTCGTTGCGCTTGTGCCCGAGGAGTGCACGCCCCACCGGCGACTCGTTCGAGAGCTTGGACTCCGCGGGGTTCGCCTCGGCCGACCCGACGATCGTGAACTTCTGCGACTTGCCGGTCTTCTCGTCCTTGACGTGCACGACCGACCCGATCTGCACGGTGTCGGTGGACAGGTCCTTCGCGTCGATCACCTGGGCCGAGCGGATCTTCTCCTCGAGCACGGCGATCCGCGCCTCGACCATCGCCTGCTCGTTCTTGGCGTCGTCGTATTCGGAGTTCTCGGCGATGTCGCCGAACTCACGCGCCTCCTTGATGCGCGTGGCGACCTCGCGGCGGCGCTCGGTGGTCAGCGTCTCGAGCTCCTCCTGGAGCTTCTCGAGGCCTTCGGCGGTGAGGATGACGTCCTTGGGCATGGCGGCTGAGGGGAGCGAAGAGGGCCGAAACGCCGGCGATCCGGCCGGCGCGAGCGGCGCAGTATAGCGCCCGTCAGGCGGCCGCCGGCACGGCCCGCAGACCGTCCATCAGCGCCCGCGCCTCGTCGAGCGACATGGTCTGCTGGAAGGCAGCCTGCACCTGCCTACAGGCGTGCAGGCGCTCCAGGTACCACGGGTAGAACTTGCGCAGGTAGCGGGCCGCGCGCACGGGGCCCAGATGCTCGGCGGCGCGGTCGATCACCCAGTCGAGCTCGTCGAGGATCTCCCACGCCGCCGGGCCGCCCTCGCGCGTGCCGAGGACCTCGTCGAAGAGCCAGGGATTGCCGAGCGTCCCGCGCGCGAGCATTACCGCGGCGGCGCCGGTCTGCGCGTAGGCGGCGCGCACCGCTTGCGGCGTGCGCAGCCCCCCGGAGAGGATCACCGGCACCGGCAGGCGCTCGACCAGGCGTGCCGCGAGCTCGTAGTCCGGCGTGCCCTTGTGGTGGACCTGCGCCGAGCGCGGGTGGAAGCCGATCGCGCTGACCCCCGCCTCGTCGACCAGCCGCTGGGCGAGCGCGCAGCCGTCGTCCTGCCCGGCGCGCCGGCCGGAGCGCAGCTTCACGGTCACGGGCAGGCCGGAGCCTTCGCGCGCTGCACGAGCGATGGCGACCGCGCGATCGGGATCGGCGAGCAGCGCTGCGCCGGCACCGGTCCGGCAGACCTTCGGCACCGGGCAGCCCATGTTGAGGTCGATGAGGTCGGCGCCGAGCTCGGCGACGGTCGCGGCGGCCGAGCGCATGACCTCGGGATCCTGGCCGAACAGCTGCACCGCGACCGGCCCGCCGTCGCGCTCCTCGGGATCGATGCGCAGCAGCTCGCTCATCGTCTTCTCGTTGCGGTGGTGCACCGCGAAGCTCGAGACCATCTCGCTGAACGCGAGTCCGGCCCCATGGCGCTTGGCCTGCAGGCGCACGAACCAGTTGCCGATCCCGGCCAGCGGCGCGAGCGCGACGCGGTTGGGGACGGCGACGGCGCCGATCTCCAGCGGGTCGGTGAGCGCGGGCTGCGGCACGGACCCAGGGTATCCGTGGCCTCAGGTGTTGCGCTCGTAGAGGAGCTTCAGCCCCTTGAGCGTCAGCAAGTCGTCGATCTCGTCGATGCTCTCGGTGTGCGGGACGATGTGCTGCGCCAGCCCGCCGGTCGCGATCGTCGCCGGCTCGGCGCCGAGCTCGTCCGAGATGCGCGCCACGATCCCGTCGACCTGGGCGGCGAAGCCGAAGACGATCCCTGCGCGGATCGCCTCGCTCGTGCCCTTGCCGATGGCCGCGCGCGGCGGCACGAGGTCGACCCGCGGCAGCTTCGCCCCGCGGGCGGTCAGCGCGTCGAGCGAGATCTCGACGCCGGGCGCGATGACGCCGCCGAGATACTCGCCGTCGGCCGAGACGACGTCGTAGTTCAGCGCGGTGCCGAAGTCGACGGAGACGCACGGGCCGCCGAGCTGCTCGTAGGCCGCGACCGCGTTGACGAGGCGGTCGGCGCCGAGCTCGCGCGGGTTGTCGATGCGGATCGCCATGCTCGTGCGCAGCCCCGGGCCGACGGACAGCATGCGGTGCCCCAGGTAGTGCTCGGCCATCGCCAGCCACTCGGGCTCGAGCTGGGGCACGGTCGACGAGACGATCGAGGCGCTGAGGTCGGCGAGCCCGACGCCGCGCAGCTCGAGCAGGTTGCGCAGCGCCGCGCCGAGCTCGTCGGAGGTCGACGTGCGCACCGTGGCGAAGCGCCAGTGCTCAACCAGCCGGTCGCCGCTGAACGTCCCGAAGTGGGTCTGCGTGTTCCCGACGTCGACGACCAGCAGCATGCCGGCCGCAGCCTACGCCGCAGGCGGCTGCGGCGGCTGGCGGGGCAGCTGCTGCGCGGGCGCCACCGGCGTCGGCTGCGGGTACGCCGGCGGCGTGCTGCCCCCGCCGCCCTGCTGCATGAGCGCGAGCTGCTGGCGCTGGAGGAACGCGATCTCGCGGTTCGTCTCGAGGATCCGGAAGATGGCGAGGATGATCTCCAGGAAGACGCGCGCATAGACGACGTACAGGAGCGCGACCAGCGGCCCGAGGATCAGCGCCGCGATGATCCCTGCGGCGCTTCCGCCGGCGATCGCGGCGACGATGAACGCCAGCAGCCCGAGCCCGATCAGGACGAGCAGCAGGACGTAGAGGAACTTGATCACCCGTGTGGCGACCAGCCGGCTGAAGGAGAGGTCGAAGAGGCTGCTGAAGAAGCCGTCGCGCGCAGTCGGGATCGACGCTGGCGTACTCACGGCCAACACGCTACGCGGGGCGTCGGACCTACCGGCGCCGCCGCGCCGTAGGATCCGCCCATGACCGTCAAGCTCTACGTCGTCCACGGCTCGCACCCGTGCGCCACCGTTCAGCGTGCGCTCGAGCTCAAGGGGATCCCGTACAAGCTCGTGGAGCTCCCCCCGCCGATGCACATGGCCGCGATGAAGCTGCGCTTCGGTCAGCGGACCGTCCCGGCGATGAGCATCGACGGCGAGAAGATCTCCGGCTCGCGCGCGATCCTGCGCCGGCTCGACCAGCTGCAGCCCGAGCCCGCGCTGCTGCCGGCCGACCCGGCCGCCCGCGCGCGCGTGGAGGAAGCCGAGGCGTGGGGCGACGAGGTGCTGCAGGCGCTCGTGCGCCGCGTGCTGTGGCCGACCTTCCGCGCCCACCCCGAAGCGATGGCGACCTACTCGGAGGGCTCCAAGCTGCCGGCGATGCCGCTGCCGGTGCTGAAGGCGATGGCGCCGCTCGTGACGGGGATCGAGCTGCGCGCCAACCAGGCCTCGGAGGCGACCTACCCGCAGGACCTGCGGCGGCTGCCCGAGCTGCTGGACCGCGTCGACGCGTGGATCGCGGATGGCACGCTCGGCGGCGAGCAGCCGAACGCCGCCGACCTGCAGATCGCCTCGAGCCTGCGCCTGCTGATGACGCTCGGCGACGTGCGCCCGCTGATCGCTCCCCGGCCGGCCGGGGAGCTGGCGATGCGCCTGTTCCCGACGTTCCCGGGCGACGTCCCGACCGGGATGATCCCGGCCGACCTGCTCCCGGCGGCCCCCGCCGCCTCAGCCGCCGCCTAGCTCGAGCGGCGGGCCCGCTCGCCGCACGCCCTCGTCGAGCGGCAGCGCGGCGAGCACGTCCGACAGCCGCGTGCCGTCGGGCGTGCGCAGGTCGAAGTCGAGCTCCAGCAGCGGGATCATCACGAAGCGCCGCGCCGTCACCTGCTCGTGCGGGAGCGTCAGTCGCGCGCTGCGGTGCTCGGTCGCACCGAGCAGCAGCAGGTCGACGTCGATCGGCCGCGGGCCCTTCGGCACCCCGCCCTCCAGGTCGCGGCCCAGCTCGCGCTCGACCGCCTTGCAGGCGTCGAGCAGGTCCTCCGGGCCGAGCTCGGTGTCGATCCGCACGCACGCGTTGAGGAAGTCCGGCTGGTCGCGCACCGGGCCGACCGGGTCGGTGTCGTACGTCGACGAGGACGCGAGCACGGTCACGCCGTGCGCCGGCAGCGCATCGACCGCAGCCTGCAGGTTCGCCCGCCGCTCGCCGACGTTCGAGCCGAGCCCGAGGTAGCCGATCACGAACGCGCCCCCGCGGGTGAGACGAGCAGCGCGAGCTGGCGGCTGTGGGCCAGCAGCCGCCCGTCGGCGGCCCAGAGCTCACCGTCCTCCTCGAACAGCCCGTCGGCGGCGTACTCCGATCGAAAGACGCCGAGCACCGGCGAGGCGGGGTCGACCGCCGCGGCCGCCGCGGGGGCGCGGAAGTGGATCGTCAGGTCGATCGTCGGCGCTCCGATCGGCGCGTGCAGCCGCGGGAACAGCGAGGGCAGCCACGCATCGGCATACAGAGCCAGCGCGGGCGCGTCCATCGGATGCGGCTCGTGCAGGCGCATCCAGCCGCCGCTGAGCGCCTCCGCGGCGCCGCTGAACGGCTGGGCCCCGATCACGGGCCGCTGCTCGACGCGGTGGGCGATCGGCGGTGCCTGCGGGTGCGGGTCCAGCGGCTCTACCTCCTCCCAGGACGGCACCTCGGGCATCGCGGCGCTGTACTCGGCGAGCGGCTCGTAGCCGCCCGAGAAGGCCCCGATCGCGATCACGCAGAGACGCCCGTCCTGCACAACCCTCGCGCCCAGCGTCGACAGGCGCCGTCCCGTGCGCTCGACGACGACATCGACGCGCAGCTCGCCGGGCCCGGGCGGGCGCAGGTAATGGAGCGTGATCGAGCGCGCCGGACGCTGCGGGTCGGCCAGCTCGGCCTGCATCGCGCGCACCACGATGGCAGCCAGGTATCCCCCGTTCGGGCCGCGCGGCGCCGACCACTCGGGGCTGCTGTGCGCCCGCCAGGCGCCGCCTCCGAGCGCCGCCACCGCGGTCGCGCGGTCGAACGCCGTCTCCGGCATCCTCAGTCGCTCGTCGCGGTCCGCCAGACCTCGACGGACACCGACTCGACGGGCAGCGCGATCGGCGGCTCGGGCTTGGTCGCCTTGACCCAGACCTCACCGGTATCGAAGTCGGCGAGCAGGCGATCGGCGATCGCCGCGCAGAGCGCCTCGAGCGTCTTGTAGGAGCGCCGCTGCGCCTCGAGCGCCACGACGTCGCAGACGCGCCCGTAGTCGACGGTGTCCTCGACGCGGTCGGTCACGGTCGCGTCGCAGGCGCCCGCGTCGAAGCGCAGGTCGAGGATCAGGCGCTGGCCGATCTCGCGCTCTGCCGGCGTGACGCCATGGTGCGTGTACAGCGACAGGCCGGTCACTTCGACGGTGACCGCGGTGCGCTCGAGCTCCTCGTCGTCGAACTCGTCCTCGTCGTCCTCGATCCCGTCGTAGTCCTCGTCGCGGTCGGCCGGCTCGTCAGGCGTCATCGCCGCCCAACGTAGCACTCGCCACCCGCAGCGCATCGACCGTCGGAGCGACGTCGTGGACGCGGAAGACGGCGGCGCCGCGCTCGTAGGCGAGCACGTTGGCGGCGACGGTCGCGGCAACACGCTCGCCGGGATCCTCGCGCCCGGTGAGGTGCCCGAGGAAGGCCTTGCGCGAGACGCCGATGACGACCGGGAAGCCCAGTGCGGCGATCTCGTTCAGGCGGCGCAGCAGCTCGAGGTTGTGCGCGAGCGTCTTGCCGAAGCCGATGCCCGGGTCGACCTGGATGCGCGCGGCGGCGATCCCCTGCGCGATCGCGAAGGCGGCGCGCTCCTCGAGGAACGCGGCGACCTCATCGACGACGTCGTCGTAGCGCGGGTGCTCCTGCATCGTGCGCGGCGTCCCCTGCATGTGCATGAGGCAGCATGGGCAGCCGGCCTGGGCGACGACCCCGGCCAAGTCGGGATCGCCGCGCAGCGCGCTGACGTCGTTGACGTAGCCGGCGCCTGCCTCGAGCGCCGCCCGGGCGACGCCCGCCTTCGTCGTGTCGACGCTGATGAGCGCCCCGCAGCCCGCCAGGCCGGCGACCACAGGCAGGACGCGGCGCCGCTCCTCGGCCTCGCCGACCGGCGCGGCCCCAGGGCGCGTGGACTCGCCGCCGATGTCGAGGATCGCGGCGCCCTGCTCCGCGAGCTCCAGTCCGTGCGCGACGGCGGCGGACGGCTCGATCCAGCGCCCGCCGTCGGAGAACGAGTCGGGCGTCACGTTGACGACGCCCATGACCGTCCAGCCGGGGGCGCCGGCCGGGCTCACCATCAGCCGCTCGCCCCCGGCACGCGGTCCGGCAGGTCCCGTCCGTAGGCCGGGTCGTGCTGGAACGGCAGGCGGCCGAGGGCGCGGTTCGCGAGGTACTCAATTCGCCCGCGGGCGTTCTCCGCGTACCAGATGGCCTGCACGCTGACGGGCATCGGAGCCAGCCAGAACGTGGGCGGGACGGGGTCGAGCGGCGCGGGCTCGCGCCAGGGAACCTCCGCGCAGATCCAGCCCTCGCCGTCCTCGTAGGCCAGGCGCTGCAGGATCGCCCCGTCGGCGCCCGCGATGATCGTCTCGCCGACCATGATCGTCGGCCAGCGCAGCCACGGCGCCCAGGGGGTCTGCATGACGACGTCGCCGACGTGCGACGGGTGCACCGCCGGCGCCCCGACGATGCGCGCGATGCGCCCCGGGGTCTCGCGGGCGAGCTGCAGCATCGTCTGGTGCTCGCGATCCCAGAAGAGCCGGCGGGTCGCCGCCCAGGTCGGGAACGACGGGAAGCACATGCCGCCCGCCACGAGCCGCACGCGGCCGCGCAGCCGCGCAGCCGTCCGCGAGCGCGCCCACTCGAAGCCGTTGGCGCAGCCGATGGGCCCGTCGGTCAGCGCGAGGATCCCGGGATCGCGCCCGGGGCCGTACGTGGCGTTCTCCCACATCGTCGGCTGGTCCTTGTCGTGCAGGTGCACGGTGCCGTCGGGCTCGCAGACGTAATACGTATTGCGCGCGTCACGCCCGCGGATCGTGAGCGCCCCGGCGCCGACGACGCACCCGTGCTCGCGCGCCAGCCGGCGGTACAGCGCCAGGGCAGGCCCGTCGACCGGCAGGACGCAGTCGCGCATCCGGCGGTGGCTGAGGTTCGGCGTCGTCGACACCTCCGGCAGGAAGATCATGTCGGGGGCGTGCTCGCGCGCCGCCTGGCCCACGACGTCCTCGATGTGCGCGAGGTTGCGCTCGATCTCCGCGAGCCGCACCGCGAGCTGCACGGCGACGACCCGGCGTGTCGGCGCGTCGCTCATGGGACGGCCGCGGCCGGTGGCGGCGCCGGTGCCGGCGCCCGGGAGGCGCTCGCCACACTGGCCGCGCCCGGGACCTCGAAGCCCGGGCGCTCCGAACCCCAGACACGCGACGGGCGGAACGGGCGGCCGAGCTCCTCGCGCCAGGTGTCGGCGTCGACGCGCAGCTCCTCGGCGACCTCGCGCAGCAGTGCCCGGCGGTCGGTCCCGCGGCGCAGCGCCGCGCGGGCGGCGTAGCGCGCCCCGCGCAGCGGGCTCATGACGTGGTGCGGCGCCCGCACGCGGTCGAACATGTGCAGCAGGTGCGGGGTCGGCGCGCGGTCGAAGTCGCGCAGCGCCTCCTTGAGCAGCGGCGAGACCGGTGCCACGCGCGATTCCTTGTTGCCCCAGTGGTACGCCGCCGCGCACTCGCGGTCGCGACGTCGCTCGGCGCTCAGCAGCGCCGCGTCGAGCTGGACGGGGTCGTCGATGACGGGCGCCGCGGCCTCGCCGAGCAGGCGGCCGAAGCGCATCGCGTCGCGCATCCCCTGGCCGATCACCGGGTCCTTGAAGTGGCCCGCGTCGCCCGTCAGCGCCCATCCGGGCCCGCTCGAGCGCCGGTAGAAGGCGGCCACGCTGGCCGTGCTGCGCAGCTTCGTGCGGTTCGGCGCGTCGCCGATGCGCTCCGCGGCGAGCGCGTTCTCCGCGAGCTTGCGGTTCCACATGCCCCACGGATCGCGGCGGAAGTCGGAGATCTCCTCCGCCGGGCCCATGAACAGCACGAGCATGCGGTCGTCGGGGCACGGGAAGACGAGCGTGTGCGTGACGCCGGCCCGCAGCTGGATCATGCGCCGCCTCCAGGCGGTGCCGGCATGCGGGTCGTCGGCATAGGCGAACGCGAGCCCGCGACCGTTGCGCGAGCCGCGGTAGGGCACGCCCGCGCCGACCCGCTCCGCGGTCGTCGAGCCGCGCCCGTCCGCGCCGACGACGAGGGCCGCGTCGACGTCGTACTCGTCGCCTGCGCGGGGGCGCAGGCGCACGCCGCACGCGCGTCCGTCGCGCCAGCGCACATCCACCAGGGCGGTGCGCTCGCGCACCTCCGCGCCGGCCTCGCGCGCGGTCTGCACGAGCGCGAGATCGAACGCCGGGCGCGGGTTGCACAGGGCGTAGTCGATCCCGTCGACGGCGGCGAAGCGCTGGATGCAGGCGACGCCCTCGGCGGCCACCATGCCTTCCGGGCACTCGGGCGCGCCGGTGCGCCGGACCCGCTCGAGCGCCCCGAGGCGCTGCATCTCGGCCACCGCCGAGGGGAAGTTCGCGTGCGTGGACAGCGTGTCGGACGGGAAGCCCGCGTGGTCGACGACGAGCACGCGCCGCCCCCCGCGCGCGAGCGCGATCGCGGCGGCGCTGCCGGCGCAGCGCGCGCCGACGATCACCGCGTCGACGCGTTCACGGGCGGCCATGGCGCAACCGTAGGCCATCGAGTGGTCGATTCGCTACCTCCTGGGTACACGATCGACCACTCGACGCTCGGGGGCGTCGGGCCGCCCCGCGGGGACGCGCTACGCCAGCTCGGGCTTCTCGGGAAGGTCGAGGCCGCGGGCCTCGAGCCCTCCCCCGGCAAGGCCGGGGCGCGGCAGCGGCCGCGGGGCGTCGCGCTTGGGCGCGTCGGCGGGCTGGGGAGTGCCGCCCGGCAGCTGCGGCGCGCCCGAGTCGTCCGGTCCGAAGACCTCCTCCTCGGTCTTGCCGTCGAGCAGCGCCAGGAACTCCTCCTTCTCGATCGTCTCGCGCTTGAGCAGCACCTGCGAGGTGACCTCGAGCGCGTCGCGGCGATCGCTGAGGATGTCGCGCGCGCGCTGGTGGGCCGACTCGATGATGCGGCGCACCTCGTCGTCGATCTCACGCGCGATCTCGTCGGAGTAGTCGGGCTCGGCGCTGAACTCGCGCCCGAGGAAGGGCTGGCCGTGATCGTGGCCGAAGACGCGCGGCCCCATGCGCTCGCTCATGCCGAAGCGCATGACCATCTGCTTCGCTGTCGCGGTGACCTTCTCGAGGTCGTTCGACGCGCCGGTCGTGATCTCACCGAAGACGATCTCCTCGGCGGCGCGGCCGCCGAGCGTCATCGCCATCGAGTCGACCAGCTCGGCGCGCGTGGTGAGGAAGCGGTCCTCTTGCGGCATCGAGATCGTGTAGCCGAGCGCCTGGCCGCGGCTGATGATCGAGATCTTGTGGACCGGGTCGGAGTGCTCGAGATAGTGCCCGACGATCGCGTGGCCCATCTCGTGGTAGGCGGTGATCAGGCGCTCCTTCTCGCTCATGACCCGGGTCTTCTTCTCCGGGCCGGCGATCACGCGCATGATCCCCTCTTCGAGCTCGACCTGCGTGATCTCGCGCTTGCCGCTGCGCGCCGAGAGCAGCGCCGCCTCGTTGACGAGGTTCGCGAGGTCCGCGCCCGTGAAGCCCGGAGTCTGACCGGCGAGCGCGTCGACGTCGATCTCCTTCGCCAGCGGCTTGCCGCGCGTGTGGACCTCGAGGATCTTCGCGCGGCCCTTGCGGTCGGGACGGTCGACGACGATCTGGCGGTCGAAGCGGCCGGGGCGCAGCAGCGCCGGGTCGAGGATGTCCGGGCGGTTGGTCGCCGCGATCAGGATGATGTTGTCCGTCATCGTGAACCCGTCCATCTCCACGAGGAGCTGGTTCAGGGTCTGCTCGCGCTCGTCGTGCCCGCCGCCCAGGCCGGCGCCGCGGTGGCGCCCGACGGCGTCGATCTCGTCCATGAAGATGATGCAGGGCGAGTTCTGCTTGGCCTGCTCGAAGAGGTCGCGCACGCGGCTAGCGCCGACGCCGACGAACATCTCGACGAAGTCCGAGCCGGAGATCGAGAAGAACGGGACGCCGGCCTCGCCGGCGACCGCGCGCGCGAGCAGCGTCTTGCCGGTGCCCGGCGGGCCGAAGAGCAGCACGCCCTTCGGGATCCGCGCCCCGAGGGCCTGGAATTTCTTCGGATTCTCGAGGAACTCCTTGATCTCGTGGAGCTCCTCCACCGCCTCGTCGGCCCCCGCAACGTCGCGGAAGGTGATCTTCGGCGAGTCGACGGACATGCGCTTCGCGCGCGACTTGCCGAACGACATGACCTTCGAGCCGCCGCCTTGGACCTGGTTCATCAGGAAGATCCAGAAGCCGATGAAGATCAGGAACGGCAGGACGTACGTCAGCAGCGAGAGCCAGCCGTTGGTCTTGCGGCCCTCGACGTTCCACGAGTCGATCTTGTTCTGCTGCTGGGCGGCCTGCAGCTGGGCGTCGAGGCGGTCGGCGCCGCCGTCGGTGTACCCCGTCTCGAAGCTCTTGCCGTCCTTGAGCGTGACGACGAGCGTGTTGTCCTTCGTCTTGATGTCGACCGACTTGACCTGCCCCTCGCTCAGCTGCGTGAGGAAGTCGCTGTAGGTCGGCGGCTTGGTCGTGTTCCCGGTGTTGATCAGGCGCTGGGCGAAGAACGCCAGCACCACGACGATGAGGATCGGGAACGCTGCGCTCTTGAAGAACCTGCTCATGGAATGGCCGTGACGCCGGGCTCGGAGGCGGGAATCACGGGACCAGCGTACCAGCACCCGGGCCGGATCCCGGCCACTCTGGACGGTCCGTCACAGGCCCTCACCCCTCCGCGAGCGCCGCGACGTAGGGGAGATTGCGCCAGCGCTCGTGGTGGTCCAGGCCGTAGCCGATCGCGAAACGGTTGGGGATCTCGAACCCCGTGTACCTGATGGGGACGTCCGCCTTGCGCCGCTCGGGCTTGGTCAGCAGCGCGCAGACCTCGAGCGACGCCGGGTCGCGGGCACCGAGGTTGCGCAGCAGGTACTGCAGCGTCAGGCCGGAGTCGACGATGTCCTCGACGATCAGCACGTGGCGCCCGGCGATCGGCATGTCCAGGTCCTTGAGGATGCGCACGACCCCGCTCGAGTCGGTCGCCGAGCCGTAGGAGGCGACCGCCATGAAATCGACCTCGCAGGGCACCGTGATCGAGCGCATGAGGTCCGAGAGGAAGAACATCGCGCCCTTCAGCACGCCGACGAGCAACAGGTCGCGGTCCCCGTAGTCCTCGCTGATCTGGCGCCCGAGCGCCCGCACGCGCTCCTTGAGCTGGTCGGGCTGGACGAGGATCTCGCCGATCGGCGGCGCGGCTGGCATCGCGGCGGGGAGGTTACGGCCCGCCCGGACGACGCGGGCGAGCGGGCGTGCGCTCGAAGCGCAGGACGCCCCCCTCGACGACCGCGCGCGCCCCGTCACCGACGTCGAGCGCCGCCCGTCCTTCGCCGCCCGGCGCCCCCAGCGCCAGGAGTTCCTCGAGACGGTGCGGCGCGCGCGGGCAGAGCCCGCCGGCCGCAGCTTCGGCGAGCCGGCGGACCACGAGGCGCGCGAGCGCGGGCGGCAGCGCGGCGAGGTGCGCGAGCGCGATGCGGTCGCGCCCGGCGAGCGCGGTGTCCACGACGACGTCGAGCACCTCGGCCTCGTCGGCGAGCAGCTCGGCGGTGCGCAGCAGGTTCGCCTCCGCCGCCGGGTGCACCTCACGGAGCGCCGGGACCAGCGCTTTACGCACACGCGCGCGCGCGTAACGGTCGGCGTCGTTGCTCGCGTCCTCGCGCCAGGTCAGGCCGCGCGACGCGCACCAGCGCGCGGTGTCCGCGCGCGTGAGCCGCGCGCGCAGCAGCGGGCGCACGAGCAGCCCGCGCTCGTCCGCCATGCCGACGAGCGCCCGTCGACCGGGCGACGCGGCGAGCCGGTAGAGGATCGTCTCGACCTGATCGCTGGCGGTGTGCCCGGCTGCGAGCCGTGACGCGGACGCGTCCGCGGCGCGCGCGCCGGCTGCGTAGCGCACGTCGCGCGCCCAGGCCTGCAGGTTGCCGGGCGCCTGCGCGGGCCGGTGTGCGCGCTCGACCTCGAGCGGCACCTCCAACCGCTTGCAGAGCTCGGCGCAGTGGCGCTCGTCGCCGTCCGCCTCGGGGCGCAGCCCGTAGTTGACGTGCAGCGCCCGCACCTGCCCGCGGCCCGCGATCGCAACGGCCATGTCCAGCAGACAGACGGAATCGCGCCCCCCGGAGAGCAGGACGACGACGGGGTGCCCGGGCGCGAGCAGGCCGCCGGCGGCCACCCGGTCCAGGAGCGTGCCCGCCTCTGCCATCTGCATCGCTACTCCTCGGGCAGGTGGGCGAGGAACAGCTCGGTGGGCTCGTCGAACCCCTTGAGCTTGACCTCGCCGATGTAGTCGAAGGCGAGGTGGCGGTCGGAGGCCTCCACGATCGCGCGCGTGACGAGCACCTCGCCCGCGCCGGCGCGGGCGACGACGCGCGAGGCACGGTTGACCTCGCGTCCGTAGTAGTCGCCGTCGCGGTAGACGACCTCGCCGGCGTGCAGGCCGATGCGCGGCAGCGACACGTCCGGGAGGAGCGTCTGGAACCCGACCGCCCAGTCGGTCAGCGCAGCGGGATCGGTCGAGACGATCATCACCTCGTCGCCGATCGTCTTCACGATCCGCGCGTCATCGGGGAGCGTGTCCGCGACGCTGGCGACGAAGCGCTCCACGACACCGGCCGCCTCGACGTCCCCCTGCTGCTCGGTCAGCCGCGTGTAGCCCGCCAGGTCGGCGAAGCCGATCGCGACGCGCAGGCGCCCGAGCTCCTCGCCGGAGCCACCGAGGTCGCTCTCCATGTGCCCCACGATGTCCTGCTCGACGAAGTGCAGCAGGTAGCGGCGGTGGACGTGGTCCATCACCGGGGAGGCGAGCGGCAGGAGCTGCGTGAGGTCGTTCATCTGCTCGGCGACCTCGATGCCCGGGACCCCGTCGCGCAGCAGCGGCTCGTGCACGTACAGGTGGAAGAGGCGCACCTCGGCGTCGGCGATCTGCGCCAGCGACTGGCCGTAGACCCGCAGCAGCTGCACGAGCGCGACCAGCGGCAGGCCCGCGGCGAGCACCTCGGCGATGTTCTCGAGCATCCGCACGTCGTCGTCGCTCAACACTTCCGCCTGGCCGGCGGGGAAGCCGACCGCCGCAAGGATCCGCTCGATGAGCTTCGGCGCCAGGCCGGTCCGGCGAGCGACCTCGCGCAGGTCGTGCTCGCCGTTGATCGACGGCAGCAGGTCCTCGACGTAGCCGAACGCCAAGCGCCCCTCGTTCGTGGCGTCGCGGATCTCCTCCAGCGAGTGCCCGCGCTCGCGCAGGCGCGCGACGATCCGGGCGTGCGCGAGCACCGAGGGCGTCCAGCGCCCATCGTCGGGCGGTGTGGCGAACAGCCCTTCACGGACCCAGCGGCGCAGCGTCGAGGGGGCGACGCCAACGCGCCGCGCAGCCTCCGCGGTCGTGACCGACTCGGCGGCGGGCGGGAGGTCTCCCGGTTCAGGCGGCACCGCGGACGTGCGTGGGTCGGGTCGTCAGCAGCTCGCGCCGGGCGCGCCCGTCACGAGACGACGAGGTGCGGGTAGCGCTCCTCGAGCGCCTCGCGGAACATCGCGTACACCGGCTTCGTGATCGGGATCAGGGCGAGCGCCGCCTTCACGTCGCCGCCCGTCTTGATCCGCCTGCGGGCGATCGCGATCGGGATGTTCTCCTTGCCCTGGAAGTAGCGGACCGCCGTCTCGGCGCTCATCTTCATCCTCACCTTCGGCTCCCAGTCCACGTCGTCGGTCCACTCCCAGTGCAGGTTGCCCGGCTCCCCGTCGCGGGTCGCGCGCACGTTCAGGACCATGTCGATGTCGTCGAACTCGAACCGCTGCGGCACGTCCGCGTCGCGCAGCCGGGGGCCCATCTCGTCGTCGTCGTCCATCAGCTGGAAGACGAGGTCCATCGCGTCGCGGAACTCCTTGTCTGACCTTAACTCGAGACCCATCGCTGCCGCTCCTTTCGTGTGCCGCAGATCCTCGCGCATCAGCGGCCGGCACGTGGTGCGCGTCGCGAGGAAGGTGCCGCGCGGGCGCACGAGCGCTGAGGCCGGTGCGGCCGGCCACGGCGCGCGGAGGATCAGCCGGCCGGCTTGCGCCGCGCGGCCGGCTTGCGCTGCGCGGCCGGCTTGCGCGACGGGGCGGGTGCGGCACGGCGCGGCGGCGCCGTCGGGGGACGCGTCTCGAGCGCGGCCAGACGCTTCTCGATCGCCTCGAGCCGATCGGCCACGCGGCGCAGCTCGTCGCTCGTCGGCGGCCGCAACTCCTCCAGTGCGTCGCGGACCCGCTGCGCGGCCGAGGTGAGATCGTCGGCGATCTGTTCGGCGCGATCGCGGGTGAGCTGCGAGCCGGCGACGTGGAAGGCCTGGTCGACGGCGGCGCGCACCTGCTCGGCGCGTGAGTCGGACCGGCCGGCCTTCGCGGTCTTCTTGTCGGACTTGGCCATGGCGCGGAGACTATCCTCGCGCGCCGATGCAGCGCCAACCGCGGCACATCCACCCGACGGCGCCGCTCGCGCCGCGCGCGCTGCTCCCCGGCGACCCCGGCCGCGCGCTGCTGCTGGCCCAGAAGCTCACCGACGAGCCGCGGATGTTCAACCACAACCGCGGACTGTGGGGCTACACCGGGACCGCGCGCGACGGCGAGGCGCTCACGATCATGAGCCACGGCATGGGCGGGCCGAGCGCCGCGATCGTGCTCGAGGAGCTCTGCGACCTCGGGCTGGAGGTCGTGATCCGGATCGGGACATGCGGGGCCCTGGACCCGCGACTGGCGCTCGGCGACCTCGTCGTCCCCATGCGCGTGATCGGGGCCGACGGGACGAGCCGCGCGCTCGGCGCCGGGCCGGAGCTGGCACCCGACCCCGACCTGCTCGACCGCCTGGCGCACAACGCCGACCACATCGGCGCAACCGTCTCCACGGACCTCTTCTACGACCCGGACAGCACGCGCGCCGAGGCCTGGCGCAGCGCCGGCGCGCTCGCGGTGGAGATGGAGGCCGCGGCCGTGCTCGCCGTCGCCGCGCGCCGCGGGATCCGGGCCGCGTGCCTGCTCGTGGTCTCCGATCAGGGCCCCGGGGCCGGCGAGCGGATCGCCTCCGAGGCGCTCGAGACGGCAAGCCTGCGACTGGGCGACGCGGCGCTGCAGGCGCTCATCGGCTGACCGTCTCCAGCGGCGGGTTGGTCCAGTCGATCGCAGCCGTCGCCGCCTGCGCGGCGTCGAGCGCGGCGATGAACGGGCGGGGGTCGCCGGCCGCGGACAGCATCCGCAGGCCGTCGGCGTAAGCGTCCCGCAGCTCGGCCGTGACGATGATCCGCTGCTCGCCGGCCGCCGACAGCTCGGCGTTCATCCGCATGCGCGCGATCTCGTCGTTGCGCTCGGGCAGCGGCCGCACCTCCGAGAGGAGGAAGGCCTGGAAGACGGCCCGCGGGAAGCCCGGCGCGAGCGCCGCGTAGCGCTTGCGCCCCTGGCGCATCGTCCCCGGCACGAGACCGGGGGGGATCGGTCCGCCGGCCGGGCGCGCCTCCGGCACGCGCGCCGACAGGCGCCGTTCCCACGCGGCGAACTGCGCCGTGCCCGTCGCGCGCGACGCCGGGCGCGCCGGCGCTGGACGGTCGGCGAGCGCTGCCAGCAGGACATCGAACAGCTCCACCCGCCCCGGGTCGCACGGAAGACCGTCGAACCGCGGCGCCGGCATGTCGCGCCCGGGCACCGCGCGCGCGCCGAGCAGGCGCGCGACGAGCGCCTCCAGCCGCGTATAGGCGTGGGGCAGGCCGAGCTCGCCGCTGAGGTCCCGCGCAGCGTCGCGCAGCTCGCGCAGCGCATCGGGCCCCCGCACCGCCGCGACACGCTCCAGGCGCTCGCCGACCGCACGTTCGCCGAGCGTCCAACGGAACCCGTCGCGCGCGCGCGTGTCGCGCAGGTTCTCCAGGAAGCGGCGCGGCTCCGAGGCGAGGTACAGCCCGTCCATGAAGGGCGTGTCACCCGCCAGCGGCCCGTGGCCGCGGCGCGCGCGCAAGCGCAAACCGGGCAGCTCGATGGTCCGGTGCGCGCCCGCTGCGACGCAGAGCGACCCGTCGGCTGCGGGGGAGAGCGTGAAGGCGGTCGCGTCGGTGACGACCGCGCCCGGGAGATACCCGGCGAGGATCGACCAGCGGTGCCGCGCGACCACGCGCTCGACGGGGTCCGGCCCGGCGCGCGCGTACAGACGCGGCCCGATGCGGCGCACCTCGCCGCGCGCCGCGGCGGCGCGGACTGCGCGCGAGATCGCCGTCGAGGTGAAGAACACCTCGTCGGCGGCAGCGGGAGAGAAGACCGAGGTGATGGCGCGAAAGCTAGGAGCGCTCCCGCGATTCCGCCGTGCTAGCGAGCGCTTTGCAACGGTTGCCCCGGCACGCGGATGCAGAACCTCAGCCGCTCTTCCGCGCGGCGGGCTTCTTCGCGGCGGCGCGCTTCGCGCCGGCGGGCGCGGCGCGCTTCCCGGCGGCGCCCCGCGCCAAGCCAGCGAGCGTCGTCTCGATGGCGGCGAGCCGCTCCTCGATCGCGGCGAGCCGCGCCTCGGTCCCGTCCTGGCCCTGACGCGCGACGCGCTCGTCGAGCCGGTCGACCCCGTCCTCGATCCCCTCCAGACGCTGGCCGAGCGAGCGCACTCGGCGGGTCAGCCGCTCGATGTCGGCAGCCGACGGAATGTTCAGCGCACCCATCGCGGCCTCCTGCGCCTGCCCCGCGCGCTCGCGCGCCTCGAAGGCCCGCGAGATCGCGCTGCTCACCAGCGGGTTCTCGAGCAGGTCCTGCGCGATCCGGCCCAGCGCGTCCTCGCCGCTCCTGCTGAGGCGCTCGCGCAGCCCGTCCCCGGTCGTCTCGTCGTCGTGCATCGTCGTCCCTCCGCTCGCTCGGTGCCGTCGCGGGAACGGTACCGGCTCGGCGCGACCCGCACGATCCCTCACCCATTACGGTCAACCGTGGATAACCCTAAGTCTCAACTCAAGGGTCTGACTTAGCCAGGTTTCGCGATGTCCTGCATCAATCGGACGTTCCGGGGTCAAGCGCTGGGCCGTTTCGGCCGAAGTGGAACGCACGGCTCGGTCTTCGGACGTCCGACCCTCCACGAGTTCCGTCAACTTGCTTTCCCCGCCCCCCATCCCCGCTCGCGCGCTGCGTGCCCTGATTCTGCGGTCCTTCGCGACTGATACGTTCGCGCTGCTCCGGTGGTCCCCGTCTGGCGCGGGATCGGCTGTGGGCGCCAGGCACCGGATGCAGACGCGCACGCTGCTCATCGCGATCCTCACGGCCCTCGTCGCCGCCGTGGTCGTCGCGGGGTCGCCCGCGCCCGCGCGCGCGGACGCGGGCACCGCGAGCGCGGCCGCCTGCAGCGCGGCCGGCGCCACCGCGACCAGCGACCCCGCGTGCGCCTCGTCGGACAGCGCGAGCGCGAGCGACCAGCAGACGGCGACGACGCCGACGGACACGACCACCCCCCCGGC
This sequence comes from Solirubrobacteraceae bacterium, assembly GCA_035542555.1. GTDB lineage: Bacteria > Actinomycetota > Thermoleophilia > Solirubrobacterales > Solirubrobacteraceae > F1-60-MAGs163. The sequence continues at coordinate 41,995 of DATKLF010000112.1, read as the reverse complement.
CGGCCAGAGCGCGCCGGCGGCGCCCGCAGGCGAGCAGACCACGCCCGCGACCCCGGCGCCCGACCAGAGCGCACCCGCCGGTCAGCCGGCACCCACCGTGGACACCTCGGCCACGCCGCAGACCGACGCGCCCAGCTCGGGGACGCAGGAACCGCAGCCCGTCGAGCAGGAGAAGGCTAAGCCTAAGTCTCAAGTCGAGGGTAAGACTAAGACTCGAAAGCCCAGGAAGCGTCGTACGTCTCCCGACTCGGGGCACGTCGGGCCCGACGACTCGAGCCCGCCACCCCCACCGAGCAGCCTGCTGAAGGGCGGCAGCACGACCACCGCGCCGCAGTCGACCGGCGCCGTAGGCGGTAGCGGCACGCTGCCGTTCACCGGCGCCCCGATCGCGACCGCCCACAGCGTCCCGAACATCGTGCTCGACCGCTTCAGCGTGCCGCCGTTCCTGCTGCCGATCTACCAGGCCGCCGGCATGGAGTACAGCGTCAGCTGGGAGGTCCTCGCCGCGATCAACGCCATCGAGACGGACTACGGGCGCAACCTCAGCGTCAGCACCGCCGGCGCCGAGGGCTGGATGCAGTTCATGCCGGGCACCTGGCGGACCTACGGCGTCGATGCCAACCGCGACGGCCGCAAGGACCCCTACAACCCCGTCGACGCGATCTTCACAGCGGCCCGCTACCTCAAGGCGGCCGGCGCCGGCCAGAGCCTGCAGAAGGCGATCTTCTCCTACAACCACGCCCAGTGGTACGTCGACGACGTGCTGGCCAGGGCGCGCGCGCTCAGCACGATCCCGGCGGAGGTCATCGACTCGCTCTCCGGGCTGACGCTCGGGCGCTTCCCGATCGCCGCCTTCTCGACCTACGCTGGCCGGCTCGACACGTCGACCCGCCACCGCGTGCGCGCCGGCAACGCGGCGCTGACGATCGGGAGCAGCGCGACGCGGCGCGGCATGCGCATCTACGCCCGGCCCGGCTCGCCCGTCGTGGCGGTGCAGGACTCGACCGTCGTCTCCGTCGGCGAGAGCCGGCGCCTCGGGCGCTACGTGCGCCTGCGCGACGCCTACGGCAACACCTACACCTACGCCCACCTGGCGAAGGTCGCGCGCCTGCTCCCGGTGCCGCGCCCGCGCACCGAGAGCGAGCGCGAGATCCGCCGCGAGCTCGGCCTCGACGGCAAGGACCCCAAGCCCACGAGCCCCGCGACGGCCGGCAGGCAGACCACGTCGACGTCGGCCAAGGCGACGACGCAGACGCTGTCGGCCGCGCCGCTGGCCCAGACGCCGCCGACGAGCGCGGCGAACGCGACCGGCGTCGCGGCGCCCGTCTTCACCACCCAGCACCCGGGCGGCACGGCCGCGCCGCTCACCGGCGACGCGCCGGCGACGACCGTCGCGGCGACCGACGCGCCGGCCGCCACGGCCGGTGCCGCCGTCAGCGCGCCGGCGGTCAGCATCCCCGCGACGACCACGACCAGCGCCGCGCTCATGCGCGGACTCGCGACGACCCCGGACGCGACGCTCGACGCGGCCGCCGACAGCGGCGGGCGCCCGCCGCTGTACATCCGGCTGCGCGCCTACGCGAAGCTCGCGATGGCGCAGATCGCTGCCGCCGCGCCGAAGCTCGACACCTCGACCTACAAGGCCTACTTCACAAGCAAGCCGCTCGGCCTCAAGCAGGGCGACTACGTCCTGCGCCCGCTGCGCCCCGGGGCGAAGGTCATCGCCGGCACGATCATCGGCCGGGTCGGCATGGCGTCGCTGCGGCGCACCGCCGGCAGCGGCGCCGGCGACCGCGCGGCGGCGCGCAAGGCCGCCGCCAAGCTCCACGTCGCACGAGTGCCGCACCTGTACTTCGAGATCCGCCCGGCCGGGCGCAACAGCCCACGGATCGACCCCAAGCCGATCCTCGACGGCTGGCGGCTGCTCGACGAGACGGCGATCTACCGCGCGCGCAACCCGCTGGTGCACACCGCGAGCGTCTCCGACCGCCTCACCACCGGCCAGATCCTGCTGATGAGCAAGGACCAACTCGCGCGGCACGTGCTCGCCAACCCGCACATCAAGATCTACGACTGCGGGCGCCAGGACATCGAGGCCGGCGCGATCGACCGGCGCGTGCTCGCCACGCTCGAGTTCCTCGTCTCGCGCGGGATGGACCCGACCGTGACCGCGCTGAAGTGCGGGCACAGCCTGTACACGACGAGCGGCAACATCTCCGAGCACAGCACCGGCGACGCCGTCGACATCGCCGCGATCAACGGCACCCCGATCGCCGGCCACCAGGGCCCCGGCTCGCTCACGGACAAGGTCGTGCGTCAACTGCTCACGCTGCAGGGCGCGATGAAGCCCCACCAGATCATCACGCTCATGCAATACCCCGGCACCGACAACACGCTCGCCCTGCCCGACCACTGGGACCACATCCACGTCGGCTTCCACGAGTCGGTGAGCGACACGAGCGCGCTGAAGCCCAGCCAGTGGGACCGGCTCATCAACGGCCTGGAGCAGATCAGGAATCCGACGATCATCGACGCCGGGCAGGTGGCGGCGGCCCGCCGGCGCGCCTCGGCCGCGCGCTCAACGTCGGGGGGGCCCACACCGCCGCAGGTGACCGCCGCCGTCGACGCCGCCGACCTGATCGCCGACTTCCCCTACATCTGGGGCGGCGGCCACGAGAGCTTCGCGGCGCCCGGCTACGACTGCTCGGGGTCGGTCTCCTACGTCCTCCACGGCGCCGGGCTGCTGAACCAGCCGCTGACCTCCGGCGACCTGGAGAGCTACGGCGCGCCCGGGCCCGGACGCTGGATCACGATCTACGCGAACGCCGTCCACACGTTCATGGTCATCGGCGGCTGGCGCTACGACACCGGCAACCTCCCCTCCTACGGGACGCGCTGGAGCGACACCGGGAGATCAACGGCCGGGTTCGTCGTGCGCCACCCACCGGGACTTTGATGGAGATCACCGACCCACGCCCACGGACGGGCCGCGCGCGCGGCCGGTGACGGACACCGAGGCACTCTTCCGCTTCGTCCAGCTCGAGCTCCCCTGGGCGCTCGGCCCGGCCGACGGGCGCTACGTCGTCCGCGGACACGCCGGGGAGCCCGCGTTCATCCTCGTGCTCCGCACGCTCGGTGCCCCGCAGCGCCGGCTGCTCGGGCGCCGGCGCACCCGCGCGGCCGCGCCCGAGCCGCCGCCCGCGCCGGTCCTCACCGCGCGCGCGACACTCGTCGCGGCCAGGCCGCTCGAGGGTCCCGGCGAGCGCTGGCTCGCAGGCGCCGACCTCGAGGTCGAGGCCGACCGTGCGGTCGGCGTGCTCAACGCGGTGCTCCATGCGCACCGCATCGCGGCGGCCGACCCCAGCGTGCGGCCGGTGACGCGCGCGCAGGCGCTCGTCGTGCGCGTCGGCGTGGGTGCCGGCGAGCAGGTCGCCGACGGGCGCTGGGCGCGCGCCGTCGAGGTGCCCCCCGCCCGCGCGCGCGGCAGGCGCGAGAGCGTGCTGCGCCCGCAGGAGCGCCTTGCCGCGATCCTCGGCGCGCGCGACGTCGCCCTCGCCTGCGAGGACCTGGCGTTGCGCGCGCGCGAGGACGCCGACGCCGGGCGCTGGCGCGAGGCCGCCTTCCAGCTGCGCGTCGCGCTCGAGGCCGCGATCGCCGAGCTGCAGCCCTGGAGCGGGCAGGGCGACCTCGAGGCGCGCATCGCCGCCCTGCGCGAGCAGCGCCAGGCCGTCGGGCGGATCGCGAACGCGGCGCTCGAGGGCGGCCTCGACGACGAGCAGATCGCCCGGGCGGACGCGGTGCTCGGGCAGGTCGAGGCGGCGCTGCGGGCGCGCACGCAGGTGGCGATGGGATAGCCGCTAGAGCGCCGCCAGCAGCGCCTGCAGCTCGGCCACCACGTCGCCGTCGAGCTTCACGGCCGCGTGCTGGTCGAACGGCGTCGGGCCCTGGGTGATGATCGCGACGGCGCCGCCGGCCGCGCGCGTGACGCCGGGCAGCTGCGCGACCGGGTGCACCTCCAGCGAGCTGCCGATGCACAGCAGGACGTCGGCCCCGGCGGCCAGCTCGTGCGCGCGCTCGAGCGCGCCCTCCGGCAGGTACTCGCCGAACAGCACGACGTCGGGCTTCAGCGGCGCCGCGCAGGCGCAGCGCGGAATGCCCCGCTCGTCGGCGGCCAGCCGCCGGCGTGTCTCGCCCAGCGGGTACTGCGCGCCGCACGCCAGGCAGGAGGCGTGCTCGATCGTCCCGTGCACCTCGACGAGCTCGCGCGTGCCCGCCTTGCGGTGGAGCATGTCGATGTTCTGCGTGATGACCGCCGTCAGGACGCCGCGGCGCTCCAGCTCGACGAGCGCGTGGTGGGCGCCGTTGGGCTCCTTGTCCTCGAGCGTCTGGAAGCGCTGGCCGTAGAAGCGCCAGAAGCGCTCGGGGTTCGCGCGCCAGGCGTCGATGTGGGCGACCTCCATCGGGTCGACGTTCGCCCACAGCCCGGTCCCGGGGGTGCGGAAGTCCGGGATGCCCGACGGCACGGAGATGCCCGCGCCGGTGAGCGCCACGACCGAGCGCGCTGCGCGGATCAGGCCTGCGAGCTGCGCGATGCGTGATGTGGCGGTGGTCGCAGCCATCGCGTCGACACTACTGGCCCTTCCACACCGGCTTGCGCTTGCCCAGGAAGGCGCCGATCCCCTCCTTGGCATCGGCCGACTGGAAGACGCGCACGAAGGCGCCCTTCTCGGCCTCGATGCCCTCGTCCAGGTCGCCCTGCATCGAGACCTGCTTGATCGCCTCGACGGCGAGCGGCGCCTGCTCGGCCAGCCGGCGTGCGAACGCCAGCGCGGTGTCGAGCAGCTCGTGGTCGACGACCACGCGGTTCACGAGCCCGTACTCGTAGGCCTCGGCGGCGGAGATCGGGTCGCCGACGAGGTTCATCTCGAGCGCCTTGCTCTCCCCGACCAGTCGCGGGAGCCGCTGGGTGCCGCCGAAGCCGGGGATGATCCCGAGCTTGACCTCCGGCTGGCCGAAGAGCGCCGACTGCGCGGCGATGCGCAGGTCGCAGGCCATCGCCAGCTCGCAGCCGCCGCCGAAGGCCAGCCCGTTGACCGCGGCGATCGTGACGACGCTCGAGCGGCCCATCTCGCGCAGCAGCCCGTGCGCGGCGTCGATCAGCTCGCGCCCGCCGGCCTCGTCCAGCTGCGTGAATGCCTTGATGTCCGCCCCGGCGCTGTAGAGCATCGGGTTCGACGAGGCCACGACGAGCGCGCGCACGCCGGCCGCCGTGACGGCGTCGAAGACCGCGCGCAGGTCGGCGATCACCTGCGGGGCGATCGAGTTCATCTGGCCGTTGGCGAGCCAGGCGATCGCGACCTCACCGCGCGACTCGAGCTTCACCACCGCGCTCTCGCCGGCGGGCTGCTCGCCGTCGGGCTGCGGGTAGGCGTAGAAGCCCTGGCCGGTCTTCGTGCCCAGGCGGCCCTGCGCGACGAGCCGGCGCAGGATCACCGGCGGGGCGAAGCGCTCGCCGTAGCGCTCCTCCGCGGCCTCCAGGCGCTCCAGGATCGTGTCCAGGCCCTCGACGTCGGCGCGCATGAACGGCGGCAGGATCCCGCGGCGCGGGTCCAGCCCGGCGCCGGCCATCATCCCGAAGTCGATGTCGCGGTGGGTGGCGACGCCCTCCTCCAGGACAAGGCACGCCTCGACGAACGTCTTGAGCGTCAGCATGTTGACGAGCTCGTCGATGTCCGGCGCGGCGTCGCCCTCGAGGTTCGGCTCGCCGGTCGGCGAGTAGAAGCCGTCCCCGCCGGTCTTCGCCCCGAGCTTGCCCTCGGCGACCAGGCGCTGCATCCCCTTGGGGACGTAGAAGCGATCGCCGTAGGACTCGTTCAGGTGCTCGGCGACGTGCAGCACCGTGTCCAGGCCGAGCAGGTTGATGAGGAAGTAGGGGCCCATCGGCGTGACGTTCGCGCCGCCGATGCCCTCGTCGATGAGCTTGATCGACAGGCCGTTCTCCTCCTGCTCGCGCCAGACCTCGCCGACCCCGGAGTTCAGGATCCGGTTGACCACGAAGCCCGGCACCTCGGCGCAGGTGATCGGCTGCTTCTTGATCGTCTGGGCGAAGGTCACTGCGGCGCCGAGCGTCTCGGGCGAGGTGTCGTCGCCCTCGATGATCTCGATCAGCGGCATCACCGAGGCCGGGTAGAAGTAGTGGAAGCCAACGACCTTCTCCGGGCGCAGCGTGGCCTCGCCGATCTCCGTGATCGACAGCGACGAGGTGTTCGACGCGAGGATCGCGTGGCCGGGGGTGCAGGCGTCGAGCTCGGCGAAGACCGCCTGCTTGATCTCCATCCGCTCCGGCACGGCCTCGATCACGAAGTCGACGTCGCCGAAGCCCTCGTAGGTCGTCGTGCCCGTGATCAGCCCAAGAACGGCGTCGACCTGCGCCGCCGCCTGCTCCTCGGTCAGCCTGCCCTTCTTCACCAGGCCCGCGACCTGCCCCTCGGTGACCTGCCGCGCCTCGGCCAGGCCGTGGTCGACGAGCTCCTGACGGACGTCCTTCATGACGACGGGGATGCCGGCGGCGGCGATCGTCTGGGCGATCTGGCCACCCATCGTCCCCGCACCGACGACGGCGGCCTTGAACACGAACATGTCGGGGAGCGTCTCCTTGCGTGACGGTGGGGACACGACGGGCGGCGCGCAGCTCCAGCGCGCCCGAGCGGCGCCGAAGGGTACCGCCCGGCGCACGCCCGGCGCCCCCTCCCGCCCGCCGAGCGTCCCTGGCTGCCGCCTATAGGGCATGCTCCGGGACGTTCGCCGAGCGAGGAGGGGCCGGAATGCCGGAAGAGCGCGCAGACCTTGTCGTCATAGGTGCCGGGACCATCGGAGGCTGGGCCGCCGTGTTCGCCGCCGAGCAGGGCGCCGCCCGCGTGCTCGTGCTCGACGCGGGCACCGCCGGCACGGGCGCGAGCTCGCGCGCGGCGGGGATCGTGCGCACGCAGGGCGGCACGCCCACGGCCGTCGACCTCGCGCGCTGGACCACCGCGTTCTACCGCGGCCAGCACGAGCGCTACGGCATCGACAGCGGCTTTCGCACGCTCGGCTACCTGGTCCTCGCCTTCGACGCGGCCGACGAGGCGGCCGCGCGCGAGCGCCTGGCGATGCAGCGCGAGCGCGGCCTGGACTCGCGCTGGGTGAGCGCCGAGGACGCCGCGGCGCTGCTGCCGGTGCTGGATCCCGCGCGCATCACGGGCGCGACGTACTGCGCCGAAGACGGCGCGATCGACCCGCCGCGCAACGTGCTCGCCTACACCGTGGCGCTGAAGGCGGCGGGCGTCGACCTGCGCGAGCGCACCCCCGCGACGGGTCTGCGGATCGAGGGCGGGCGCGTGACCGGCGTGCAGACCGCGGGCGGCACGATCGCCACCGAACGGGTGATCCTCGCCGGCGGCGTCGGGCAGGGCGCGCTGACGGCGCTCACCGGCGGGCCGGCGGCACCGGTCGGCGGCGCCCGCCACCAGATCGCGGTGACGAGCCCGCACCCCGCGCTTGGCGGCAATCCGCTGCCGATGGCCTTCGAGCTGTCGACCGGCTTGTACTGGCGCCAGGAGGAGGGCGGGATCCTCTTCGGGATGAGCAACCCGGTCGAGAAGCCCGGTGAGGCGCGCGAGATCGACTGGGGGCACCTGCGTGCGATCCGTGCGCGCTTGGCCGAGCTCGTTCCGGTCACCGCCGGGCTCGACCTGCGGCGCGTCTGGACGGCGACGATCGACTACACCCCCGACCACCTGCCGATCCTCGGCTCGGCGCTCGGACCTGGGCGCGAGCCGCTCGCCGGCGTCACCGTCGCCTCGCCCGGCGGCCACGGGATGATGTGGGGCCCCGCCATCGCCCGGATCGCGGCCGACCTGGCGCTGCACGGCTCCACCGGGGTCACCGACGCCTTGATCCTCGGGCCCGAGCGCTTCGACGAGCGCGGCAACAGCGCGCTCGCGACCGACCCGATCGCGCTGCCGTTCCCGGAGACGGTCGGCTGACGCGCGCCGCCGGCGTCCCCGGCCACCGCGCACCGCGAACGTCCCGGACTGCCTCGCCCAGGCGGCAACCAGGGACGCTCGGGGTGTGCGTCCCCGGCCGCCGCGCACCCCGAACGTCCCGGACTGCCTTGCCCGGGCGGCAACCAGGGACGCTCGGGGTGTGGCGGGGCGCCCTACAGCGGCGGATGGCGCTCGGCCTCGAGCTCGCGCCCGAAGCGCAGCAGGGTGCGGCGCAGCGACTCGGCCTGCGCGCGGCGAATGAAGAACCGGTCCGACAGCGCCTTCGTGAGGCTCGGGTTGCGCAGCGCGTAGTCCAGCTCCAGCGCGATCCGCACCCCGCCCTCCAGCGCCGTGAACGACACGCGCTGCGTCCCGGTGATCTGGACGTCCCCGACTTCGAGCGTCTGGCCGACGCGCGGCTCGTAGGACCGCACGCGCTCCACCACGCGCCCGCGCCCGCCGGGGTTCGAGACCCACACGATGCTCGAGCCGGCCTCGGGCGGATCGCCCGCGACGCGCTCGATGTGGTGCAGCCCGTCGACGAAGCCCTGCCAGCGGGTGTGGTCGTACCAGAGCCGCTCGACCTCGGAGATCCGCACCTCGGGGAGATCGAGGCTCGCGCGGGCGACGCTCAACGCGCCAGGACCTCGGCGCGCAGGCGGTCGATCGACGCCGCGATCGCATCGAGCCGCGGGGCGATCTCGCCGCGCAGGCGCTCGCGCTCGGCCCGGCCCGCGGTCGTGATCGCGTAAAAGCGCCGGGAGCGGCGCTCGGGGTGCTCCCACGACCCCTCCGCCAGGCCGTCGCGCTCGAGCGAGCGCAGCAGCGGGTACATCGTGTTGGGGTTGACGACCAGCAGCCCGCCGGTCAACTCGGCGATCCGCTCGATGAGCTGGTTGCCGTAGGACGGCTCGGTGGCGAGCAGGTGCAGGACGAGCAGCGGCAGGAGGCCCGCACGCCGCAGCTCGCCGGCGACGGGGTCGGCCGAGCCCGCACCACCCGCGACGCCGGCGGACGGCATGACGGCCGCGCCCGCGGCGGCACGCGCCGCGTCCAGGGGCGCGGCCTCGGCGACGGCCTGCTCAGTCTCGCGGTGGGGCACGGTTCCAGTATGCCTTCGGGCACGGGGGACGCGCGCCCGGTGCCTCAGCGGTCGAGCAGGTCGTCGAGCGAGCGCTGCTCGGGATTCACCGCTCCTTGCACGTCGGCGCGCGGCCGTCCACGTCGCGCCCAGTGCTCGAGCACGTCGCGGGCCCTCACCTGGCGATAGGTGATGTTGCGCTCGATCGGCTCGACGGCAAGGCCGCCGGGCGCGGTGCCCTTGACGAGCGCGTGGAAGACGCGGCCGCGCACCGAGACGCGGACGATGTCGCCGGGATCGATGCCGTCGAGGCGCACGGGCAGGATCATCGCGCACCGTGCGGCGTGCGGATGACGGGCCGGGACGACGGAGGGCCGCTCGCGAGCGGCCCTCCGGGAACGGCGTGGTGGGCGCGGCGTCTAGACCGTCGCGGGCTCCTCGATGCGGCGCGGGAGCAGCGTCTCGCGCGCGATCACGAGGCGCTGGATCTGGGCCGTGCCCTCGTAGAGCTGCATGATCTTCGCGTCGCGCATGAACTTCTCAACCTTGTACTCCTTGATGAAGCCGTAGCCTCCGAAGACCTGGACGGCGTCGGTGGTCACCTCCATCGCGGTGTCGCCGGCGAAGCGCTTGGCGTGCGAGGACTCGATCGTGTTGCGCAGGCCCTGGTCGAGCAGGACGGCGGAGTTCCAGGTGGCCAGCCGCGAGAGATGGATCTTCGTCGCCATGTCAGCGATCATGAACTGGATCGCCTGGTGCATCGCGATCGGCACGCCGAACTGGACGCGCTCCTTGGAGTACTCGGTGGCCATCTCGAAGGCCGCGCGCGCGATGCCGGTCGCCATCGCGGCGACGCCCGGGCGCGTGCGGTCGAGGGTCATCATCGCGAGCTTGAAGCCCTTGTTCTCCTCGGCCAGCAGGTTCTCGGCGGGGACCTCGGTGTCGTTGAAGGTGATGGTCGCGGTGTTCGACGCCCGCTGGCCCATCTTGTCCTCCTTCTTGTCCACCGTGACGGTGTCGTCGCGGTCGACGATGAACGCCGAGATGCCGCGGTGGCCCGCGTCCTTGTCGGTCTTCGCGTAGACGGTGAAGAAGTCGGCGTAGCCGCCGTTGGTGATGAAGCACTTCGAGCCGTTGAGGACGTACTTGTCGCCCTTGCGGACCGCGGTCGTGCGCATTCCGGAGACGTCGGAGCCGGCGTTCGGCTCGGTGAGGCAGAACGAGGCGAGCTTGGGCGACTCGGTCAGCATGCCCATGTACTTCTTCTTCGTCTCCTCGGAGCCGCCGACCAGGATCGGGGCGCCGGCGAGGCCGTTGGCGCCGATCGACGTGGCGATGCCCGAGCAGCCCCAGGCGAGCTCCTCCTCGATCAGCGCACCCTCGAGGTACGAGGCGCCCGGGCCACCGTACTCCTCGGGGATGTGGTTGTTCATGAGGCCCAGCTCCCAGGCCTTCTCGAGGATCTCGCCGGGCCACGTGCCGTGCTCGTCGTACTCCCAGGCGACCGGGCGGATTTCCTTCTCGGCGAAGTCGTGCGCCATCTCGCGCAGCGCCTTCTGCTCGTCGGTGAGCGTGAAGTCGACCACTGGAATTCTCCTTGGAACAGAGGGAAGAACGCGGCGGGAGCGGGTTCGGAACGAGTGGCTCGGCGCCGTAGATTGACTCGTCAGTCAATAATAGCCCGAAATCGGCGGTTCAGTACATCTGCGATGGTTGACGGGGATGCAGGCAGCCTTCGGGATCGTGCTGTTCGTCGTGGTCGCGGGCGCCGCGGTCGTGGCGATCGTCACCTTCGCCGGCGCCGGCCGCGCCTACTCCCAGATCGGCCGCGGCGGCCTGTCGCTGCGCGACGGCTCGGATCGCCCCCCGGGGGAGCCGCAGTCGGGCGCCGCGCTCTCGTCCGCCGAGCGCACCGCCGAGCTGCGCCAGCTGCTGGAAGCGCGCAACCTGGCGCGGATGCGCAACGGCAAGCCGGCGCTCGACGTCGAGACCGAACTCGCCGCGCTGCTGCGGCCCGCGGTCGATCCGGCGCTCGAGGCTGAGATCCGCGACCTCGTGATCGCCCGCAACGCGCGGCGTGTGCGCAAGGGGCACGCGCCGCTCGACGTCGAGGCGGAGGTGGCGCGGCAGGTGGCCGAGCTGGGCGGGTAGGGGCTGGGGTTGGCGGTCCTCGCGGGTCGACGCCGTCCTCGCGGGTCGACGCGACCTCCATGCGGCGGGCCGGCGCCACGGGCACCCGACGCCCCTCCCGCGCCCAGTGGCCTGCGCCGGCCCGCGCCCGGCCCGATCCGTTGCGATCACATCGGTCACGCCGACGCCAACGCACACGATGCACGGCGGGCCGCAGGCCTGCGGGTCCCCCGATGCGCGCCCGGCGCCACGGGCACCCGACGCCCCTCCCGCGCCCAGTGGCCTCGCGGGCCCGCGCCCGGCCCGATCCGTTGCGATCGCACCGGTCACGCCGACGCCGGCGCACACGATCCGCACGGCACGCCGCGGGCCTGCGGGTCCCCGGCGCTACCGCGGACCCCGGGGTCCCCCGTCGCACCGCCGGCGCCGCCGGCGCCGACGCACACGTGCCGCCGGCCCCTGCCCTGACCGCGCCGCCGCGATCTCTTGCCATCGCATCGGTCGCGCCGACGCTGATGCACACGATCGGGCCCGGCGCACCGCCGCCCCCCGGGGCCGCGCCCGCGCCGACCGCCTGGGTCACATCGCCCGCCCCGACGCCGCGCCCGCGCCCCGCACGCGGCGCAGCGCAACGCCCGCGCCCTACGCCACGAAGAACGCGACCGCGATGATCGCGTAGACCGCGAGCAGCTGGAGCCCCTCGAACCACGTCGACTCGCCGTCCTGGGTCACCTGGTTGGCGATCAGGGCGGCGAGGATGAGGGCGGCGACCTCGAAGCCGTTGAAGACGAGCGGGAGCGGATAGGGGCCGATGAGGTAGGAGGCGAGCACGAGCACCGGCGCGACGAAGAGCGCGATCTGGGCGCTCGAGCCGATCGCGATGTTCACCGCGAGGTCCATCTTGTCCTTGCGCGCGACGAGCACCGCCACCCAGTGCTCGGCCGCGTTGCCGACGATCGCCACAACCACGGCGCCGATGAAGAACTCACTGATCCCCGCCTGGCGCGCGGTGTCGGAGATCGACCCGACGAGGATCTCCGACATCACGGCCACCGCCACGCCGGCGACGGCGAGCGCCGCGATCGCTCGCCGCGCGCTCCACGGCTGCTCCTCCGCGTCCGTCGCGCCGTGCCCGGGCGGGTTGAACAGGTCGCGGTGGGTGCGCAGCGAGAAGACCAGGCCGCCCGCGTACACGCCGATCAGCACGAGCGCCGTCACGAGCGACAGGTGCTCGACACTCGCGTCGTACTGGATCCGCTCGGCGCTCGGCCCCGGCAGCCCGGACCCGCGCACGAGCTCGAACACCGCCGGCATCACGACGGCCGCGATCGCGAGCATGAGCATCGAGCACTGCGCGCCCGCCGCGACCGGGTTGAAGCGCTGGCGATCGCGCCCCAGGCCGCCGAAGAACATCGACGCGCCCATCACCAGCAGGACGTTGCTCACGATCGAGCCGACGAGCGAGGCCTTGACGACCTCGTGCAGCCCCTTCTGCAGGGCGAAGAGGGCGATGATGAGCTCCGGCGCGTTGCCGAACGTCACGTTCAGCAGCCCGCCGATGCCCGGGCCGCTGCGCGCGGCGAGCTGCTCGGTCGCCTCCCCCATGAGCGCGGCGGTCGGGATGACGCCGAGCGCGGAGGTCACGAACACGGCGACCGGACTCGCGCCGACCAGGTCGAGGACGATCGCGATCGGGATGAACGGGACGAGCAGGTACGGCCAGGAGGAGACCGTCAGCAGGGACTGCCGATCCTTCTGGGGCGGCTCATCGAGCACGAGGGCCTGAGCATACGGTGCGGTGGCGTCGTCCCCGAACGTCGGGAGCGGCGGGCCGCGCCGACTACACTCTCGCGCCGATGGCCGCCACGACGCACCGCCTCGCCGACCCCTACCGCGACACGAGCGTCATCGACGCGCGCGCCCCGCGCACGAACCAGACGATCGTCGCGCTCGTGACGATCGTCGCGCTGCTCACCGGCTGGTGGTGGCTGGCCGCGCTCATGGGCGTGCAGCTCGTCATCGGGCTGACGCTCGGGCGGCGCTGGTGCCTGCCGTGCCTCCTCTACTTCGAGGTCATCCAGCCCCGCATCGGGGAGGGCCCGCTCGAGGACAGCCGCCCGCCGCGCTTTGCGAACGTCGTCGGCGCGTGCTTCCTGTGCGGCGCGACGGCGCTCTTCCTGCTCGGCGCGAACCTCGTCGCCTGGGTGCTCGTCGGCATCGTCGCCGCACTCGCCTCGCTGGCCGCCGTGACGGGCTTCTGCACCGGCTGCTGGATGTATCGCCTGGTCAACGGCGAGTGCGAGGTCTGCGACCTGCCGAACGTGCCGCGCGCGATCGCCGACGCCGACCGCGCCTAGCGCCCTCAGCCGCCGAGCAGCGACGCGCATTTCTGCGCGGCCGCCAGGTCGCCGCCCGAGCGGGCGATGCACTGCGCGTAGGTCTCGCCCGTGGCCGAGCCGGTCGCCCCCGCGGCCTTGCGCTGCAGGAGCACCGCGAGCGCAGCGGCGAGGTCGGACATCGGGCGCGGGTTGGCGGGCGGCCCGATCGGCTGGGGCTGATTCGGGCGCGCGATCGCGAGGTCGAGCCGGATCACGCCGGTGCGCGCGCGCGAGCCCTTGACGTTCACGAACACCCGGATGCGACGCAGCCGATGGTCGCTCGCGCCGGTCCAGATGTCGACGTGGGCGCCCTTCACCGCCGAGGCGAGCTGCGCCTGGGAGGCGCTCCCCCCGGCCCCCAGCGCCGCCCCGGCGATGCCGGAGGCGCGGCCGAGCAGCCCCTGCAGGTCCGCGGCCAGCCGGGCGGTGTCCACGCCGGCGGTCAGGTGCACGACCTGCTCGCCGTTGAGCGTCGTGGTGCCCTCGTCGCGCACGTCGCGCAGCCACGAGCGGGGGTCGACCCCGAGCGAGCGCAGGTTGAGCCCGGACGGGGTCGAGGCCGCCCCGGCGGAGCCGGCCAGCTGCCGGAACGTCTTCCCCGGGAGCGTGTAGGCGTGCTGGCCGATCACGACCCAGCCGTGGCCGCCGCTGGCGATCAGCCCGAACGCGAGCGTGCCGGCGGCGGTGCCGAGCCTCAGGTTCATCGCGAACCGCGGGCCGGCCGCCGTCGAGCGCGCGAACGGGCCGTCGAGGCGCACGTGCAGCGGCGAGGGCAAGCCGGCCCCCGGCGCCGACACGTCGACGGCGAGCGAGAGGTCGCCGCTGGTCACCGGGCGCGCCGCGCTGAAGGTGTCGCCCAGCAGGGCGCTCGTGTCCTGGCCGGAGCTCCCGGCGCCGCCGCAGCCGCCGAGCGCCAGGGTGGCGATTAGGGCGAGTGGCAGGAGACGCGGGAGCTGGCGCATGGCGGGCGAGGCGGGCGGTGCAACGGAGGCTGCGCGCCCGCGGGGGCGCCGACCGTAGCATCCGGGGGGTGCGCCGGACGCCGGTCGTCCTCCTCGCGCTGGCGCTCGTCGCGGCGGCCCCGCCGGTCGCGCGCGCGTCCGCGCCCGAGATCCTCGTGCTCGACCAGCACGGGCAGGTCCTCGTGCGCCACGACCGCTTCCTGCCCAGCTCGGAGCTGCCGCCGCCGGACGGGGCCACCCCCGCGCGAGCGCCGCTGCCGGCACCCGGGCGGGGACCGCACGCGAGCGCCGTCAAGCGCACGGTCGCCTCCGAGCTGCAGCGCCTGCAGCGCGCCGGGGCGCTCACGCCCGCCGAGGCCTCCGCGTACGGGCAGACGTACGCCGGCGCCCGGCGGCTCGCGCACCGCCTGCACGGCACGCGCCGCAGCGAGCTCGCGGCGGTGCTCGCGAACGTGGATGCGCAGGCGGCGGAGGGGCTGCTGACGAGCTCGCGCCTGCCGGTCGTGATGGAGACGGTGCGCCGCAACGCCCAATGGTGGGCGAGCGGCCCGCTGCTGACCTACGGGCGGCGGATCCGCTTCCAGGGCAGCCGCCTCGTGTGGGAGGCCTACCCCGGGCAGGGCATCCAGATCCAGTGGCTCGGGACCTTCGGCCGCATGAACCAGCTGTTCCTCGCCAAGGGCTATGACACCGAGCTCGGCGAGATGGCCGCCGAGATCCAGCGCTACGCGGTGCAGCGGGCGGGCGGAGTCGCCTGGGAGTACCAGTTCCGCTTCGACGGCGGGCGCCCGCCGTGGGTGAGCGGGCTGGCGCAGGGGACGGCGATCCAGGCGCTCGCGCGAGCGGCCGTCCGCCTGAAGGACCCGCAGTGGTTCGCCCTCGCGCGTTCGGCGCTCGGGATCTTCCGCACGCCGCCGCCATCCGGCGTGCGCGTGGCGGCGGGCGACGGCGCTCACTACCTCGCATACTCATTCGCCCCCGGCGTCCGGATCTTCAACGCGTTCTTCCAGGCGATCATCGGCCTGCACGACTTCGCGGGGCTCGCCAACGACGCCGAGGGCCGGCGTCTGTGGCTCGACGGCGAGCGTGAGGCCGCGCGCGAGGTCCGCCGGGCCGACACGGGCAGCTGGTCGCTCTACCAGCCCGGCGTCCCGTCGGACATCGACTACCACAAGGTCCTGCGCGACTTCGTGCGCGGCCTGTGCGACCGCCTCGAGCACGATCGCCAGACGGCGGTCCAGCAGCTGCGGGCGCGCCGCGGACCGGCCGCGGTACTGCTGAGCTTCGACCGCTGGCCCGATCCCGCGCCCTACTGCCTGGAGACCCAGAGCCTCAACCGCGAGCTGTACTCGCGCCTGCGCGCACTGGGCCTTCCCACCCCATGGGGGTAGCGGCCCGTCCCTAGACTCGCCCGGCGATGGCGCCGCGCACGATCCTGCACATCGGCACCGGCGGCGCGGGCGCGACCTGTGTCGCTGCGGCGACCGCGCGACGCCTCGCCGCCGCCGGGACCGAGACGCTGCTGCTCTCGCTGGATCCCGGGCAGGACCTCGGCGACCTGCTCGGCGAGCGGCTCGTTACGCGCGCGCGCGCGGTGGGTGAGCGCCTCGAGGCGGCGCAGGTCGTCGCGCAGGACGAGCTCGAGCGGCGCGGCGGTGCGGTGCAGGGGTGGCTCGGCGACGCGCTCGTACGGCGCGGCATCGACCGCATCACGGCGGCCGAGCTCGTCGCCGCCCCCGGCATGGACGAGCTCTTCGGGCTCGTCGAGCTCGAGCGCCACCACCGCGCGGGGCGCCACGATGCGATCGTCGTGGACTGCGGGGCGCGTGGGCCCGCGCTGCGGATGCTCGCGCTGCCGGACCTCGCGCGCTTCTGGCTCGAGAAGGCACTTCCCCAGCGCAGCGCGATGACGGCCGCCGCGCGCCCGCTCGCACAGCTCGATCTTCGGCTGCCCGGCGGAGCCGGCGCCGCGCAGCGGCTCGTGCGCGAGCTGATCGCCGTCAGCGAGCTGCTGCGCGACCGTGAGCGCACGAGCGTGCGGCTGGTCGCGACGGCCGACCCGCCCGCGGTCCTCGCGGCCGAGCGTGTGGCCACCGGCCTGGCGCTCTACGACCTGCCGGTGGATGCCGTCGTGGTCAACCGGGTCCTCCCCGGCGACGCGAGCGGGACGCTCGCCGCCCGTGCGGCCCGCGAGGGCGCGCTGGCCGAGTGGATCGCGCAGGCGTTCGCTCCCATCCCCGTCCTGCGCGCGCCGCTGCTCGACGACGACGTGGCCGGGCCGGACGCGCTCGACCGGTTGGGTGACGCCGTGTTCGCCGAGGCCGATCCGGCGGACGTGCTGCACACCGGCGCCGCACACGACCTGGAGATGGGGGCGCATGGCGCGACGCTGCGGCTCGACCTGCCGTTCGCGCGACGCGAGGAGCTCGACGTCAAGCAGGTCGGGCTCGATCTCGTCGTGCGCGTCGGACCGCACAAGCGCGTGATCGCCCTGCCGCCGGCGCTGGCCGACTATGGTCCGCTTGGCGCCGCGTTCGACGACGGTGCCCTGCACGTGAGCTTCACCCGCACCCCAGCCACCGCCGATGACTGAGCCCGCCCGCGACGGCGACGCGCTCGCGCGGCTGCGGGCGCGCCTGGAGGCGACGCGCGAGGCCGCCGAGCAGCTCGCGGGCGAGGCGGCAGGCGCGGCGCACGCCGCCGCCTCTGGCGAGCAGCCGCCGCCCGGGTGGCGCACGCAGCAGGAGCGCGACCAGGTGCGCGACGAGGCCGCCGCGCTCGCCGACCTCCTGCAGACGCTCGGTCAGATCATCCCGCCGGAGCTGCGCGCGCAGCTCGCGGAGGTCGTGCGTCAGGTCCTGCTGCTGCTGCGCGCGCTGATCGACTGGATCGTCGAGCAGCTCCCGCACGCACGGGGCGACGAGCGCGCGGTGCAGGACATCCCGGTCATGTAGCCGGCCCCCAGGGGGCCAGCCACTGCACGACCGCGGCCCATGCGACGCTGCGGGGGTCCAGGTGGGCGTTGTGGCCGTCGGCGGACCGCAGCACCAGCGTCACGCGGTCACCGGCGGCGCGGGCGCGCTGCGTGTACCTGCGGCTCATCGAAACGGGGACGACCGGGTCGTCCTCGGCGTGGACGAGGAGCTGCGGCAGGCCGAGCGGCAGCAGTCGCATCGGGGAGGCGGCGGCGTAGGCTCCGGGCACCCCGTCCGGCGAGCCGCCGAGGAACGCGGCGACGACCGGGCTGCGGTGCGCCTCGAGGTCGCTGACGGGCGCCTGCGCGGCGACGGCCCGTACCGGCACCGGCGCACCGGCGCCCCCACGTTGCGCGCCTGCCCACAGCGCCAGCTGGCCGCCGGACGAGTGGCCGATGAGCACCACGCGGTCGAGGTCGAGCGGCGCGTCGAGGCCCGCCAGCGCGTCGATGCCGGCGAGCACGTCGGCGCCCGTCTGCGGCCAGCCCCCGCCCGAGGTCGGCCCCACGCGGCGGAACTCGAGGTTCCAGGCCGCCCAGCCGCGGGCCGCGAGGTCCCGCGCGAGGGCCGCCATCAGCGTCCAGTCGTAGCCCGCCGCCCAGCCACCCCCGTGCACGAGCACGGCGACGGGAAACGGCCCCGCACCCGCGTCCGGCAGCGCCAGCTCGCCGTACTGGTCGCGGTGGGGGCCATAGGCACGGCGCACGGCGGCGAATCGTCGCAGAGCGTCCGTACACTGGGCGCGATGGCGGACGACGCGCCACGGACCTGGATCCTCACCGGCTCTCCCGCGAACTACGAGGCCACGCGCGCGCACGGCTTCAGCGTCATCGGGATGAAGGAGCGCCGGCGCCGTCAGGCCCAGGAGATGCAGCCCGGCGACCGGATCGTCCTGTATCTCACGCAGGTGGGCGCGTTCGCGGGGTCGCTGATCCTGACCGGTGAGCTCTACGAGGATCGCACGCCGATCTGGCCCGGCAAGCCCGGGAACCCGGATGCCTATCCGTGGCGATTCCCGTGCCGGCCCGAGGTCGTCCTCGACGAGCACGACTGGGTGCCGGCCGACAGCGTCAAGGACGAGCTCGAGCATGTGGGCAAGTGGCCCGCCGAGCACTGGAAGCTCGCGTTCCAGGGACAGCTGCGCACCGTCTCCGACGCCGACGCGGACGTCCTGCTCGACCGCATGAGCGCGGCGGCCGGCGCCGCGGCATGAGCGCGGCGGCCTCCCGGCTGCGCGCCGCGTGGCGCGAGCTCTTCGCCGAGCAGCGGCTCGCGGCGATCGCGGCGATCGGGCTGATCGTCTCGATGTTCCTGCCGTGGTACCAGCAGACCGGCTTCGCGGTCTCGCACGGCACCACGACGAAGGTCGAGAGCTCGCTCAGCGCGTTCCAGTCGTGGGGCTTCGTCGAGGGCTCGATTCTGCTGGTCGCGATCGCGGTCCTCGTCCTGCTGTTCGCCCGCGCCGAGCGCCGCGCGTTCCACCTTCCGTTCGGCGACGGCATCGTGCTCGTCGCGGCCGGTGGCTGGGTGATGTTCCTCGTCTTCTATCGCGAGGTCGACAAGCCGTCCGGCAGCGACACGGGGGCCCTGAAGACGACGATCGGCGTCAACTGGGGCATCTTCGTCGCGTTCCTGCTCGGCGCGCTGCTGGCATACGCGGGCTGGCGCATCCATGCGCGGCAGCGCCCCGAGCCGCGCGTCGACGGAGATGACCCGCGGACGGGCGTCCTCGAGGGGGACCCGACGGCAAGCCTCGTGCAGGAGCCGGTCGCCGTGCATGCAGCGGCGCCCCCCGCGGCCCCCGCGCCGCCGGTGCCCTCCGCCCCTCCCACACCGCCCCGGCGGGGGCGACGACAACGGCGCCGTGACGACGGTCAGTTCGAGGGCCAGCTGAGCTTCGACGATCCGGACGCGCCGTAGTTGCCCTCACGCACCGTTGCCCCACACGAACCACGGCAGCACCGTCGCGAGGCCTGCGATGACGAGCCCGACGACGATCACCTCCCGGGCCCGCGCGAGGTGCCCGACCGTCGCGATCACGAAGCCCGCGGCGAACAGCGCGGCGTAGGGCGCGATGTTGCCCTGCGTCTGGTAGTCGGTGAAGGTGGCGAACAACGCTACGGCCCGGGGCGTCACCGCCCCGTCCTATCACGCGCGCCGGGGAGCGCGGCCGAGCGCCACCTATGATGGTCGGTGCATGCCCGCATCTCCCGCATCCGCCGCGGACCTCGCCGCGGGCCTGCGCGACGTCGGCTACCTGCCGGACGACGCGACGGCCCTCGTTTCGTTCCTGGCCGCCAAGCTCGGCAAGCCGATCCTCGTCGAGGGCCCTGCCGGCGTCGGCAAGACGCAGCTGGCCAAGTCACTCGCCGACACCCTCGGGCGCGAGCTCGTGCGCCTGCAGTGCTACGAGGGCCTGGACGAGGCCAAGGCCCTGTACGAGTGGAACTACCGCAAGCAGCTGCTGCGGATCCAGGCCGAGGCCGACGGCACCGGCTGGAGCGAGGTCCAGGACGACATCTTCGGCCCCGAGTTCCTGCTGGAGCGCCCGCTGCTGACAGCGATCGCCGCCGAGCAGCCCGTGGTCCTGCTGGTCGACGAGATCGACAAGACCGACCAGGAGTTCGAGGCGATGCTCCTCGAGCTGCTCTCCGACTTCCAGATCACGATCCCCGAGCTCGGGCGCATCGAGGCCACGACGCTGCCGATCGTGCTGCTGACCTCGAACAACACGCGCGAGCTGACCGAGGCGCTCAAGCGCCGCTGCCTGTACCTCTGGATCGACTACCCCTCGCTCGAGCACGAGCTGGACATCGTGCGCCTGCATGCGCCCGAGCTGGACGAGCGGGTCGCCCGGCGCCTGGTCGAGGTCGTCGCGCTGGTCCGCGACCTCGACCTCAAGAAGCCACCCTCGATCGCCGAGTCGATCGACTGGGCACGCGCCCTGCTGCTGCTCGGCGCCAGCGACATCGACGGGAAGACCTTCCGCGACACGATGTCGATCATCGTCAAGCACCGAACCGACCTGGACGTCGTCACCGAGCGCGTCGGCGTCAAGCTCGGGCTCGCCGAGGACAGCCTCGGTGCCGCCTCCGCCGGCTGAGCCCTCCCGCGGCGCCTCGCGGCACGCGGCGCTCTTCGGCGACTCCGCGGGATCGGCGCCTGGGGGCCTGGTGGCACATGTCGTCGAGTTCGGCGAGGAGCTGCGCGGCGAGGGCGTCGCCGTCGGCACCAGCGAGCTGCTCGACGCCTTCCAGGCCCTGCCTGAGGTGTCCTGGCAGCAGCCGCTCGCCTTCCGCGAGACGCTCGCCGCGACGCTCGCCAAGTCGCCCGAGGACCGCGTCATCTTCGACCTCGTCTTCGACCGCTTCTTCTTCCGCGCCACCGAGCTCGCCGCGCTGCGCGAGGGCATCCGCGAGGACGGCGGCGGCATGGACGAGGCCGGCGCCGAGCTGAACCTCGAGACGCTGCGGATGCAGATCGCGCAGGCCATCGCCGACGGCGACGAGGGGCGCCTGCGCGACCTCGCGCGCCTTGCGATCGCCGCCTTCGGCCAGCAGGGCGAGGGCTCGGGCGTGATCGGGGTGGACGTGCAGCGCATCCGCCGCCAGCTCGGCCTGCGCAGCGAGCCCCAGCCCGACCTGCCGCGCGAGGACCCGCGCCGCGACGGGCTGCCGCGCGAGGAGCTGCGCCGCTTCGAACAGATGCTGCGGCGCGAGCTCGAGCGCCGCCAGATCGAGCGCACCCAGGCGCTGCCGCCGGCGCGGCCGCTGAACGAGCTCGACCGTGCGCTGCCGACCGGGCCGCTGCAGGACCTCGCCTCGGTGCACCGGGTCGTCGCGCAGCTCAAGCGCCGCCTCAAGACACAGGGCTCCGAGCACCGCGGGGCGCGCCGCCACGCGCACGTCGACGTGCGGCGCACGATGCGCGCCTCGCTTGAGACCGGCGGCGTGCCGGTGGTCCTGAAGTACCGCCCGGTGCGCCCGCGCCGGCCCGAGCTGTTCGTGATCTGCGACGTCTCAACGAGTGTGACGAGCGCCTCGGTTTTCTTCCTCAGCGTCATGCACGCGCTGCACGACAGCTTCCGCAAGATGCGCTCGTTCGTCTTCATCGAGCGGATCAGCGAGGTCACCGACGTCTTCCACAAGGAGCGCGACTTCAAGGCCGTCAGCGAGGCGATCGGGCGGGACGCGGGCGTCGCGGACGTCAGCGGCTACACCGACTACGGGCGGGTCTGGCGCGAGCTGCGCGAGCAGATCGAAGACGAGCTGCACCCGCGCGCGACGGTGATCGTGCTCGGCGACGCGCGCACCAACGGGCGCGACCCCGGCGCCGAGAGCTTTGCGCGCCTCGCGGAGAAGGCCGGGCGCACCTACTGGCTCAACCCCGAGCCGCGCCTGTACTGGAACTACGGCGACTCGGTGATCAAGGCCTACGAGCAGTTCTGCGAGGCCTTCGAGTGCTGGACCACGGCGCAGCTCGAGGACTTCGTGAAGGCGCTGACGGCGCCGGACGCGGCGCGACGCTGACCCGCTCGCGGCACTGCGCGACGCCTGCGCAGGGGTTTGGTCCGAGGTTTCTACCGATGGCAGCGCCGGCGCGTCGGCCTACGGTTCGGCGAGGCGGTGGCCGCGACGCGAGCTCCGCGATCTGCGAGTGCCGGCGGACCGGCCACCGTGAACGACGGTCGAACGGGACGCACGTCCCGAGGGAGGCAACCCCATGCCAGAGACCACAGCCCAGCGCAGAGCGGCGGCCCGCAAGGGCGCCGAGACCCGCAAACGTCACGAGGCCGAGGAGCGGCAGCGCGAGCGGGCGAGCGCGGTCGACCGGACCTCCGAGCTCTCGGACGAGGTGCTCAAGTCCCTCGAGTCCGGGCAGCGGGCTGCCATCGACGCGGTGCGCAAGTTCATCGAAACCGTCGATGAGGCGCTGCCGGCGATCGGCGAGCGTCCGTCCCGGCGCCAGCGGATCATCGACGGCGCCATGGAGATGGCAGACGGACTGGTCCATACGCAGTACGCGTTCCTGCGCGACGTCGTACAGGAGGCCGGGAAGACGTTGAGCAGAGAGGACGGCCAGAAGTAGCGCGCCCGGCCCCGCGGTCGGGCGTACCGGCCGCGGGGTCAGCAGCGGCAGGCCGGCTTCGGTCAGGCCGCGGCGACCACGGGGCGGCGAGCGTGTGGGTGGGGGCGACCGGCGAGCAAGCGCCCCGCCACTCCTTGCCCTGGACCGGGGAACGGGTCGGGCGCGAGCAGCGACCTCCCGCCACGCGAAGGTGGGCGGGGCGCTTTGTGTCTCGTGCTGTCGAGCGGACCTGAGACGACGGTCCGCCAGGGCCGTGGACGACGCCGCGAGGCAGGCCTTGGCCGCGACCCGCCCGCGTTGGGTACCGCTGCGACGTCCATCCACAACGACACCGAGCGGCGCTGATGGTTGCGGTACATATGTACTTTTAAGGATGAGCTTGGGCCCGCTTTATCCGGTGCCGCGGCGGGTAGTATCGACAGCGGTACCTGTTCAACCGGGGGTGCTGGCGGAGGCCGGCTGAGATAGCGCACGCGAACCGGCGCTGACCCTTCGAACCTGTGGGGTAATGCCCGCGGAGGGAGCGATGACGACGAGGCTCGAGGCCGCACCGCCTCGGACCACAGCGGAGGGCCACGGCGGGGTCGAGCTCCGGGACGTGTCGTTCGCCCATCCCGGCCGGCGTCGCGGCGCGCGCCCCGTCACCGCCGTCGACGGGGTCTCGCTGTCGGTCGCGCCGCGCGAGATCGTCGCCCTCGTGGGCCCCAGCGGCTGCGGCAAGACGACGCTGCTCGAGCTCGTCTGCGGCCTGCTGGCACCGGACGCCGGAACGCTCACGAGCGCGCCCGCCGTCCTCATGCCCCAGCACGACCTGCTGCTGCCCTGGCTCGACGCGCTCGACAATGCGGCGCTCGCCCTGCGCATCCACGGCGTCCCGCGTGAGGCGGCTCGCAGGGCGGCGCAGCCGCTGCTGGCCCGCTTCGGCCTGGAGGGCTTCGAGCGCGCCCGCCCCTACGAGCTCTCCGGCGGCATGCGCCAGCGCGTGGCGTTCCTGCGAACCCTCCTCTCGGGCAAGCCTGTCCTCTGCCTCGACGAGCCCTTCGGCGCGCTCGACGCGCTGACGCGCGCGGAGATGCGCGACTGGCTCGGCGCCGCGCTCGCCGGCGAGCAGCGCACGACGCTGCTCGTCACGCATGACGTCGAGGAGGCCGCGGTGCTCGCGGACCGGATCGTCGTGCTCACACCGCGCCCCGCGCGGGTCGCCGCCGTGCTGGAGGTCGTGCTCCCACGTCCGCGCCGGGCGACCGATCCGGGTGTCGTCGCGCTGCGCGAGCAGGCGCTGGAGGCGCTCGGCGCGTGATCGCGGCGCTCCTCATCCTGCTCGTGCTGCTGGGCGGCTGGGAGGCCTACGCGCGCCTGGGGCACGTGGACAACTTCATCCTGCCGGCCCCCACCGAGGTCGCGAGCGCCCTGTGGGACGACCGCGCCCTGCTCTGGCACAACCTGCTCGTGACCGCGCAGGAGATCGGCCTGGGCATCCTGGTCGCGCTCGCTGCTGGCGCGCTGCTGGCGATCGTGATCCACCTCTCCCCCACGCTGCGGCGCGCCATCTACCCCCTGCTGGTCGGCTCGCAGGCGGTCCCGATCGTCATCATCGCGCCGCTGCTGGTCGTGTGGTTCGGCTTCGGGATCGCCCCGAAGCTCGCGATCATCGCGCTCGTCTGCTTCTTCCCGGTCGTGGTGACGACGCTCGATGCGCTCGCTGCGGTCGACCCCGAGCAGCTGAAGCTCCTGCGCACGCTCGATGCCACGCGCTGGCAGGAGTTCCGCTGGGTGGAGGCGCCGGCCGCGCTGCCGGGCGCCCTCAGCGGTGCGAAGATCGCCGTCGCCATCGCGGTGATCGGCGCGGTGTTCGCCGAGTACGCCGGCTCCAGCGCGGGACTGGGCAACGTGATCCTGCAGGCGATCCCCCAGCTCGAGACGGCGCGCGCGTACGCGGCCGTGGTGCTGCTCGCCGCCTTCGCCGTCCTGCTGTTCGCGCTGCTGACGCTCGCCGAGCGCCTGCTCGTGCCCTGGGCGCGCCGCGACACCGAATGGAGCCGCCGATGAGAACCCGTACCGCCCTGGCCGCCGTCGTGGTCGCCGCGCTGAGCCTCGGTGCCAGCGCGTGCGGCGCCAAGCACGAGAACCTCGGGGCGCCCGCGGTCAGCAACCTGCGCCTCGTGCTCGACTACCTGCCGAACGCCGACCACGTGGGGATCTACACCGCGCGGGCGCGGGGCTTCTTCCGCCAGGCCGGGCTCAACGTCCAGCTCCAGACGCCGACGGACCCATCGGCCCCGCTGAAGTACCTCATCGCCGGGCGCGCCGACCTCGCGATCTCCTACGAGCCGGAGGTCCTGCTCGCGCGCGACAAGGGCGCCCGCGTCATGAGCGTCGGAGCGGTCGCCACCGAGCCGCTGACCTCGCTCATGAGCGTCGGGCGGCGGCCGGTCGCGCCCAAGACGCTCGCCGGCAAGCGCGTCGGCACCGCCGGCATCCCCTATCAGGACGCCTACCTCGACGAGATCCTGCAGAACGCCGGCGTGGATCCCGGCAGCGTCACGCGCGTGAACGTCGGCTACGACCTGATCCCGGCGATGCTCAGCGGCCGCGTCGACGCCACGCTCGGCGCCTTCTGGAACATCGAGGGCGTCCAGCTCGCCCTGCAGCATCGTCGCCCGCGCATCCTGCCGGTCGACCGGGTCGGCGTGCCGACCTACGACGAGCTCGTGCTCGTCGCGCGCACGGACACCGTCGAGCGCCGCGGCGAGCTGATCCGCCGCTTCCTGCAGGCGCTCCAGCGCGGCACGCGCGCCGCGCGCGCCGCCCCGGCCGCCGGTGCGGCGGCGCTCCTGGCGGCAGCGCCCGACATCAAGCGCCGCTACGCGCTGGCGACGGTCAAGGCGACGCTGCCGGCCCTGTTCCCGCAGGACGCGAGCGACCCGTTCGGCTGGCAGGACCCGGCCGAGTGGACCGCCTACGCGACGTGGATGGCGCGCAACGACCTGCTGACAAAGCCGCTCAACGTCGGCGCGGCCCTGACGAACGAATTCCTGCCGGGTCAGGGCGTCGGGCCGGACGACGCCGCGTCGGCGGGCTAGAACCGGTTTCGGAATGAGCCGGTGGCCGTCGGGCGCCGGGCTCGCGGATGCCGGGCGTCGCACGACTGCGCCGCCGATGCTGGTGGCATCGGCAAGGAATCGGGTGGCGATCCGGCGCCGCGAGACCGCGATCCGACGGTCGGCGGCGTGGCGCGCAGCGTCCCGCCACCGGGCTGCACGCCGAGCGCGTGCGCGCCCGCGAGGCCGGCCCAACGTCCGTAGGGGGCGAACAGCGCGCGTACCTCGTCCTCGCCGGCGCGGGCTCGCGGATGGCCGTACAGGTGGCGCCCGGCGAAGCGCAGATAGGCCAGATCGCCGGCGGGCAGGCGGTCCATGCGGCCCTGGCCGTGGAGGGCGAGCACATCGATCGTCCACTGCCCGATCCCTTGGATCGCCCGCAGGCGCGCCCAGCCGCGCTCGTGATCGCCCGCGCGCAGGTCGACCCGTCCGCTCGCGACCTCGCGCGCGGCGCGCCGCAGCGCGAGCGCCCTCCCGGCGCTGAGCCCGAGCGCCTCGAGCTCGGCGGGCGCCGCGTCGGCCAGCACCCGCGGCTCGGGCATGTCACGCAGCCCGCAGCAGGGGCAGCGGCGCCCCAGGCGCTCGAGCAGCCGGTGCTGGATCGCCAGCGCCTCGCGATACTCGATGAGCTGCTCGCTGATCGCCAGCACGAGCGCCTCGAACGGGTCCGGGCGACGTCCGATCCGCAGCTCCGGGCGAGCGCGCACCGAGCGGCCGATCAGCGGATCCGAACGGAACGCGGCGTGGAACGGCCGCAGGTTGTCGTCGACGGCGAGCGCGAAGCGCATCCGCGCGATCGCCTGTTCCGCGATGTCCACGCTGTGGGCGCGCGCCAGCAGCACGACGCGGTCGCCCTGAGGCTGAACGACCTCGACGTGCGCGGGGGCCCCGTCGACGTGCACGAGCCGGCGCAGCACCGGCCCGTCGCGGCGGGCGAGCCCCTCCGGGCCGCCGCGCGGCAGGCGGAACGGCCACGGCGGGCGCACCTCCCGCCGAGCCTCGGGCATCAGTCGCGGCCGAGCAGGTGGACGTCCACGAGGAACGAGCGCGAGGCCGCGATGTCCAGCCCGCGCGGGCGCGCGCCGCGCCTGGCAAGACGCCGCTGGCTGCGGCTCGCGCGCCGGCGCGCGATGATCACTGCGGTCGCGATGCCCGCCAGGAACGAGGTCGTGGCGAGCGCGGCGGGCGTCGTCGCCAGCTGGGCGGGGGTGCGCGGGGCGGGCAGCACACGCGGTTCGCTCACGAGGACCGCGTCCACCTCCTCGACCTCCTCGACCGGCTGCAGGCTCTGGGCGTCGCTCATCGCTCAGCGATGCTACTCGCGGGCGAAGACATCGTGATCCTGGCGGGAGGGCTCCCAGACCTTCGCGCCGACCGGCCAGGCCGGCGCGGCGCCGGGCTCGAAGCGCCGCTCGTACACCCGGTAGCGCTTGACGATCCGCCCGCCCATGGCCTCCATGCCGCGGTTCATGGCCGTGTTCGTCTCGAGGATCCAGCCCATCTCGCCGCTGCGGATCGGCCCGATCTCCGCCATGTCGAAGTGCTCGACGTAGAGCTTGGCGGCCACGCCCGTGTGCTGGAACTCGGGCTTGACGCCGAGGAACCCCACGCGGCAGCGGTCGATCGTGCGTCCCTTGCGCAGGAAGCGCCACCACCCCAGCGGCAGCAGGCGGCCGTTCATCCGCTTCAGCACCTGGTTGACGTCCGGGACGGTGATCGCGACCGCGACCGTGGCGCCGTCGCTGATGCGCTCGGCGACCATGAACCACTTCTTGTCGAAGACGAGCTGCAGCTCCTGGGCGTAGGCGTCCAGGTCCTGTTCCGTGTAGGGCACGAACCCCCAGTTGTGCGACCACGCCGAGTTGTAGACGTCGGCGAAGCGGTCGAGGTCGCGGCGCAGCGAGCGGCGCGTCATATGGCGCAGTCGGATGCCGTGCTCGGACTCGACCTTCTCCGCGAGCTCCTCGATCACCGGCAGCATGTTGCGCCGGTCGTCGATCTTCAGGTCCCACATGAAGAAGTCCATCGCCTTCTCGAGCCCGGCCCCCTCGCAGAGCGTGCGGTAGTAGGGCGGCTGCCACGGTTGGCGGATCATCGGCGGCAGTTCGTACCCCTCGATCACGATCCCGCTCTCGTCGTTGACGGCGAAGTCCATCGGCCCGACCATCCGGTCGCAGCCGCGCGCGCGCAGCCAGCCCTCGGCCGCTGCCAGCAGGGCGTCGGCGACCTCCTGGTCGTTCTCGAGCTCGAAGAACCCCCAGTTGCCCCAGCGCGAGCTATGGAAGGCGTTGTAGTTGCGGTCGATCTGGGCGCTGATGCGCCCGACCGGCCGGCCGTCGCGGTAGGCGAGGAACAGCTGCACGTCGGCGTGCTTGTAGTAGGCGTTCAGGCGCGGGTTCAGGAACACCCAGCGCTCAAGCCGCAGCGGGGGAACCCATTGCGGCGAGCTAGCATGCAGCCGGTACTGCAGGTCGATGAACTCCCGCAGATCGCGCCTGTTCGCCACCGGCCTGACCTCGATCACAGCGGGCCACTATATGTCCCAGACCCACGTCGACGTCTTCGCCAAGGCTCGCGGCCACGAGCGCGAGGAGCAGCTGCGTGCGGCGCGCGAGGCCGACGTCCTGCCCTACTTCCGCACGCTCGAGGGTCCCGCGCGGCCGGTCGTGGAGATGGAGGGCGCCGAGCGGATCATGCTCGGCTCCAACAACTACCTGGGCCTGACCGCCGACGAGCGCGTCGTTCAGGGGGCGCAGGACGCGCTGCTGCGGTACGGGACCGGCCTCACCGGCTCGCGCCTGCTGAACGGCACGATCCCCCTGCACCTCGAGCTCGAGCGCGAGATCGCCGAGTGGATGGGCACCGACGACGCGCTCGTGTTCACCACCGGCCACCAGGCGAACCTCGGCGCACTCGGCACGATCCTCGGTCCGGGCGACACGGTGATCGTCGATTCGGGCGACCACGCGAGCATCCTCGACGGCTGCCTGCTGTCGCGCGCCAAGCTGCGCCCGTTCCGCCACAACCGGCTGGAGAAGCTCGAGAAGGCGCTGCAGCGTGCGCAGGGTGACGGCGGCGGCGTGCTCGTCGTCGTGGACGGGGTCTTCTCGATGGAGGGCGACATCGCCCCGCTCCCGGAGATCGCCGAGCTGTGCGCGCGCCACGGCGCCCGGCTGATGGTCGACGAGGCCCACGGGGCGGGGGTGCTCGGGCGGCGCGGCGCCGGGACCGCCGAGCTGCTCGGCGCCGAGGACGACGTGGACCTGCGGGTCGGGACGTTCTCGAAGTCGCTGGCGGCCTGTGGCGGCTTCGTCGCCGGCGACGCGGACGTCATCGACTACCTGCGCGTGCAGTCGCGCGCCTACCTGTTCACCGCCTCCGGCGTCCCGGCGGCGGTCGGGGCGGCGCTCGCAGCCCTGCGGGTGCTGCGCTCGGACGAGGGTGCCGGCCTGCTGGCAGCGGTCCTGGCCAACGCGCGAACGCTGCGCGACGGCCTCGAGGAGCTCGGCTTCGCGGTGGTGCGTCCCCAGCGCCTGGAGGCGGGGGCGCAGCTCGACGCGCCGGGCGTCGTGGACGGCACGATCGTCACGCCGATCATCCCGGTGCTCGTCGGCGACGACTGGAAGGCGGTCCTGCTCTGGCGGGCGCTGTACGACGCCGGAGTCTTCGTCAACACGGCCCTGCACCCGGCCGTTCCGCCCGGCGGCGCGCTCCTGCGCACGAGCGTCATGGCGACCCACGACCGCGCCACGATCGAGCGTGCACTCGAGGCCTTCGCGTCGGTCAAGCGCTCCTTCGAGGCCCAGCACGGGCCCCTGCCGCCACCCGGCGCGCTGCATCCGCCGCACGCCGAGCCGACCACCTGAACACGCGTCCGGGCCGCGCACGAAACCGGCGCTCTGAGCGGAACTTCCGCCGCGGGGGCCGTTGACCTCCGCGCGGACCGTTGCGTAGGTTCCTGACCGCGCCGGCGAGCGCTCGGGAAGAGGGAAGGCTCTCAGACGACAGGTTCCGTGGGGAGGCCTGTCGGACGGTCCGGAATCGACCCTCGGGGGAACCCGGGCCGACGCTGTACGCCGGTCATGACAGCCCATCATCAGAGGAGGCCGCCCACTGGGCGGAAGGAGGATCCATGACGCACGGAGCGACGATCACCCCTGCGCCGCAGCACCTGCAGGCGCTCGAGCGCGCGAACGCCGTCAGGCTCGCGCGCGCCGAGCTCAAGCGGCGCATCGCGGCGGGGGAGATCACCGCCGCCGAGGTGATCATGTGCTCGCCGTGGGAGGCGGAGTCGATGACGGTCGCCGACCTGCTGACGAGCCAGCGGCGCTGGGGTCAGACGCGCTGCCGCCGGTTCCTTCAGGCCATCCCGATGTCGGAGAGCAAGACGATCGGCTCGATGACCGATCGCCAGCGCCGCGCGGTCGCGCAGCTGCTCGCCGAGCAGGCCGCAGCCGCGCGCAGCGGCATCGAGTCGCTGACGCCGGCGTTCGCCGTCGCGGGAGCCTGAGGAGGCACCACACGCCCCGCCGAGCGTCCTTCGCTGCCGCCTCAGGGCGGCATCGCGGGACGCTCGGCGGGGCTGCGGGCGCCGAGACGCCTGTCAGGCCGAGGGGGCGACGATCTCGAGGATGTGCGCGTCCGGGTCGCGCAGGTAGATCGAGGTCAGCCCGCCGCGGTCGAAGACCTCGGTGGTCGGCACGTCGCGCGAGCGCAGGTAATCGCGCCAGGCTGCCACCTCGTCGGCCGAGCCGACCGCGAGCGCAATGTGGTGGGTGGCGCCGGTGCCCTGCGAGCCGGGCCCCATCGCCGGGTACTCGAGGAACGACAGGATCGTCCCGGGTGCCGGCGGTTCGCCGGCGTCGGCCGAGAACCAGAAGTGCCGCGCGCCCGGGTCGTCGTCGTTCGTCGCCTCGCGCACCAGCGCCAGGCCGAGGACGTCGCGGTAGAAGGCCGTCGTGCGGGCCAGGTCCGCGCTGATGAGCGTCGCGTGATGGATTCCCGTGATGCGCATCCGCCGTGCGGGCGCCGGCGGCGGCGTCACCGCCTCGGGCGCGTCGCCGAGCGGCGGCGGGGTCTGAGCCTGGTCGGTCACGCGCGGAAGTCTATGCGCGCCAGCTCATCCCGCCCGCGCGGCGGCGGAAGAGGTCGCGGAACGCCAGGAAGGCCGCGAGGAAGACGACCGCCGCGACGATCACGTCGACCGCCTTCGCCGGCCGGACGATGATCGCCAGCGGCACGGCGGCGAGCATCGCGCAGAGCCCGGCGAGCAGCGCCGAGTGCGAGCGGTATCCGGCGAGGTGCTCGCGCAGCGCCAGCTCGAGTGTCGCGACCATCACGAGCGCCAGGCCGAACGCGAGCAGCACGCCGCGCGAGCCGCCCCCGCGCAGGATCGCCACGCCGAGCACGACGAGGCCGACGAAGATGCAGATCTCGGTCAGCGGGACCGGTGCCCACGGCGGCTTGGGCGCCTCCTCGAGCGGGGCCTTGCGCGCCCGCGGGCGCGCGTGAGGCTCCGGCGCGCGGGTAGCGACCTCCGAGCTCTCGCCCGGCGCCTCCGGGCGGATGCGCCCGGCGTGCTGCGCGGGGCCCCCCGCGCGCTTGCGGCTGCGCCGCCCCATGTCAGGTGGCTAACGGACAGCCCGACGACAGCTTCACGTGCCACCAGCCCATGAGCATCCCGATGATGCCCAGCCGTGGCCGGACGTGCCAGGCCCCGCAGCCGTCCTCGCCGAGCTCGCGCCGCGTGACGCGGGCGAACCGGTGCTTGCCCGGGGCGAGCAGCATCCGCTCGAGCCGCAGGCGGGCGGCTGCGCGGCGCTCCTCGCGCTCGGCGAGCACGCCCCGGGCGTCGGCGACGCGGCCGGCAAGGGCGTCGCGCAGGCGCTCGAGCTCGCCGAGCGTCAGCACGCGCGGGCCGCCGGCGGCGGGCACCGCAGTCTCCACGCCGCCGTCGGGGAACGACGCGGCGACGGCCGCGGCGAGCTCGCGCTCGAGCCGGTCGACCTGGGCGCGCAGCGCGCGCCGCGCGGCGAGCTGGTCGCCCCCGGACGGGCGCAGCGGCCTTCCGGCCGGGCGGAGTGTCCCGACGCCCCGCTGCTCGTGCATCGCGCCTCCCTCCACGCGCCGCAGTCTACCCCCGGGCCCTGCGGTCATGCGAGGGACAGGGCCTCCTGGCACGTCCACAGCGCCTCCTCGACGTGGATCGCGGGGACGCCGGGGATCCGCACGGCGACGAGGCGCACGCGCGAGGCGCCGCGTCCCGGCGCCGCGTCCTGCGCGACCGTCCCGAAGAGCTCCGCGAGCGGGCCACCTCGGTCGGCGAGCACGATCCTCCCGGCCGGCAGCCGTGGCGCCGCGGCGCCACGTCCCAGTCGCTCGCCGCGTACCGCCGGCCGCAGGCCCGGCGGGCGGTCGGCCCGGACGGCGTCGAGCGCGGTCACCGGGACGGCGGTCTCGAGGAGCGCGAGCAGCAGCGCGTCGTCGAGGCGCCCGGCGGAGCGGTGGCCGCCCTCCACGAGCCGCACGACGGCCGCTTCCTCGATCGGGGTCCGGCGCACCTCCGGGTCGATGCCCACGTGGCGGAAGAACACCCGGTAGGCGGCCGGGACCGGCTCGCGGCGCAGCTCGACCGCGCGGCGGCCGCGGAAGCGATCGGCCAGGACGGCGAGGCGCTCGGCGACCCCCGGATCGGCACGCCGCCCGGCGATCTCGACCTCGACGCTCACGATGTCGAGGTCCGGGAACTCGACGGCGAGCTCGCCGGCGACGCGGCCGTGCTCGAGCGGCGCCTCGCCCGCGGTCCTCATGCGCTGCCCCCGGTCGTCTGCGCACGCCGCTGCAGGGCTCGCAGGCGCTGCGTGAGCGCCGCCGAGCTGAGGGCGCCGACGGTCGTCTCGCGCACGACCCCGCCCGGCAGCAGCCAGGTGAGCTGCGGGCACACCGCGACGCCGTAGAGGTTCGCAAGCGCGCCGTCGCGGTCGTAGGCGACCGGGAAGGCCCAGCGACGCGCGACGACGAGCCGGCGCAGCGCCCCCCGGTCGCTGCGCACGCCGATCGCCGCGACCCGCACGGCCGGCGTCGCGCGCGCGGCCCGCGCCAGCACATCCACCTCCCCGGTGCAGCGCCCCTCCCCTGCGGCGAAGAACGCGAGCACCGCGGCGTGGCCGCGTGTCAGGTCGCACGAGTTCAGGATGCCGGGGCCGCGCACCGCGCAGGCAGGTCGCGCGCCGGCGGCGCCCTGGCCCGCGCGCTGGGCGACGTTCACGTCGCCCTCCGGGCCGCCGACCGCCAGCGGCGCGGCGAATCGCGGAGCCTGGCGCCCGGCCGGCGGGCCGGTCGAGGAGTTGCCGTGCGTGCGCAGCGTGTTCAGCCCGACGAGCGCGAGCAGCACGACGCCGGCTGCGAGCAGGATCGCCCCGGGGAGCCGCGCGCGCACCGCCGTGCCCGCCGCGCGCCGCTCGCGGTGCCCGGCCCCCGGGGGTCGCGTGGGCCCCGTCGCGGGCGTCGCCGGCGCGGGCTCACCGGTCTCGTCGCCGCCGAAGTCCAGCGGCCCCTCGGCGCCGGCGCTCACGCCGCGGGCGCGCGCTCGACCCGGGCCGCGCCCCGGCGCCGCGCACGCACCGGGCGCGGGACGAGGGCTCCGCGCTCGGCGAGCACGAGCACGGCCGGCAGGACGACGAGCACCCCGATCAGCGCGACGGCCAGGTCGATCACCGTGACGAAGCCGAAGTCGCGCAGCATGCGGATGTCCGAGACGACGAGAACCGCGAACCCCGCGATCGCCGTCACCCCCGAGGCGAGCACCGCGGCGCCGGTCGAGCGGTACGTCCGCTGCAGGGCCTCGGTCACCTCGTGGCCGGCGGCGCGCTCGGCGCGAAAGCGCTCGCTGAGCAGCACGCTGAACTCGGTCGCGATGGCGATCACGAGCGCGCCGAGAACGATCGAGAGGGGGTTGAGCGGGATGCGCGTGAGGAACAGGACGAGCGCCGACCAGCCCGTCGCGAGCACGATCGGGATCAGCGGGACGAGCGCGCGGCGCGGGCTGCGCAGCGCGAGCAGCAGCACCAGGCCGACCGCGAGCAGGCCGGCCACGAGCGTCTCGATCCGCCGCAGCGGCGAGGACAGGCGGTCGTTGGCCTCCGCGGCGAGCACCGGGAGCCCCGCCAGCCGCGCGCGCACCCCCGGCGGCGGATCGAGCCCGGCGCGCATCGTGCGCAGCACCTGGAACTGGCGCTCCAGCGGCATCAGGCGCAGGCCGAAGGCGAGCGTTGCGGTGCGCCGGTCGGGCGTGATCACGCTCTGCGAGAAGTACGAGGGCACCGCGTCGAGCAGGTTCTCGACACGCGCGCGCGTCGCCAGCGAGGCCTTCGTCGTGAAGAGGTCGGGCAGGGAGAAGGCGGGACATACGTCTGAGCGCCCGCAGCCGCGCCTGGGGTCGTAGTGCAGCTCACGCAGGATCTTCGCCTGGTAGCGCGTCATCCAGGCGACCACCGCGGGATCGGTGACGCGCCGGCCCTCGACGACGACGTCGACCTCGCCGCCGACGCCGCTGATGTTCTGCAGGCGATGCAGGTCCGAGAGCGCCGCGAGGTTCTGCGGGACGAGCTTCTGCACGTCCGACTCGACCCGCGTCTGCGTGTCCAGCGCCCAGCCGGCGAGGGCCAGCGCGGCGGCGATCCCGAGGACGCGTCCGGGCCTGCCGACCGCCGCGCGCAGCGCGCCCCGCCCCCCACGGTGCACGCCGCCGCGCGCGAGCTCCCACGCGTGCGAGCCGGTGACGATCTCGCCGGCGCCGTTCCAGGCGGCCTCGAGCGCCACGCGGGCGCGCCCGAGCGCCCCGACGTCCCCCGCCTTCGCCGGACGGGCGCCGCGCCGCTCGGCGAGCGCCTGGACCGCAACCCCGAGCGTCAGGGCGCACACGATCGCAAGGATGATCCCGACGACCAGCAGGACGCCGAAGCCGCGCACCATCGGGACGGGCGACAGCGCGAGCACGAGGAAGCCCGCGGCGGTCGCCGCCGCGGCGATCGCGATCGTCGGCGCCCCGCGAGCGGCGACCCGCGCCAGGCTCGGCTCGAGCCTGACGGGCTCCTCCTGGATGCGCGACTGCAGCTGCACGGCGTAGTCGACGGCGAGCCCGATGAGCACCGGGATGACGGCGATCGACGCCATCGTCAGGCCGACGCCGCTGATCGCCATGACGCCGAACGTCAGGCCGGCGGCCGCGAGCGCGACGAGCAGCGGGACGAGCCGCAGCCGAGCACGGAAGACGAGCAGCAGCGTGAGGGCCATGACGACGACGGCCGCCAGCAGCAGCACGAGGATCGAGTGCGAGATCGCGCTGGAGAGCTCCTGCACCAGCACCGGCGCGCCGGTCACCGCGTAGCCGCCGGCCGACAGGCGCCAATCGGGCATCCGCGTGGCCGCGCGGATGTCGGCGATCGCCGCACGCTGCGCGCTCTCGCTCAGGCCGTCGCGCAGGCGCACCTGGATGAGCGCGCCCTGCGGCCCCGGGAAGATCGACGCGAAGCGCGCCTTCGGCGTGCCCGCCGGCCGGCGGTCGTCGAAGACCAGCCGCGAGATGAACTGCGGGTCGTCGAGGCTCGGCGCCGCGGTCAGGCCGTAGCGCAGCGCCAGCCCGAGCACCTGCGCGGTGAACTTCGCCTGGACGAGCTTTGCGGCCTGCTGCGCGTAGGCGCTCGCGGACGCGCGCCCCAGACCGTGCGCGAGCGCGAGCCGGTAGGCGGCGTCGCCGGCGCGCCTGGCCTGTGCGCGCTCGGCCGCCTGCGCTGCGGTGAACTCGTCGGAGATCTGCCCGACGGCCTCGTTCAGAAACGTGCCAGGCCCGAAGACGACCTTCGCGGGCTTCGTGGCGGCCAGGCGCGCGCATGGGCCTGCCGGCCCGCCGGGTGGCGTCTGGGCGGCAGGGACGTTCCCCGACAGGCAGCCCTCCAGGCCGAGCACCTGGTCGAGATCCGAGGTCAGGACGACGCGCGAGACCGGTTCGCCGATGAGCACGTAGATCGCGTCGTCGCCGAAGCGCCGGTGCAGGACCTGCGTGGCCGCGTAGCCGGTGGTGGAGCGCCCGACGAGCGTGCCGGTGTCGGCGCTCGGCTGCATGCGCAGCGCGAGGACCGCGCCGGTCGCGGCGAGCACGAGCACGGTCGCGGCGACCACGACCGGCCGGCGCGCCCCCAGAGCCATGAGCCGCCCGAGCAGCCGCGAGAGCATCGCCGGAACCGTACCGCCGCCCGCGGGGTCAGGCGCCGCTCACGGCGAGACGCCGAACTTCGGCAGCGGGGGGTTCGTGCTCGCGGCGATCTGTGGGTACTGCGTCGTCTTGCCGGACGCGCTGAAGTCGAGCTGCTGCTTGCACGGCGGCGCCGGGACGTTTGCCGGGTCGTTGTCGAAGGCGAACGCGTTGATGTTGTTCGTCAGCGTCTGACCGATCACGTCCGCGGTGTTCGGCGCCAGCGATGGCGCGACGCCGATCGTGCACTGGTTCGTCTTGAACTGGATCATGCCCGTGGGCAGCAGGTCGAACGAGCGCGGGAACGTGTACGGGTTCGGGCGGTTGGACTTCACGCGCTGCGGGTACCCCCCCAGCCCCTCGGGGCTCAGCGGGTTCGTCGAGCGCAGGTAGCGGACTTGGCGGCCGTTCTGGGCGGCCTGTGCCTGCG
Organism: Solirubrobacteraceae bacterium; assembly: GCA_035542555.1. Taxonomy (GTDB): domain Bacteria; phylum Actinomycetota; class Thermoleophilia; order Solirubrobacterales; family Solirubrobacteraceae; genus F1-60-MAGs163. Next base: position 5,574 of record DATKLF010000112.1, on the reverse strand, counting down.
TTGCGGCGGCGGTGTTCGCCATGAACGCGGTGAGCGAGTTCGGGTAGGCGCCGACGAACTGCAGCAGAGGGCTGAGCTGCGCCAGCGACGGGTCGAGCGCGGCGAAGAACGGCGCCGCGCTCTTGAGGAACTGGTCGGTCGCGGGCAGGCCCTTGACCGACGCCTGCTGCGCGGGGCCCAGGCCGGTGAAGAGCGAGTTGAGCTGCGGCGCGAGCCCCTGGAGCGCCTGCATCGTGGGCGTGAGCTGCTGGGCGACCGGCTTGAGCTCGTTGACGAGCGGGTTCGTCGTGTCGGCGAAGCGCACCAGCCGGTCCAGCGTCAGCGTGGACTCCTTCTCGAACGTCGGCAGCGCCACGAACGTCGCCGCCAGCTGCGCGTTGAGGCGCCCCGTCGTCGCGAACACGGTGTTCGCGTTCTCGATCAGGCTGCGCAGCTGCGCGTCGCGCGCCGTCAGCGCGCTGAACACGACGCCGGTGTTGCGCACCAGCCGGCTGAGCGCCGGCGGGTCGCGGTTCAGCACCCGCAGCAGCGAGGTCGCCTGCTCCTCCAGCGGCGAGAGCAGCGCGATCGACGAGTTGATGTCCCGCCCGCGCCCGATCACCGCGAGCGCCTGCTCGATCTGCCAGGTGGCGAAGGCCGCGCGCGTCTTGGCGTCGAAGGCGCGGGTGATCTGGTCGAGCTCCACCGTCGGCGCCACGACGCCGGGCAAGAGCCGGCCACCGTCGGGCACCACCGGACTGTTCGGCCGCCCGGGTGTCAGCTCGACGTACGTCTCGCCCAGCAGCGTCTTGGCGCGCAGCATGACCCGCGAGTCGCGGTGCACGGGCGCGTACTGCGGGAAGAGCTCGATCGTGACGTCCGAGTTCCCGGTGTGCGGATCGGCGACGATCGACCGCACGTGGCCGACGGTCACGCCGGAGATGCGCACGTCCGCCTGCAGGGCGAGCTGGCCGGACTGCTTGAAGGGGATCACGACGCGGTAGCCCTTCGCGCGCAGCGGCGTCGAGCCGCCGAAGGCCACCCACAGAAACAGCAACAGGCCGAAGCACGAGAGTGCGAACAGCACCATCGTGAGAATCCGCCCGACGCTGGGGGCCTGCTTCTGCATCTACCCTCCGGCCGCCTTCGCCGGCGCCGCCGCGGTCGTCGTGGTCGCCGCGGGCGCGGCCGCAGTCGCGGTCGATGCGCCGGGCGGTGCCGGACCGAGGCCGGAGGGCTGGACGCGCGCGATCTCGGCGGCGTGCGCGCGCACGCGCGCGGCGGCGGCCTTCGCGGCGGCGGCACCCGCCCCGGTTCCACAGACCTCCTTGGTCGTGGGCGCGTTCAGCAGGGCGGCGAGCGTGCCGAGCACGGGGTTGGCCGTGCCGACCACCTCGAGCGTCGCGAGCGACGCGCAGTTGCCGAAGACCAGGCCGCGGCGGGTGGGCCCGTGGGCGTCCTGCGAGCCGAAGATCGAGGCGCCCTCGTGGTTCAGCCAGCCGAGCCAGTACAGGTAGCCCTGCCCCTTCGTCTTCCCGCTGGGCGGGTCGTAGGCGAGCTCGTTAAAGAGCGTGTTCAGCACATCGAGCGAGGTGTTGAGGCCGGGGAGTGCCGTCGCGAGGTTGGCGGCCGCCGGGCGCAGCGCCGCGACCGTCGGCTGGGCGGCTTGCGTGAACGGGCTGAGCTGGTTCTCGATCACCGGCTTGGTCTGGATCGCGAAGTCCTGGAAGCCCTTCAGCGCGGGCGCCAGCCCGTTCGCGGTCGGCATCAGCTCGGCGAGCGTCGGCCCGAGCTCTGCGCTCAAGGTCGAGGACTTCGACAGCGCCGCGTTCGTCTCGGCTAGCGCGGTCGGGAGCAGGCTGATCGTCTCGCTGAGGCTCGCCTGCTGGTTGGCGAACGACTGGAAGACGCGGTTGGAGGAGTCGACGAACTCGGCGAGCTGCGTGTCGCGCGAGCCGAGCTCCTGCGCGATCAGGCGGAAGTTGTGGATCGAGCGGCGGATGTACGCGCTGCGGGTGCGCAGCGCCTGGCCGATCCGCGTGAGGTAGCGCGCGGTCGGGTCGAAGCGCTTCAGCGTGGCCGAGAGGTTCGCGGCGTTGCCCGCCAGGCCCTGACCACCGCCCGCGATCAGCAGGCGCAGGTAGGCGCGCGTGTCGGTGTCCAGGCCCGCGAGGATCTCGTCGGGGTTGATGTCCGGCTGCGTCTGCGCGACGGGAATCGTCCCTCCGACCGGGAGCTCGCCCGCGGAGCGGTTCCCGGGGTCGAGCTCGATGACCATGTCCTGGAGGCCGGTCTTCGGCCGCAGCAGCGCCGTCGCGTTGCGGAAGATCGGCGTGTACTTCTTCTTCAGCTTCATCTGGACGACCGCACGGCCGCCCTTCAGCGTCACGCCGCTGATCTCGCCGACCTGCACCCCGGCGACGAGCACGGTCTGGCCCTGGCCGGGCGTGACGGCCTGGGCCGTCTGGAACTCCGCGTTGTAGGTCACGAGGTCCGAGCCGATGATCGGCACCCACGAGGGCAGGTAGAAGCGCTGATGGGAGAGGATGAAGCCGGCGGTCAGCAGCGCGATCACCGCGATCGCGACGATCGCGAGGAAGTCCTTCATGTGCTTCTGGATCGCGCGCTTCATCTCAGCCTGCGTCCGAGGGGCCGGCGGGGTACTGGTTGTAGAACGCGTTCCAGTCCTTGACGGCCTGCGTGTAGCAGGCGGTCGTCGGCTTGTAGGGCGGCTTCACGCCGCCGTTCCAGGCTGGGCGGGTGCCGAGCGGCTTGCCGACCGAGTTGCCGTAGAGCGTCCCCTGCGAGCCGAGGTTGCCGCCCGTGAGCTTCACGCTGTACTGGCCGCCGCCCGACTGGAAGCGGACGTACTGGCCGTTGCCGTCGAAGTTCTGGCCCTCGCCGGCGAGCCCGACCATCGAGTACCAGAACTCCTTGTAGTTCTCCTTGCCCGTCGAGAACGGCCCGTCGTCGAGCTTCACGTTGCCTGCGGGCAGGATCACGTCGGTGACGCAGCGCGAGAGCAGGTTCCCCTGCTTGAGCACCGGGATCGTCTCGGCGCTCGCCTTCGCCAGGCTCGCGGTCGCCGGCTGCAGGTTCTGCAGCAGCCCGCCGAGCTCCTGCTGCGAGACGAGCTTCTCGGTCGGCGCGATCCACGGCGTGACCGCGTCGATCGTCGGCTGCGTCTGCTCGACACCCGGGATGATCGCCAGTGAGAAGGCGCGCACGCTCGGAAGCGCGGCGTCGAGGTTGCCGAGCGAGGTGTAAGCGGTCTGAACGGTCGGGCCGAGCTCGCGCACGGCCGCCTGGAGGTTGCTCTCCTGGCTCGCGAGCGCGCCGAGCGTCGTGTTGAAGTTCTCGACGAGGTCGCCGAGCTCCTGCTCGCGGCTCGCGAGCTTCGCGCCGGTCGCCGCCAGCCCCTGGACGAGCCCGGGCAGGTCAGAGGGCACGACGCCCTGCAGCGCCTGCTGCGTGATCGTGCTGTCGCGCAGCGCGCTCTTGCCGAACGTGATCGCGCTGTTCAGCGCCTGCGCGGCCGACAGCCCGCGCACGTACGGCGTCTGGTCGGCATCCTCGGCCGGGGTCGGCTTCGCGGTCAGCGCCGTGCCCAGGCTCTGCAGCAGCACCTGGAGTTGGCGGCGGGTGTCCTGCTGCAGGGAGGTCAGCACCTGATCGAGCTGCACCGGCGTCGCGGTCTGGTCCACGGGGATCGTGTCGCCGTCGGAGATCGTCGGCGAGGAGGGCGTGCCGGGGTGCAGGTCGACGAAGAAGTTGCCCTCGAGGAAGATGCGCGGGCGGATCTTCAGCTCGGCGTCCTTGTGGATCGGCAGGCCGGCGCTGCTCACCTGCATCGTGATGACGGCGTTGTCGGTGCCGTCCTGGCCGCTGATCTTCACGACCTTGCCGACGTTCACGCCCGCGATTCGCACCGGCGAGTTCAGGCGGATGGAGTTCGCCGAGTGGAAGACGGCCTTGAACTCGAACGGATGTGCAAACGGGTTCTTCTTCGTGAACCCGAAGTACGTGATGGCGACGAAGCCGATCAGCACGAGCACACCGACGCGGAACGGGCTGGCGCCCGTGCGGTCCTTGCGCAGCGTGCGCGGACGGTCCTCCTTCTTGCGGCGCAGGCTCGGCATCAGGGACCGGTGTTGTCGTGGAGGGTGGTCGGGGCCATCCCGGGCACGTTGCCGATCACGACCTTGCTCGGGATGAACTTCTCGTTCCCGGCCTCACAGGTCTTCGGCTGGCCGGGCGCCGCGGTGAACGGATAGGGGTTCGAGTGCAGGAAGTTGTTGCCCGGCGCGGGGCCGTTCGCAGGCGCGGACGACGGGGAGCCCTCGTTGTTCGGCCCCGTCGGCGCGGCGATGATCGAGAAGCGCTGCAGCGTGCCGGTGCTGCCGCCCTCGCTGAGCAGGCTCGAGACGTTGCGCAGCGCCGTCCCCAGGTAGTTGCAGACGGTCTGCGCCGGCGTGATGAACGCGACGGTCGGCTCGAGGATGCCCGCCGCGGTGGCCAGGTCGTTGACGCCGAGCTTGACGAGCGGGTCGGTGCTGAACGACTGCACGGCCTGCAGCGTCGTCGCCACGCGCTGGTTGAACGCCGGCGACTGCTGCAGCACCGGGGTGCCGATCCTCACCGTCTGGGCGAGGTCCGGCGCGGCGTTTGCGAGCGCGTTCACGCCGGGCTGCAGCTGGTGGAAGAGGTCGGCGCTGTTGGCCAGGAACGGGCGCAGCTGTGGGAAGTCGCGGATCGCTGTGGTGAGCGCCGGGACCCCGCCCACGATCGACGCCTGGATGTACGGCGTGGCGACGCTCGCCATCGCGCTGAAGGTCGCGTCGAGGTTGCGGTAGAGCGCCGCCTGCGTCTCCGCGGCGGGCGCGACGACCGCCGCCGCGCGGGCCAGCCCGTCGAAGAAGCCGCGCAGGTCGGTCCGCCTGCTCGAGAGGTTGGTCGCGACGGGATCGAGCACGCGCAGCAGCGGGCTCAGGTCCTGGATCGCGAAGTTCAGGTCGGGGCCGCGCCCGGCGAAGCCGTTGCCGAAGGAGGCGAGGTTGACGCCGATCGCCTTGCGCGTCGGGTCGCTGAACATGTTGAAGACCTGGTCGAGCTCGACCGGCTGGGGCTTGGCCTGCGCGAGCGGCAGCGTGCCGCCGTCGGGAATGGTCTTCGAGCTCGTGCCACGCGTGAGCTGCACGTACTTCTCGCCGAGTGCCGATCGCGGGCGGACCATCACGAGCGTGTCGGCGGGCAGGGGCTTGACGACCGTCTGCAGGTTCAGGTCGATCGCCGCCGTGACGCGGCCGTTCGGGTGCGTCACCGGGCTGATGCCCGAGACCAGGCCGACGCGCGTGCCGCCGACGCGCACGTCGTTGCCCTTCACGAGCCCGGCGGCGTTCGGGATCTCGGCGCGCACGTGGTAGGTGGGGACGAACGGCAGCCCCGAGTTCGCGTTGTACGCCAGGTACACGGCGACGATCACCACGAGGACCGTCGCCGCGCCGATCAGCACGGGGTTCGCTGCGATCGATGCCGCTCCGCCGCGCCGTCTCATTCGCCCAGGAGATAGTCGAGGAGGGACTGGACCGAACGCGC